>NZ_CP073745.1:427500-727500 GCF_024397975.1 Bacterioplanoides sp. SCSIO 12839
CGGCGAAGCTCTTGATCGAAGCCCCGGTAAACGGCGGCCGTAACTATAACGGTCCTAAGGTAGCGAAATTCCTTGTCGGGTAAGTTCCGACCTGCACGAATGGCGTAACGACGGCCACACTGTCTCCACCCGAGACTCAGTGAAATTGAATTCGCAGTTAAGATGCTGCGTTCCCGCGGCTAGACGGAAAGACCCCGTGAACCTTTACTATAGCTTCACAGTGAACTTTGAATTGTCTTGTGTAGGATAGCTGGGAGGCTTTGAAGCGTTAACGCCAGTTAGCGTGGAGCCAATCTTGAAATACCAGCCTGGTCAATTTGGGGTTCTAACTCAGGTCCATTATCTGGATCGAGGACACTGTGTGGTGGGTAGTTTGACTGGGGCGGTCTCCTCCCAAAGAGTAACGGAGGAGCACGAAGGTCGGCTAATCCTGGTCGGACATCAGGAGGTTAGTGCAATGGCATAAGCCGGCTTAACTGCGAGACAGACACGTCGAGCAGGTACGAAAGTAGGTCATAGTGATCCGGTGGTTCTGTATGGAAGGGCCATCGCTCAACGGATAAAAGGTACTCCGGGGATAACAGGCTGATACCGCCCAAGAGTTCACATCGACGGCGGTGTTTGGCACCTCGATGTCGGCTCATCACATCCTGGGGCTGAAGCCGGTCCCAAGGGTATGGCTGTTCGCCATTTAAAGTGGTACGCGAGCTGGGTTTAGAACGTCGTGAGACAGTTCGGTCCCTATCTGCCGTGGGCGTTTGAGATTTGAGAAGAGCTGCTCCTAGTACGAGAGGACCGGAGTGGACGAACCTCTGGTGTTCGGGTTGTCATGCCAATGGCATTGCCCGGTAGCTACGTTCGGACAGGATAACCGCTGAAAGCATCTAAGCGGGAAGCCCCCTTCAAGATGAGATCTCACTGGAACTTCGAGTTCCCTGTAGGGCCCAGGAAGACTACCTGGTTGATAGGCAAGGTGTGTAAGCGTTGTGAGGCGTTGAGCTAACTTGTACTAATTGCCCGTGAGGCTTGACCATATAACACCCAAACTTGGTGGTGTTAACAAGCCAAACTCTTAAATAGAGTAAAAAATAATCGGCACCGCCGGTTCGCGAGAGAATCTTAATTACATACTCATGTATCCAACCTATTAGCTGACTGATTGCAGAGCGCGTAAGACAATCACGATGCAACAAGCTTTGCTTGACGACAATAGAGCTGTGGAACCACCTGAATCCATTCCGAACTCAGAAGTGAAACGCAGTATCGCCGATGGTAGTGTGGGGCTTCCCCATGTGAGAGTAGGTCATCGTCAAGCTCTTATCCTAAAACCCCGGTCGCTCATGCGATCGGGGTTTTTTCTTGCCTGTAAGAAAAGCCTGGTAATCATTCCTGGCGATACCCTGCGGGCAGCTTCGCTCTGACGAGCAACATCCTGCCGTTTAGCCTTTGTTGAAGACGAGTTATTACTGAACTTAATAGAGGTATTTTTTAGAAAAATAGCTTCAGATTGTTGAATGGTTGAAACAATTCTTCCTCTTCGGATTTAAGGTAAAGTTATCTTGTAATTGCCTCTTTTGATTACGAATCCCTCGCAAAATCCCACTTAAATTTACCGATGAAACTTTAATTTACCTAGTAGAGCTTTTTATTGGGTTAACCAATAAAGACAGTTCTTAAAGCTGTACTATAGTACCTTCCTTTTCTCTTGAATGAATCTGGTTATTTCTTATTCTGGTGGCCTGTATAAATATAAAAAATAAACAACCACCTTCGATCTTCATGTTGTAACGATCAATTGTTTTAGGTGGATTGTTCTCACTGCGAGGTTTCCACCTTGATAAAACTGATGCTAAGCGTGCTCCTTATGTTAGGGGTGCCAACCGCTTTAGCGGACTTAACCCCTATGTCGGATAGTCAATTATCCGATGCGACAGGTCAGGCGTTTCTGCAAATTGACCGAACTTCTCAGGGTAATACGGACTTCACCAAATTCACCTTTGGTATGGATGTCGATGTCTCTTTAAATGCTGATTTAGTTGAATTGGGTCGTTACGAGCGATCTGGGGAAGCTTCAGGGAGTAGTGATATTCGCATCAATGACTTTGCTTTGGGGAGTGTTAACAGCGATGGTTCTCTGAACCCATTTAATATCAAAGATCCATTTTTTGAACTTGCATTTGAAGATAACAACGGTACAGAAGAGCTGGTTGGACTTCGTGTTGGTTTTAGCGAAGCGCTTGGAAAACTGAGCGGTAATATTGAATATCTTACAGGCAATATTGAAGTGAGAGTTGCTGGCACAGCAGCGCCAATACGTGCTTCTGCAAGTGGCTTTCAGCGTTTCCTATTGAGTATCGCTGGAGTGGGGGATAGTACTGAACTTGAGGCAGCGGCGCGGCTGGTCAATAGCAATGGCGATGAAGATCAGATTAGGGCTCAGCAAGTAGGTGTTGTGAATGGTGATACGCTTGATTGCTTGCCCGGCGGGAACTGCGGTGCAATCACTGGCGCTTTATTGGGCCTGTTTCGCTCGAACAACTGTGCTGTACTTGGGATTGCTACCTGCTTTGATTTGAGTAATTTTAGAACGTTGGATATTGGGCAGAACAATAATCCAGCGTCAGGACTGTTTTTATCCTTCCAGACTAAACAGGTCACCTGGTATGACAATGGCTCCGGCACCACGACACCATTTGGTGCATTCATGAATATTCCTAATGGCGGTATCACCGTTGACTTCGAACAGTCTCTGAATGGTATTGAACGTGTTCGGACTAAACTGCTGGATCCATATTATGACTAAGTACGCGACTACTCTTGGCTCGCTATTGCTAGCCTTCAATGTGCATGCTGATCTGGTTGGTTTGGATGACGAGCAGCTGGGTAATATCGATGGAGAAGGACTCGGGTTTATCTTCGAAGACTTTGCCTTTGAGGCAGGAACCGATGTTGCGTCCGGTAACCGGCTTGATATCAGCGGTATCCAGAACAGCAGTGGTCAGGATGTGGTATTGAGTGTTTCACAGCTTTATATTGCCGGCTCAGGAAGTAATCAGGGGGCAAACGTTATTGGTAACCCCGTCAATTTAGGCCGACTGTTATATCCCTACAATATTGAGCTTGTTGATGGCGATACGATCGGTATTGCAGATAAAGCGGTTTTTGAATATGCCGCGCCTGAGCGTCTTGTTGGTAGTGCGTCAGGCTCTAAAAGCATGTTAGTGACAGCATCTGAAACACGAAATGAAAGTCGCTTTCCCGGGCGCCCTCAGTCGGATGGTCAGCGAGTCGATCGTGTTACCGGTATCGATTATTCTGTTTTAACAAGCCGTGAATCAGAGCAGGCAGACTTCGGCATTCGTTTTGACCTTGAAGTTGCGAACTCGCGTTCGCAATCCCTTGAAGCTCATGCAACCGGTTTTGTTACCGATGGAAGTTATTTACGTTTGTGGGGCGAAAATAATGAAATGATCGGCAATGTTGGCATCAGCGCTTTTGCAGATACATTAACCGTTTTTGCATGTGACGCGGATGGAAATAACTGTGGTGCCAACGTTACTTTTAGTGATTTTGTTTTAGAAAGTGAACTTGGCTGGGGGCAGGAACAACCCGTTACGTTTGAAGTCGATTCAACCGGTAACTTTACGGTAGAGATCGGCGATATTTCAGGTAATTGTGGTTCTGTAAATTCGACCGGCGGTTGTGCTGATGCAGCGGGGCGAGCCTATTACGACAGCTTCTATCAGAACGGCCCTCGAACCGATATTCATATTGGCAATGTCTCTGTGGGCAATGCAAATTTTGGTAGCTCAACAATTTCTAACTTACAGATTCAATATCTGCGAGCAACGAGCAGGGATTTGTGATGATGAAAAAGATATTGTTAACGCTCTCTGCTTCTGTTGCTTTTCATGTCGCGGCTCTGGAACCTTTATCTTCTGCTGAAATGGATAATGTTACTGGCCAGGGGGGCGTATACCTTACCGGTGATCTGGTAATTAATGAGTCTGGTGGTCCTCTGAATGCGGATGGGCCATCGGGTAATGGTTATAACTGGCAAGCAGTTTGTAGTTCAGGAACGCTGGACAGACGTTGCGGCGCAAGGCTGGCGATTAATACCGGTAATGGTCGTGGCTGGTTTGTCCTGGATAATATTCGTGGACGTTTTTCGTTTGAAGGACTAACACTGCGAACCCGAACGATTAATAGTGGTTTTGGTAACGATGGGGCCAGTTTCAATGGTGATGTGTTTGAGATTGGTTTGCCAAACCAACTCGATTATGACAACGCTTCCTTCACCATTGCCAACAGTAATAGTGCTCGGCCAACGGACAGTGGTTTTCAGCAAACTGATGTTGTCACCATCGAAGTGAATGGCACTGCAAATCTGCAGGGGAACTTATTAATCTTTCCAACGGGGACGCCATAATGAAAAGACTTATCCCCGCCGTTCTTCTTTTATCGACTGATTATAGCGCAGCATTAAAGCCCATCAGTGACCATGAGCTTGAAGCCGTTACTGGTCAGGCTGGTATCACGCTTGAAACCAGCAGTGCATTGTCCATTGATGAATTAGCCTATATTCAGGATGGCAATCAGCTACAGATTCAGGATATTCAGCGTGGTCAGCAAGGGGATATCAGCCAGGCATCTTTAACGACACAAATTGTCGATATCGAAGCGGACGGTACTCTGAGAATTGCTACTGAGGTTGACCCTACCCGAGTAACGGTTGGTGCTGTTCGTATTAACGACTCAGCTGGTAGTGTTGGTCAGTTTCAGCTTGATTATAGCGGTACCAGCCTGATACGCGTTGGTGCTTCTCAGAGTGGTGACAATTATCTGGAAGGCTCATTCCAGACATCCATCTCAGATGCCGAGTTGGTGTGGACCACGAATGGTAGCTCGTTAAGTTTTGACGATATTGGTTATAACGCTAATGTCACGCGCTTGGGAATTGGTGAAGCGGTCAGAGGTAATCAAACCGGTCTTAATTTCGACTTAGAGCAGTTTGCCTATTCCTTTTCTTCTGGTGGCCTGAAACTGGGGGATGTCTCGCTGGGAACATTATCCGGTGAATTGGCTCTGTCTGGGGATGCTCAGTTGTATGCCGGTGGGCGTTCAGGTTCTGAAGGTATCAGTCTGGATGCGAATATTAATATTCTGCAAGACCCGGATAACTTTGTTCGTTTCACCGACGATGGTAATGATTTATTTATGGGAGATTTTAATGGCTCTCTGAGTGTGTCAAACCTGACGCTTGATGTTGAGTCTGACCACTTATTGCTTGGTTATGACCGCCTTGATGGCACCTTTAATGCCGACCGCATTATGATTGGTGATGCGGTGAATCCGGTGGGAGCTATCCAGTTGGATTTCTTATTTGTTGATGGCAATGGTTACAGCAATCGTACTCGTTTATATCCGGGTATTCGTCAGCCTGTTTTGACAGATTTACCGGTTGCTATTCGTCCTTACGCGCAAAATTTTTACACCGGCTTGTCGGTTAATAGTGAAGGCTTGTCGGCAGCGGTTGAGTGGAATCTTGAGCAAGCGAATGTTGCTTATATCGACAACACCAGAACGGTTATTTTCAGTGGTATCGAAAGTTATGGTCGCGGTGATGTAACGTTGGATTTACGACAGTTTGATCACGACAATAACCCTGGAACGCTGAACAAATCGGCCATTGCTTTAGGCTTAAATCGTTTTCAGGGTAGTTACAGCATTGATGGTTTAAAAGTTGGTAATAAAAACGCGCCGATTCAAGGTGGCGCAGAGCTGTTGTTGTCTCTCGAGGTTTTTCAGGCGATGGACTTTAATCTGGATGGCTACACTCTCATCACTGCAGGTGGTGTCAGTGGCGGTGGCATTCAGGTGGATGGCGATTATTTGTTTTCTGACAGCAACATCGGTTTATCTGTTGACGAAAATGGCCAGGGTGTTTGGGCAACAGGAGTTGACTACGAGATCCACTTACGTGGATTTCAGGTGGATGTCAGTGATTCGGGTCTGAGTATTAATCGGACTGAACAGTGGAGCACGATGGATGTTAATGATATGCGCTGGGGTGATAGAAACACCGGCCGCAGCTTGGGGCGAATCGTCTTGGAGCGATTTGAGAAAGGCTCATCGTTAACAATTAACCCGGGCGGTGCCGGTGCCGTTTGTGTGGGTGCTAATGCCGCCGATGCATCATCCTGTGGTACCGCTGGTGGTCGCTGGGAAGACCGTGGTAATGAAGGTCTGACGGTTGCGTTAAAAGCGGCATTTGAGCCTGAGGGATTAACGAGTGCAGGAACAACCGCTCGAAATCGTTTAACCTGGGAAAATAATCGTCGTACAGATGCTTCCGGAAACTCCATTAATGGTAGTGGTACCCAGATTATCTTTGATGGTTATAGTACCAATGATGGTCTGGGTACTTCTGATACAAATGACTACGGCTTCCGGGCTAACCTGAACATCGATGTGTTTGAAACCAAGGTACTGAAAAAAGGTAATCCTACGCTGGATCCGGAAGTTGGTCGCGAGCTCATTTATGATGATGATACGCGCACCACGTTCACCTATGTTGAGAACCCTACAGAAGCACAAAAAGCGTTACGTCCATTGGGCTTTGCGGTTCAGGGTAATGTTTCGTTTAAAGACTTCCAGATTGACCAGGTTCAGCTGAAACACCCGGATGTGGTTGCCCCGCAAACTGTTTTTACCGGCATTGTGATGCAAAACCTGAATATGACAACGAATCTGACAGCCACCCCGATTCGTTGATATTTAACGTCTAATCTCCTTTCTCTCTGCTGCAGAATCACGGTATCGCGCGTATAATGGCGCGATATTTTATTCGTGATTAGCAGTGGAGTAGCACATGAGTCAGCAAGATCGTTTGGTCATTTTTGATACTACGATGCGCGATGGGGAGCAAAGCCCTGGTGCGTCAATGACCAAAGACGAAAAGATCCGCATCGGTAAAGCATTGGAAAAAATGCGTGTTGATGTGATTGAGGCTGGTTTTGCTGCTGCCAGCCCGGGTGACTTTGAAGCGATCCAGGCGGTTGCCGCTAACGTTCGTGAAAGCACAATCTGTTCACTGGCTCGTGCGGTTGATCGTGATCTTGAGCACGCTGCTGCCGCTCTGAAGCAAGCCGAGCGTGCTCGTATTCATACCTTTATTGCTACCTCGCCGATTCACATGCAATACAAGCTGCGGATGGAGCCGGATCAGGTCATAGAGCAGGCGGTATACGCGGTTAAGAAAGCCCGTGGTTTTGTCGAAGACGTTGAATTCTCCTGTGAAGATGCCGGTCGTTCTGAAGACGATTTCTTATGTCGCATTATTGAAGCGGCCATCGATGCCGGTGCCTCCACCATTAATATTCCGGATACCGTGGGTTATGCCATTCCGGAAGAATTCGGCCATAAAATCAAAACCCTGCTTGAGCGTATTCCGAACTCTGATAAAGCCATCTTCTCCGTGCATTGCCATAACGACTTAGGTCTGGCAGTCGCTAACTCGCTGGCTGCGGTTGCCAATGGTGCACGTCAGGTGGAATGTACTATCAATGGTCTGGGCGAACGTGCCGGTAACGCGTCACTGGAAGAGCTGGTGATGGCAACCCGTACCCGTCATGACCTGTTTAATATCGAAACCGGCATTGATACGACTCACATCGTTCCGACTTCACGTTTGGTGTCTTCCATTACCGGCTTCCCGGTGCAGCCTAACAAAGCCATTGTTGGTGCGAATGCCTTTGCTCACGAATCGGGTATTCACCAGGACGGCGTACTGAAGCATCGTGAAACTTACGAGATCATGAAAGCCGAAGACGTTGGCTGGGGCGCCAACAAAATGGTGATGGGTAAGCACTCTGGTCGTGCGGCATTCCGTAGTCGCCTGGAAGAGCTGGGTGTAACCTTTGATACAGATGCGGCATTAAACGAAGCTTTTGCCCGTTTTAAAGATCTGGCTGACAAAAAGCATGAAATCTTCGATGAAGATTTACAGGCGCTGGTGTCTGAAGCCAAAGCCGCTGCGGTAGAAGATCTCTATAAGTTAGTGTCGCTGGAAAGCCACTCCGCCACCGGCGAAACTCCGGTAGCCGAAGTCGTGGTTAGCCGTAACGGCGAAGAGTTTAAAAACAAATCCGATGGCAGCGGCCCGGTTGATGCTTCATTTAAAGCCATTGAAGCCGTCGCTCAGTCTGGCGCTAACCTGCTGTTGTACTCGGTGAATGCCATTACTGAGGGAACCGACTCTCAGGGTGAAGTCACTGTACGTTTGGAGAAAGGCGGCCGTATTGTGAACGGTAACGGTGCTGATACTGATATCGTGATTGCGTCAGCCAAAGCCTATATCCACGCACTAAACCTGCTGGAAGGGGACGCTGAGCGTCAGCACCCTCAAGCTGACGGCGTTTAATTACCGCTATGCTGGAGCAAACGCGGCTCGATTATTTACAGGCCATGGGCATCACACAGTGGATGCCCCGTAGTGCACTGGAAAATGCTCCTGAGCCTCGTTGGTTGCCCACCGAAGCGGCCAATCATCATTCCCATCAAGAAGTGGAGCAACTGGCGCAAAGCCATCATATTCCACCGGTGATGGCGGCCGAATTATTGGCCGTAGGTGATGCTGCGCAACAGTCTCGCGGTGCTCAGAATGCAGCGCTACCACCGATCAGTAAGTCGGCCGAAAATAACACCGCTGTCCCTAGTCCTGTTGCAACCGCTGAAGTCACTGCTGCAGAGGCGGTGGATCTGACTCCACCTCGGTTTGAATTACATTTCTTACGCGTGGGTCAGCACGGTGTTTGGGTGTGTCAGGATGCTCAGACACTGGATGCCATGATGCGCTTTGCTTATCGGGTGATGGCTGGGATGCAGCAACCGCTGGATATGATGCAGGCACCGCTGACCTTCCGCTGGCCATTTATTGAATCCAGCCATCATGATCAGAGTCAGTCTGTGGCCGTTCAGGCACTGACCGCTCAGTGGCAGCATTTTGCGACACAAGGATCGCAATATATCGTCGCTTTTGGGGACGACTGCCAACAATGGTTGCCATTAGCCGGCGCTGAAATGCATGAAAAAAACAGCTTTTGGGCGGCCAACCTGAATCAGGTGTTAGAAACTCCGGCAGAAAAACGGCGTCTGTGGCATATGCTGCTCCAGCAAGGTTCCGTGCTGTAGCACCAGTCAAGCATCGAACGAATAAGGTATCAGGTGAGAAACGTATTGTGATTCGTGCGGCTCAACAATCCGATTTAGAAGCCATCATGCAGGTGGAGCAAGCGGCGCATTCACACCCTTGGGCCGCCAGTATCATGCAGCGTTATCTGGAAAAGCCCGATGTCTGTTGGGTGTTGGAATATCAGCAGCGTGTTGTTGCCCATGCTGTGGTGTCCGTGATTGCCGATCAGGCCGAATTATTAACCATTGCAGTGCATCCGGATTACCAGGGACAAGGGTTTGGTAAACAAATGGCGCAACAGGTGATTGCAGTAGCCAATGCAGCGTCAGCTGAGCAGCTGTTTCTTGAAGTCCGTGAGAGTAATGCCTCTGCCATTGCCTTGTATGAGCTGTTGGGTTTCTGTGAAACCGGTCGTCGGCGTAATTATTACCCAACCTCTGGTGGGCGCGAAGATGCGTTATTATTCGCCTTGCCATTACTCTAAGCTTTCCTGATCTGACCAGGCATTATGCTATGACCGAAACTGTCGATCGCGCATTAATGATTCCCAATGAATTACTGATTTTCAGCGCGGTTATTGCTGTATTGATTTTGCTGGCCGCCATTCGGCAGGTGAACTGGTCCGCGATTCAGGCTCACCGTGCTGCTCAGCATATGTTCTGGGGCAGTGTGCTGGTGGTATCAGTGTTCTGGTATTTACGGGCGGGTATTCAGCCGGGTATTGAATTTCATATTCTGGGCTATACCGCGCTCACCCTGATGATGGGCTGGCAGCTGGCTTTATTAGCCGCGTTTTTTGTTCAGTTGCTGATGTTGCTGGCGGGTAAATTTATCTGGCAAGAGCTGGCATATCAGTACGTATTTTTCAGTGCGTTACCTGTGATGTTCAGCTATGGCTTCTATCTGCTGGTATACCGGCGCATGACCCATAACCCGTTTGTTTATATTCTGGTGGCTGGATTTTTTAACGCCGGTTTTACCCATGCGTTTACCGATATTATCCGCAGTGCGTTATTGCTGGTGATGGAGTTATACACTCCCGATATTCTCTGGCGTGATTATTTACGCTATTTGCCCTTGATGATGTTTCCGGAAGGGGTGGTGAATGGCATGTTTATCACAGGTATGGTGGTGTTCCATCCGCGCTGGTTAAGCACCTTCGACGAAGACTCTTACTTTCGTTAATCGATACTGTCTCTAGCGCGGCGCGTATTTCTGCAGCTTGCGTTGCAGGGTTCGGCGGTGCATGTTCAAGGCTCGTGCGGTCGCGGAAATATTGCCATCGTTTTCATTCAGAATGCGCTGAATATGCTCCCATTCCATCCGCTCCACCGACATCACTTCCGGCGCTTCTTCGACATCGGATGTTTGTGGCTCATCCGAAAAGGCATTTAATAATTCCAGTAACGTGGCGGGTTTATGCAGGTAGTTATAAGCGCCTAATTTAACGGCTTCAACGGCTGTGGGAATGCTGGCGTAACCAGTGAGCATCACAATTCGGGCATCGGGCAGTATGTGTTTCAGCGGTTCAATAAGTTGTAACCCTGAGTCTTTTTCTAAGCGTAAATCTAATGTGACCCATTGTGGTTGATGCTGCTGTGCAAGCGTTAACGCCTGTTCCGCAGTTTCTGCATGCCAGCATGTGTGCCCGTGGCGCTCTAAGCTGCGGCATAACACCTGAGTAAAATGCAGGTCGTCATCAATCACCAGAATATCAGGTTTATTCATATACCGTCTTTTTGCCGCTGTATTACTGTGCTTTCGCGCGATTCGGTTTTACCCGAGGCAGCTGAATCTGACATAAGCTGCCGCCGTTATCCAGCGCTTTTAACAGTACTTGCCCGCCGAATTGTTCAACACTGGCATTACTCAGATATAAACCAATCCCCATGCCATGTTCTTTGTTGCTGCTGAACAGTGCCTGTTTGTTAATGTGTGAGGCTGCTTCCGGGTCAGGCTGAACAATATCGAGTGTCCAGAGGTGCTTTTCTAGTGTCACTTTCAGCTCGATTGGCTGATTACCGGCTTCGGCAGCGTTATCTAACAGGTTCAACAATGCCTGATCCAGCAGAGGTGAAGCGGTGACAGTTGCCTCAGCATCAATGCCATTATCAACCCAGAGGGCATTTGGGTGACTAAGGCGCCAGCGATGCAGCAATGTGCATAACCAGTGATATGACGTTTGTTGGCCAATATGATGAGCGTGTCGGCCAGCATTGGCTAAGTGTTGCAGCGATTGTCTGCAGCTGGCAACTTGCTCGCGTAATAAATGCAGATCCTGCTTGGTCAACAGGTGATCAGGTTGCATGGCGATGTCATCAAGAATCATATGCATGGTCATCAATGGTGTGCCCATTTCATGGGCTGTACCCGCGGCCAAAGTGGCAATGCCGATCAGTTGTTCGTTTTTGAGCTGTTGTTCGCGCAATTGTTGGATTTCTTTCTGCTGCTTTTGTCGCGCTTTCAGCAGCATGGGAATAAAAGTGATGACAATTAAGGCACTGATGACAAACGTCAGCCACATACCCGCTAGGTGCCAGTCGAATAAAGAGTGACCTCCTAAAGCATGGTTGTGGTTGGCAGCCATTAATGGCTGATACCACTGTGTCAGTGCGCTGTAGTCAATAATACATAACAGCGCGACCCATAATGCCATGCCGGTGTTCAGGCTGTAGGCGGCGAATACCAGCAATACCAGAAAATAGGAAATAAACGGGTTGGTGGCTCCGCCGGTAAAAAACAGCAGTCCGGCCAGTAATTGTGTTTCAAATGCCAGGTGTAATAACAGATGCCAGTCTTTGATAGGCTGATGCTTGCCGAATTGACTGCGTTGCCCTTGCCAGCCACTGATTAATAACAATGGCATATACAGGGCCAGTAACAACCATGCGACAGACAGTTGGCCAAACCCCTGATATTGCAGGTAGCCAAGAAATATCAGCCAAACAGAGGCGATGGATAAGCGCAGCCAGGACAGGCGTTGCAGAACAAGATTAAGGTCATGATTCATGCCGCCAGTATAACGGCATGAATCACGCTTTACCTGATATAACGCACTCTTTCGGATCCGGATGTTGTTGTCGGACCCTGGTGATGTTATCGGGTCCAGATGTTGTGGTCGATGGTGCCCGGGTAGTCATCACTGCTGTTGAAGTGTGGCACCTGTTTCTGATTCAACTGCTGTTCGTAATCACGGGTCAGTTTAATCACTACGCCCGACAGTAAGATCAGAGCGACTAAGTTGACCATGGCCATCAGCCCCATGGACGCATCTGCAGCATCCCAAACGATGCCAACTTTTTCTACTGCGCCCCAGATGACCATACCAATCACAAGAGCGCGCACGATCATCAATAATGGTTTCACGTAACGGTTGCCCATCAGGTAAATCAGATTGCTTTCCGCATACATGTAGTTACCGATGATCGACGTAAAGGCAAAAAACAGAATAGCGATGGCAACCAGTGCTTTACCGCCACCACCTAAGGTGGCATCCAGTGCGGCCTGAGTCAGCTCAACACCACTTACGCCGTTACCAGGTTCCATTACGCCCGACAGCAGGATCACCAGTGCGGTACAGGTACAGATAATAATGGTGTCGATAAAGACTCCAAGTGACTGTACAAAGCCCTGAGAGGCTGGGTGATGTGGGTTCGGAGCTGCACTGGCAGCTGCGTTCGGGGCGCTGCCCATACCGGCTTCGTTAGAATACAAACCTCGCTTAACACCATTTAATAAGGCCACCATCAGGCCTCCCATGATACCGCCAGCGGCTTGTTCTAAGCCAAATGCGCTGCTGAAAATCTGAGCAAACATCGCCGGTACTTTGTCGTAGTTCATTGCTACCACAGACAGAGCAACCATCAGATAGACCAATGCCATCAGGGGGACCAGTGTTTCGGCAGCACGGGCTATTGAATGAATGCCGCCAAAAATAACGATGGCTGATAACGCAGCAATCACCAGACCTGTGGTCAGAGTATCAATACCAAAAGCGCTGTTCATGGCAACGGCGATGGAGTTAGCTTGTACCGCGTTAAACACAAAGCCGAATGAAATAATCAGCAGGACGGCGAACAGCATGCCCATCCAGCGTTGGCCCAGACCGCGCTCAATATAATAAGCCGGGCCGCCGCGATAGGTGCCCTGATCGTCCTGGGTTTTATATAACTGTGCTAATGCACTTTCTGCGTAACCGGTTGCCATGCCTAATAAAGCGGTCATCCACATCCAGAAAATGGCACCTGCACCACCTACGTACAGGGCAACAGCTACACCGGCTAAGTTACCGGTTCCGACCCGGGACGCTAAGGACGTACACAATGCCTGAAACGGCGAAATTCCAAAGTTATCTTTTCCTTTGCCGCTGAATAAAATCGAAAACATATGCTTAAAGCGGCGCAGTTGAATAAAGCGCAGGCGCAGCGAAAACATAATGCCAACCCCTAGCAGCAGGGGAACCATTAATTGCCCCCAAACCAGGGAATTAATTGCACTGATGATTGATTCCATACAGACCTCACATCGATAAAAAGAAATAGGAAAAAACACCACTCGTCGATATCGGCGCTTTTCAGAAGGCGCGAGAGGCTATCACAAGCCAAAAAAATAATGGGGGCCGTCATTTGATTAATATCAGTAATTGCGGGTTTGAAGTATTCGTACGTAAGCAATAGTGCGGACTTATCTCTGATTAAAGTAATTTCTGATGTGAGTTTTATAACCTGAGGTTATGAACGGTTTCATAATGGTTTTTATCCCGGCATCGTTTGAGCTTTGTCACAGATTCGACGACAATGCCCGCCATTTCATACTGCTTATTATTTCTGAGACTCTGCTATGTCGTCTTCTGCCTTTCAGACCGAGGTTGGCCAACGCCGTACCTTTGGCATTATTTCCCACCCGGATGCGGGTAAGACCACCATCACTGAAAAGTTGTTGCTGTTAGGTAATGCCATTCAGCTAGCCGGGACGGTAAAAGGTAAAAAAACCGGCCGTATGGCAACGTCTGACTGGATGCAGATGGAACAAGATCGGGGCATCTCGATTACCACCTCGGTGATGCAGTTCCCGTATAAAGAGCGCATGGTCAATCTGCTCGATACCCCTGGACACGAAGACTTCTCGGAAGATACCTACCGCACGCTGACAGCGGTAGATTCGGTATTGATGGTGATCGACGGCGCTAAAGGTGTGGAAGACCGAACCATTAAACTGATGGATGTTTGTCGTCTGCGTGATACGCCGATTTTTACCTTTATTAATAAGATGGACCGTGAAGTTCGTGATCACATCGAAGTACTGGATGAAATCGAAACGGTTCTGAAAATTAAGTGTGCCCCGGTGACCTGGCCAATTGGCATGGGGAAGGCGTTCCGAGGCGTTTACAACCTGTACACGGATACCGTGCATTTATTCCAGCCAGGACAGGCGTCCGTGGTACCGGATGATGTTCAGATTAAAGGCATTGATTCCGCCGAAGCTCGTGCAGAGCTAGGCGATGAGCTGGTGGATGAGTTGATGGACGAAGTGGAGCTGGTGCGTGGTGCCAGTTACGAGTTCGATCTAGAGCAATATTTGGCTGGCGAGATGACTCCCGTCTTTTTTGGTACGGCACTGGCGAATTTTGGTATTCGTGAAATGCTGGATTATTTCGTTGACTGGGCGCCAGCACCGATTGAGCGTGAAACCAAGCAGCGTGTGGTTAAACCTGACGAAGCTAAGTTCTCCGGCTTTATCTTTAAAATTCAGGCCAATATGGACCCAAAACACCGTGACCGTATTGCCTTTATGCGCATCTGCTCCGGTACCTATTCCAAGGGTATGAAGATGAAGCATACCCGTCTCGGTAAAGACGTGAAGGTGGCGGATGCGGTGACCTTCCTGGCTGGTGACCGCTCGAATGTGGAAGAAGCCATCTCTGGTGAAATCATTGGTTTGCACAACCACGGCACGATTCAGATTGGTGACACCTTTACTCAGGGGGAAGAATTACAGTTCACCGGCATTCCACATTTCGCCCCGGAACTGTTCCGTCGGGTCCGCTTAAAAGACCCGCTGAAGATGAAACAGCTACAGAAAGGTTTGCAGCAGTTATCGGAAGAGGGCGCGACTCAGTTATTCCAACCGCTGAATAACAACGACCTGATTCTGGGTGCCGTGGGTGTGCTGCAGTTTGATGTGGTTCAGCAGCGTCTGCGCGATGAATATAAAGTGGAATGTATTTACGAGCCTGTGAATGTGAACACCGCGCGTTGGTTGCAATGCGACGATGAGCGCAAGCTGGAAGAATTCCGCAAGAAAGCTTCTGAGAATCTGGCGATCGACGGTGGCGGCCATTTAACCTATATCGCAACGTCTCGGGTGAACCTAAGCCTGACGGAAGAGCGTTGGCCGGAAATTGAATTTCGTGCCACCCGTGAGCATTGATTTAACAAGACTAATTGGTGTGAGCTATTTTTGTAGCAGCAACAGGATGTTGCGGTAGCGCTGCAGGGCCCGGGATGGCCCTTCGGCGCTGCGAGAAAAAATATCTGATGCCTGTTAGGTCTTCTGTCGAAGATCCAATTCCCTTACTTGCGACTCCGATCCTTTGAACTAGGCTTGCTCTAGGAAAATAATTATCGGATCAAAGGTTATGATTGCATTTTTCTTGGTAAGCATGGGGATTGCCGGTGTTGTGTGTTTTGTTGCGTATTTTCTGCTGCAACGCAAAGTACTGGAAGAAACGCTGACGCTGGACGACGGCAAGGGTTACTTTCTGATTGCCTGTATTCTGATTGGCTTTTTAATCAGTGCGGGTGGCTTTTATGTCGGCCAGACCGCTGGCTACGATCAGCAGGAAGGTACCTCGACCATGATGGCGTTGGCGATATTGCTGGATATTATGGTGACCTTACTGGTGCTGATTTATGGCTTGGTAAAGTTCCGAGAACCTGAACATTACTGAAGGACGTGACGCATAGAGGTCTGCTTTATGCGTCTATTTTCCCCATCATCTCTGGGCTGCAGGAGGGTAATTCAGCACTGCTGAATTTATGAGCGAATATTGCTTGCGTATGACAAACCCTTCCTATAGAATGCCGCCCTCTTTTGAATCAACCTGCCCTTGAAGGCGAGAAATTGATGAAAACTTACAGCGCAAAACCCGAAACCGTAAAACGTGAATGGTTTGTAGTTGATGCAGCTGAGCAAACGCTGGGTCGTCTGGCTACTGAGGTTGCTCGCCATTTGAGAGGCAAGCACAAGCCTGAGTACACGCCACACGTAGACACTGGCGATTACATCGTAGTTATCAACGCAGACAAAGTTAAAGTAACCGGCAACAAAGGCAGTGATAAAATGTATCACCGTCACACTGGTTACCCAGGTGGTCTGAAATCGATCTCTTTTGACAAGCTGATCGACTACAAGCCTGAACAAGTAATTGAACTGGCCGTTAAAGGCATGCTGCCTAAGAACCCTCTGGGTCGTGCTATGTTCAAGAAAATGAAAGTTTACGCTGGTAGCGAGCATCCACATGCTGCGCAACAGCCACAAGAACTGAAAGTAGGATAAGATCATGGCAGAACAATACTACGGTACTGGTCGTCGTAAGACTTCTACTGCACGTGTTTTCTTACGTCCAGGTACTGGCAACATCGTTGTTAACAAACGTCCTCTGGATGTTTACTTCGGTCGTGAAACTGCTCGCATGGTAGTTCGCCAGCCTCTGGAGCTGACCGAAAGCTTAGAGAAATTCGATATCATCGTTAATGTTAACGGCGGTGGTGGTAACGGTCAGGCGGGTGCTATCCGTCACGGTATCACTCGTGCTCTGATGCAATACGATGAGACTCTGCGTCCATCTCTGCGTGCTGCGGGTTATGTTACTCGTGATGCTCGTGAAGTTGAGCGTAAGAAAGTGGGTCTGCGTAAAGCACGTAAGAAGCCACAATTCTCCAAGCGTTAAGCTTGCCTCCAATTCCATCACTGGAATTCGGAAGAAAAGAAGCGTCCCTTGGCTTATGTCAATGGACGCTTTTTTTATGCCTCAAAACCCCATGGTTATTGGGTTTTATAGTTGTCTCTGCGGCCGCTTTTCTTTAGTATGTGCGCCGCTCTGTTTGCTATGTTTGGTCTGTATAACAAGTGCACAATATTGCAGCTTCCGACTGGCAACATTAGATTTTTTTTGATGGGAGAGGATGGTAATGAGTCAAGACGGCGTGAATAAGAGTCGACGTACTCTGCTCGTAGGCGCGACTGCTGCTGTCGGTGCTGTCGGTGCGGGTTTTGTCGCAGTACCCTTCGTGAAATCTTGGAATCCAAGTGAAAAAGCGAAGGCGGCGGGTGCCCCGGCTAAAGTTGACGTAAGTAAAATTGAACCTGGCGCGATGATTACCGCCGAATGGCGTGGCAAGCCTGTTTATATTGCCCGTCGTACGGAAGAGGCTCTGGCAACTCTGCCAACGCTGAACGGTAACCTGAAAGATCCGGAAAACAGCAACAAAGATCAGCAACCAGCGTACGCGGACAATATCAACCGTTCCCGTCAGCCTGACCTGATTGTTCTGTTGGGTGTATGTACTCACCTGGGTTGCGCTCCGAAATATCACGCTGAGGTGAAGCCTGAACCATTCGATGCCAACTGGCAGGGTGGTTGGTTCTGCCCATGTCACGGTTCTAAGTTTGACCTGTCAGGCCGTGTATTTAACGGTTCTCCGGCATCTGCAAACCTGGTAGTTCCTCCCTATTCTTTCGAAAGCGACGGCATTGTGATCATCGGTGTTGATGAGGAGAACGCTTAATGAGCAAGCAGCAAAATACTCTGATGGGTTGGATTGATGACCGCCTGCCAGTAACTCAGACCTACGAAAAGCATATGTCTAAGTACTATGCTCCGAAGAACTTTAACTTCTGGTACTTCTTCGGCGTAATCTCCATGTTAATGCTGGTGAACCAGATTCTGTCTGGTATCTGGCTGACCATGAACTTCACGCCAAGCGCGGAAGCGGCTTTTGCTTCTGTTGAATACATCATGCGTGATGTTGAATGGGGTTGGTTGATTCGTTATATGCATTCAACCGGTGCGACCTTCTTCTTTGTTGCCGTTTACCTGCACATGATGCGTGCTCTGCTGTACGGATCCTACCAGAAGCCACGTGAGCTGATCTGGATCTTCGGTATGCTGATCTACTTGCTGCTGATGGCTGAAGCCTTCATGGGTTACGTACTGCCTTGGGGTCAGATGTCTTACTGGGGTGCGCAGGTAATTATCTCTCTGTTTGGCGTAATTCCTTTTGGTATTGGTGATGCACTGGTTGAATGGGTGCGTGGTGACTTCCTGATCTCCGGCGCGACTCTGAACCGTTTCTTCGCACTGCACGTGATTGCTCTGCCACTGGTGATTGTGGCGCTGGTTGTTATGCACTTATTAGCATTGCACGAAGTGGGCTCTAACAACCCAGATGGCGTTGATATTAAGAAACACAAAGATGAAAACGGTAAGCCATTAGACGGCGTACCTTTCCACCCTTACTACACCGTGCACGATATGGTGGGTATTGTGGTCTTCCTGATGGTGTTCTGTAGCGTTATGTTCTTTATGCCAGAAGGTGGCGGTTTCATGCTGGAATACGCCAACTTTGAACCAGCGAATGGTCTGAAGACCCCTGAGCACATTGCTCCGGTATGGTACTTCGGTGCGTTCTACGCCATCCTGCGTGCAATTCCAGACAAGTTACTGGGTGTTGTAGCCATGGGCGGTGCGATTGCCATTCTGTTTGTTCTGCCTTGGCTGGATCGTAGCCCGGTTCGTAGCTGGCGCTACAAAGGCTGGATCAGCAAAGTATTCATTGTTGTCTTTGCGATTGCCTTCGTATTGCTGACCTGGCTGGGTACTCAGCCTGCGACTGACATCAACACTCTGATGGCGCGTATTTCTTCGGTTATCTATTTCGGCTTCTTCCTGTTAATGCCGATTTACACCAAGATCGAGAAAACCAAACCTGTGCCAGAGCGTGTAACCGGAGGTCACTAAGCATGAAAAAATTATTAGGTTTATTGGCTGCTATCGTTCCGGCACTGGCTGTTGCTGGCGGTGGCGCTAACATCCACCTGGATGAACATAAGACTGACCTGCACGACAAAGCGTCTCTGCAGCGTGGTGCTCAGGTTTATATGAACTACTGTATGGGCTGTCACTCACTGGAGCATGCACGTTATAACCGTGTTGCCCGTGACCTGGATATCCCGGAAGAGCTGATGATGGAGAACCTGGTGTTCCCGGATACTAAAATCGGCTCTCTGATGTCTAACGCGATGCGTCCGGAAGATGGTAAGACCTGGTTTGGTGCGACACCTCCGGATCTGACTCTGGTTGCTCGTGTTCGTCGTCCAGACTGGCTCTACACTTACCTGCGTAGCTTCTACGAAGATCCAAGCCGCCCTTGGGGTGTGAATAACTCGGTCTTTAAAGATGTAGGTATGCCGCACGTTCTGGCTGATCTGCAAGGTCGTCAGGTAATGGGCACTGCTCAGGTTGCTGTGGGTTATGACACTCTGACAGGCCAGGAAATCACTGAAGAGCAGGACGGTGTTCTGTATCTGGCAGAAGAAGGTACTTTGTCACCAAAAGAATACGACCGTTTGGTGTTCGACCTGGTGAACTTCCTGACTTATGTTGCTGAACCCATTGCGGTTGAGCGTCAGCGTCTGGGTTGGTGGGTACTGTTATTCCTGGCAATTTTCTTTGTTCCTGTGTACATGCTGAACAAAGAATTCTGGCGCGATATTAAGTAATACGCCCCAGTTACGTACCAAAGCCCGGCCGTTTTTGCGGTCGGGCTATTGTTGTTTTTAAAACACCCAAGTTTTTAGGTTTACTGAGAAAAGTGAGGAAAATATGGGAGTTGTAGCCAAGCGCTCTTCCATGACGTTTTATTCAGATGCGTCTGATCATTACAGTCACCGCGTACGTATCGTACTGGCGGAAAAAGGGGTAGCCGTAGAAATTCACGATGTGGATCCGGACAATAAGCCGGAAGACCTGGCAAGCCTGAACCCGTATAACTCTTTACCAACTCTGGTAGACCGTGATCTGGTGTTGTACGACGCCAACGTGATGATGGAATATCTGGATGAGCGTTTCCCTCATCCACCTCTGCTGCCTGTTTATCCGGTTGCACGTGCACAAAGCCGTCTGTGGGTAAACCGCATTGAGAAAGACTGGGCTGACCTGATCAAGACCATTCAATGGGGTTCTGATAAAGACGCAGAAGCTGCTCGCAAAGAGCTGACCGAAAGTCTGATGTCGATTACGCCAATCTTCACTGAAATGCCGTATTTCATGAGCGAAGACTTCTCGCTGGTTGATTGCTGTGTGGCTCCGATTCTGTGGCGTTTACCGGCACTGGGTATCGAATTACCTGAGAAACAGTGCAAGCCATTGCTGAGCTACATGGAGCGCTTGTTCGAGCGTGAATCGTTCCAGGCCAGCTTATCCGAAGCTGAGCGTGAGATGCGCGACTGATGGAACACAGCATGACGCCGAGCCGCCCGTATTTAATGCGGGCGCTGAATGAGTGGATTCTGGATAACCATTGCACGCCGTATGTGCTGGTCGATGCGGGGATTCAGGGCGTACAGGTGCCTCAGGATTATGTAAACAACGGGCAGATTGTGCTGAACATCAGCCCGAGTGCGGTTCAGAACCTGCTGATCAATCAGGATGGCCTGTCATTCAGTGCACGCTTTGGTGGTGTGCCGATGGATGTGTATGTGCCTATTGTTGCTATCCTGGCGATTTACGCCCGGGAGAATGGTCAAGGTATGGTGTTTGGTTCTGAGGCGGGTGCTCCGGATCCGGATCAGCCACCTGAGCCGCCAGTACCGGATAACCAATCGCCTAAGAATGGTTCTAACCCGAAAAAAGGCGGTGGCCGTCCGTCGTTAAGCGTGGTGAAGTAGCGGGCTAAATGAAATAGCTCTTGCAAAGCGCCAAACGTAAAAAACGCCAGATGTATTAACAGCTGGCGTTTTTTTATGTCTGCTGCAGGGTATTTGTCAGAGATTTTTTTCGCGCAGTAAATTCGCTTTTACCAGAGGCCATTGCTCATCCCAGTATTGGGTTGGTTTGGCGGAAAACTCGGTGCGTACATACTGGCGAATCCGGCCTTCTAATAACGCGGTTAATAAATTGGCTTCAGCGCTGACGGTTTGTGTCGGTACCAGACCTTCACGCATCTCAGCTTCACGCAGAATCTGTTTCAGCTGGGTTTCAATGCGCTCAAAGAACTGCTGAATACGCTGACGTAAGCGGTCGGTTTCCCCGGCCAGTGCATCGCCCGATAATAAACGACACATTCCCGGATTCTTTTCCGCAAACGTTAGCACCAGCATCAGAGTTTTCTCACAACGCTGATCGGCGCTGTTGATTTCCTGAAGAATCAGGTTGATGCGGCTGAAGATGGTGTCTTCAATAAAACTGATCAGACCTTCAAACATCTTTGCCTTGCTGGGAAAGTGGCGATACAGGGCCGCCTCTGAGACGCCAACCGCTTTTGCCAGGTTAGCTGTGGTGATGCGTGCTCCCGGATTAGTTTCCAGCATATGGGCTAGTGCCTGCAGAATCTGATCGCGGCGGGAAATCTTTTCACTGTTGTCTGTCATTATCTGTCCTTCGGATTAACCGCGCGCATTGGTAATCAAGGTGCCAACGCCTTCGTCGGTAAATAATTCCAACAGAGTGGAGTGAGAAACGCGGCCATCAATAATATGAGCGCTGGTAACACCTGCATGAACCGCATCCAGAGCACATTGGATTTTTGGCAGCATGCCGCCATAAATGGTGCCATCAGCAATCAGCCCATCAACCTGTTCGGTGGTTAGCCCGGTGAGGATTTCACCTTCTTTATCCATCAGTCCGGCGATATTGGTCAGCAGAATTAACTTTTCAGCTTGTAATACTTCAGCCACTTTACCGGCTACCAGGTCGGCGTTGATGTTGTAAGAAGCGCCATCTTCACCAACACCAATCGGCGCAATTACCGGGATAAAATCACTCTGGGTGAGCATATCCAGTACTTGGGTGTTGATGTGTGCAACTTCACCCACATGACCGATATCGATGATTTCTGGCTTCTGCATTTCGGGTGAGGTGTGTGTGACCTTGAGCTTTTTGGCGTGCAACAACTGGCCGTCTTTACCGGTTAACCCCAGGGCTTTACCACCATTCTGATTAATCAGGTTAACGATGTCTTTGTTGACCAGGCCGCCCAGTACCATTTCAACCACATCCATGGTTTCTGACGTGGTGACACGCATGCCATTGACGAAACGGCTTTCGATACTCAGTTTATCCAGCAACTCACCAATCTGAGGACCGCCGCCATGCACCACAATCGGATTAATGCCAATCAGCTTCAACATCACCATGTCGCGGGCAAAGCTGTTCTTCAGCTCGTCATCGATCATGGCGTTGCCGCCGTATTTCACCACGATGGTTTTGCCAACAAAGCGCTGCAGGTAAGGCAGCGCTTCACTCAGAATTTGTGCAGTATGCATGGCGGCTTTACGTGGTAACGGCATGGCTGGCTCCGGCCTGAAGTGACAACAGAATAAATATTAAGAATAAATAAAACCGGCTTATAGCCGGTTTCTGATGGTGGCGATTATAGCGTAATCAGACGCTTGAATTCCAGAATAGAGGCCTTTTGATTCAGAAAGGAACCTGTAATTCCGGCGCATGCAGGGTAAGTGCCTGCTTCATACGTTGTTGAATTTTGATGATTGCCTGTTGATCATTACCAGCAAAGCGTAGGGTTAGTTTTGGGGTGGTGTTGGAAGGGCGTATCAACCCCCAACCGTCACTGAACTCAATACGTAAGCCGTCGGTGGTGAATACCCGTGCGCCATCCGTCAGTTGCTGATCCGTCGACAGGGTTTTAAGGATCTCGAACTTGCGGGTGTCGGTTGTGGCAATGGTAATTTCCGGTGTGCTGACATCTTCAGGTAATGCTGCGAATTGTTCTGCTGCAGAGGTGTTACGGAAGCTGATCAGTTCCAATAAACGCGCGGCGGTGTACAAACCATCATCAAAACCATACCAGCGGTCCTGAATGTAGAAGTGGCCACTGAATTCGCCGCCGACAATCGCATTGCTGTCTTTCATGCGTTTTTTCATCAGAGAGTGGCCGGTTTTCCACATAGTTGGTCGGCCACCATGGCGACTGATCAACGGCGCTAAGTGGCGCGATGACTTCACATCATAAATAACATCCCGCCCGGGGTTACGCGGCAGAATATCTTCAATTAATAGCATTAATAACCGATCTGGCCAGATGATTTTTCCCTGATTGTCGACCAATGCGACACGATCGCCATCTCCATCAAACGCCAGCCCAAGGTCGGCTTGTTGTTCGACAACGGCTTTTTGAAGATCGGCCAGGTTGTGCGGCTGACTGGGGTCTGGGTGGTGATTCGGAAAATTGCCATCGACGTCACAGTACAGCGCGGTGCAATCAATATTCAGCATTTCCATAAGTTGTTTTGCCGCCGGGCCAGCAATGCCGTTGCCCGCATCAATCACGACCTTCAGATCACGGTTGATTTGCACATCGCCTTCAATCCGGTCCAGATAATCCTGTTCCAGGTTGCGGCTTTCATTGCTGCCTTCACCTGATGCCAGGTCATTACGAGCGATGCGGTGGTACAGCACCATTAATTCGTCCTGAGCCAGTGTTTGTCGATCAATCACTATCTTCAGGCCGTTAAATTCAGATGGGTTATGGCTACCGGTGATCACAACACCGCAGGATGTGTCCAGTTCATGTGTGGCAAAGTACAACAGCCCGGTTGGTTGCGCGCCTAACAGGATGGTGTCACAGCCACTTTGATTGATGCCGCGTTGTAGTGTTTCTGCCAGTTCAGGGCTGGATGGGCGACCATCCCAGGCAATACTGATCTTGTTAAAGCCTCGTTTTTGCACTTCTGTTCCGAGTGAGCGACCAATCCAGTACACCACATCGACAGTCAGGTCCTGGCCAACAATGCCGCGGATATCATAGGCACGGAAAATCGTCTGAGATATTTCTGGCTTCTGGCCATGATTGTCACTGACTTCTTCGACTTCCATGCCGGGTATGGTCTGGGCGTTTGAGTTTTCAGTGAGAGAGTTAACGGCTCGTTTGTTGCCTGTTTTGACTCTGGGTTGTTCGAGGGAAATGTCCTGTTTTTCTCGTGTGGAGCTCTGTGATTCATCTGAGGAACTGGCAGTGTGAGCGGTTTTTAACAGGTGCTCCATATGTTGGGCAATATCGTGAAACAGTTGTAGCGAAAATTGAGGAAACTGGTTTTCTCCCTTGCGGCTGAGTGTACGGACATAAGTCAGTAACTTGAGTTGGTTTTGCTGAACCATTTTTTTCTGGAGAAAAACGATAATGAATAAGCCCGTCAGAGTCAGGACCAGCACAACAATCCATGAAGTTGCCAGTGGCAGCAACTCAAGTTGTGGGCGCTCATTAGCAGGGATGTAGGTCAGGTACCAGAAGTCATTAATGGACTCAGTCACGGCAGCGCCGGTTTTCTCACTGGCCCGACCCAGGCGGAAAATCTCAAAGCCTTTGCTTTTGTCTTCATCAATGTATTGGTTAACGACCACTTCACCCAGCAAACTGCTGGTCCCGGATTGAAATTGTTTCAGCCAGTCAACGCCATACTCTACTAATAACACCCCAGCGATCTTGCCCTGACTGTTATGAATAGCGGAGGCCCAGAAGAACTGCTGTTTCTGGTTGCGCATCACCGCTTCCAGATTCATTTTATTGCCACGTAAGGTGCGGGTAACGACCTGTTGAACGGCGAATCCCATAGACGCTTGCAGCCCCATCGCATCATTACGCTTTAACAGATGAATGCGCGTAGCGCCGGGCATAAATTGCTTTAATGTTGCTTTCCAGGACGGGTCTCCGGATTCCAGGGCCGCCAGAGTTTTTGGGTGGCGACTCGCGGCATTTTGCAGGCGTTGAGTGTCGTTGAGCTGAGTTTTCAGTGAGTGGGACATTTGCCCGGCCATGGCTTTGGCAAACGCATGGTCGACTTCGGATTGAGTAAAAAGGTTAACCTGAAGGCTTTGAAAGGCCAGTCCGCCGGATATAAACAATAATGCCAACCAAATAGTAATACGGCTGTACATTACAATGGTGCCTTTGGGGCGGCGAACTTCGGTCGTCATGGGCATCCCTTCTGATCATTATTTTTTATCGATGGCGATCAGGCGCATGGCACCTGATCTGACTTATATTATTGGCGTCCGGAATGACCAAAGCCACCGCTGCCACGTTCAGTTTCTGTGAACTCGGTGACAATATCAAACTCTGCTTGTACAACAGGAACCAACACTAACTGAGCCAGACGTTCACCTATTTCAATCGTGAAGCTGTCTTTGCCACGATTCCAGCAGCTGACCATGAGTTCACCCTGGTAATCGGAGTCGATTAAGCCCACCAGATTACCCAGCACAATGCCATGTTTATGGCCCAGACCTGAGCGTGGCAAAATCATCGCAGCTAATGACGGGTCTTCAATAAAAATCGATAAACCCGTACGGATCAGCTGAGTTTCACCAGGATGCAGCGTCAGTGGTGCATCCAGACAGGCACGCAGATCCAGTCCTGCGGAGCCGCTGGTCGCGTATTCTGGCATTGGAATTTCGTTGCCAATTCGGTCGTCGAGAATTCTGACTTGTAATGTTTGCATAGAATTAATCTTATGTATGGCTGTTATAAATATCGGGTTGTAGGAAAAATTATCCGGCCGGATGTTGTTGGCTTTCCTGATAACGCATTGCGATCAGCTCAATCAGCTGGCGTGCCATTGTGTGTTTGCTCATCGAGTCAAACGACTGTTGCCCTTCCTGCCAGATAGCCGTTGCCGCATTATTGTCACTATTGAAACCAATGTCTTCACGAGAAACATCATTGGCCACAATCATATCCAGGTTCTTATTCGTCAGCTTGCCTCTGGCATAGTCTTCAACCGCTTGAGTCTCTGCGGCAAAGCCCACTGTGAAAGGGCGTTGCTCGTGATGCGCCACGGTGGCAACGACATCCGGATTTTTAATCATGGTGATGTCTATCTGATCACCGGATTTTTTAATTTTCTGATTAGCAACCGTTAATGGACGATAATCGGCTACGGCTGCAGCGGCGATAAAGACCTGGCATTCTCCCATTTGGGCAAGGGCTTCATCCAGCATGTCTCGAGCGCTGTTGATTTGTTTCAGGGTAATGCGTTCGGGAGCGGGCAAATTTACTGGACCGGAGATTAAGGTCACTCTGGCTCCGGCGTCGCGGGCCGCTTCAGCAATGGCGTAACCCATTTTGCCGGAACTGTGATTGCTGATATAGCGCACCGGGTCGATTGCTTCACGGGTTGGTCCGGCGGTGACCACCAGATTAATGCCCGCCAGCAAACCCGTTTCAAACAAATCGGCACAGCTGGCTGCAATCACCTCCGGGTCGAGCATGCGTCCCGGGCCGACATCACCACAGGCTTGTTCGCCGGCATCAGGCCCGAAAACATGGAAGTTCTTGCCTTTGATATCAATCAGTCGCTGTAAATTCTGCTGCGTTGTGCCGTCCTTCCACATGGCCTGATTCATTGCCGGTGCAATCGCCAGAGGTGCTTCCGTTGCAAGACAAATGGTGGTTAATAAGTCATCCCCCAGGCCTTGCGATAAACGGGCAAGAAAGTTAGCGGAGGCGGGGGCAACCAATAACAGATCAGCCCATTTGGCGAGCTCAATATGGCCCATGCCGGCTTCTGCTTCCGGATCCAGTAGCGCGTGATGTACCGGGTTGCCGGATAACGCCTGCAGCGTTAATGGAGTAATGAACTCCATGGCGCCCTTGGTCATCACGACACGAACATCGGCTCCGGCTTTTTTCAGGTGGCGAACCAGTTCGGCCGATTTGTAGGCAGCAATGCCGCCAGTGATGCCCAGTAAAATGCGCTTATTGGTCAGTTGTTGCATAGTCATTCGGGTGCTGTTAAGAATGGTGTTGAGTATATATCAGTCAGCGACCTACAGGGAGGTGGGGATGTCGATTAGTGAATGGCCAGCTATGGAGCGGCCCAGAGAGAAACTGCTGGCACAAGGACCACGGGTGTTATCCGATGCTGAGCTGTTGGCCATCTTTCTGCGTACCGGTGTCACTGGTAAAAGTGCCGTGGACCTGTCGCGTGAATTATTAGCCGATTTCGGCAGCTTACGGGCGTTATTGACGGCGGATCAGGCAACGTTTTGTCGTCGTCCTGGCCTTGGCAGCGCGAAGTTTGCTCAACTCCAGGCCGTGTTGGAAATGGCTAAGCGCCATTTGGCCCAGGAGCTTGAGCGCAGTGATGCCCTGACCAGTCCTCAGTTAACCCAGCGTTATTTGTTATCTCAGTTACGTGATCGTAGTCATGAGGTTTTCGCTTGTTTGTTTTTGGACAACCAGCATCGGGTGATTCGTTATCAGGAGTTGTTTTACGGTACATTGGACGGTGCGGCGGTTTATCCCAGAGAAGTGGTTAAGCAGGCGTTAGCACTAAATGCCGCAGCGGTGATTCTGGCGCACAACCATCCGTCTGGTATTGCTGAGCCGAGTCAGTCTGATAAAGCCATTACCGAGCGTTTACAGCAAGCGTTAGGATTGATGGATATTCGGGTGTTGGATCATCTGGTTGTTGGTGATGGCTATTGTGTGTCGTTTGCCGAACGTGGTTGGATTTAGTCATAAAGCCGAGTGGAATTCGGCCAAAACGTCGAAAAAGCATCCAAAATAACGCTTTCACTTGCCTGGTGAGGATCCTTTTGGTATAAAGCGCAACTCTTTTCAGCCAGGGCATTTGTCTGAAGCCAAATTTTGGCCGACTCGCCCACGGTTGTAACGAATTTTTCATTTGTTCGATACAGTTAAATCGGGGCTAAATCAATGTCTAAGGTTTGTCAGGTTACAGGTAAGCGTCCTGTAACAGGGAACAACGTTTCCCACTCAAACATCAAAACTAAGCGCCGTTTTCTGCCTAACTTGCAGTACCACCGCTTCTGGGTAGAGAGCGAAAAGCGTTTCGTACGTCTGCGTGTAACCACTAAAGGCATGCGCATCATCGATAAGAAAGGTATCGATGCTGTTCTGGCCGAAATCCGCGCTCGCGGTGAGAAAGTTTAAGGAGGCCTGTTATGCCACGTGATAAGATTCGTCTGGTTTCAAGTGCCGGTACTGGCCACTTCTACACTACAGACAAAAACAAGCGCACTATGCCTGAGAAAATGGAGATCAAAAAATTTGATCCAACCATTCGCAAGCACGTAATGTACAAAGAAGCTAAAATTAAGTAAGTTTCTTTATACTGCGCAAAAAACCCGGCCTTGGTCGGGTTTTTTTATGTCTGAGATTTTTGATTAGGGTGGGTTATGCCTGAGTTACCAGAGGTTGAAACAACACTGCGGGGGATTGAACCCTGGTTAGAAAACACCGTCATTGAGCAGGTTATCGTCCGTCAGCCTAAATTGCGCTGGCCGGTAGAGAAGTCTGTTCAGTTGTTGCAAGGGCAGCCAATTCGTAAGCTTAGCCGCCGGGCAAAGTATATTCTGGTGGAAACCGATGTTGGTACTGCGATCTGGCACTTGGGGATGTCGGGTTCTTTGCGCCTGGTTGACGATGATGAACCGGTCGCAAAGCATGATCACATCGATTGGTTGCTATCGAATGGCAAAATCCTGCGCTATCACGACCCGCGACGTTTTGGTGCCTTGTTATGGCAGGCACCGGATGCCACCGAAAGTGAGCATCTGGATCACCTCGGGCCAGAGCCCTTGTCGGATGCGTTTGATGTGGATTATTTGTTTCAACGCAGTCGCAAAAAAACTCAGGCCATTAAGCAGTTTATTATGGACGGTAAAGTGGTTGTAGGCGTGGGGAATATCTACGCCAATGAAAGCCTGTTTATGGCAGGTATTCGCCCCACGCTGGCGGCAGGTAAGGTGAGCAAAGCCCGTTATGACAAGCTGGTGGCTTGTATCAAGCTGGTTCTGGAGCAGGCGATTGCTCAGGGTGGCACCACGCTGAAAGATTTTGTTGGTGGCGATGGTAAGCCGGGCTACTTTGCTCAGGAGTTATTGGTCTATGGCCGTGGCGGTGAACCCTGTTTGCATTGTGGTTCGGCACTGAAAGAAATTCGCCAGGGACAACGTGCAACGGTTTATTGCTCTAAGTGCCAACGCTGACGACCTAAGTGTCAGCGTTGACGACCTAAGTGTCAGCGTTGACGACCTAAGCGCCAACGCTAAGCAATTTTGCTTACTGGTTACCGAGCGGCCGTATTTTTTGTGGAACGATCAGCATCTCTAAGCCGGAGTCGTGACGCACGCTGAACAGGCTGCTATAGTCGAGCAATATTGCCTATCAAAAATAAGAGGATGAAAGATGCGATTCATGACCGCAATGAAAAAGCCATTATTGGCCTCGGTTGCAGCGGCTTCGTTATTAACCAGTGGAATGGTCACAGCAGAGGTGGTTGATGAGAAGCCCAGCGCCGGTGCCATGGTCGTTGATGCTGTTTTTGTTCGCCCTCTGTACTTTATTCTGTCTCAGGCTGGCTCATTGGTGTATGGCGCGACACTGCCATTTACCTTGTTGGGAGAGAATGCGACGGATGCGGCAGAAACCCTGGTTGTTACACCGCTGCAAGGTGCGTTTGTACGCTGCTTAGGTTGTGGTGATATCGATAATGAAGTGGCTGCTCTTGAAGAAGGTAAGGGCAAAACCATTCGTCATTTTGCCATGATCAGTGCTGGTCAAACCAACTTTGATCAGGACGGCAATACGGGTGATGGAATTTCTGGTGGTGCGTATCTCGGAACGCACTTCAGCCTTTCGGACACCAGTCGTTTTGATGTGTTGCTGGGTTACCGCTCTTTGGGGTCACTGGATGTTGAAGAAGGTGAAGCTAATGAATATGAGGCAAAAACCAGCTCTATTCAGATTGCCAGCCGCTTTGGTAAGCAGATTTTCTGGGATATTGAGCTGATGGGTAAGCTGGGTCTCCACTCTTGGGAATCTGATTTAAAAGCCAAAAGTGATGGTTCAAAGCTGGATTTCTCCGGGTACGACTTCTTCTATGGTATTGCTCTGGAAAAGTTTATTACTGACGATATTCGTGTTGGTGTTGAGCACACGCGCTACTCTCTTGAAGAAGATGACTTCGAGGCGAAAATTAACACTACAGATCTGAATATCAGCTATATGTTCTGATTCTGACTGTTTAAAAAAGGCCGCGGAAGTATCACACTTCAGCGGCCTTTTTTGTTTTGAAGGGAAAGTGCACGGCATCTGGCTCCCACGCTCTGCGTGGTAGTTATGCCTGAGTAAAAAACAACCGTGTTCAGTGGACCTGCGATTCACCCAGGCCGCGCGGATCGGATGCGGCAGTAACTTCCCCTGATTTTTTGTCCCACAAAATAGCCTGCATATTGCCATACTGGCGACCAACCGGTTTCAGTTGGTGGCCTTGTTGTAACAGCGCGGCCTGCTCAGATTCAGTAAAGGTATCCGGCTCATACTGAATCACATCGGGCAGATATTGGTGATGGAAGCGTGGGCGTGACACCCAATCCTCTACCGGTTTACCTTGCAGATGTTCCAGCATGCCGAGGAATACCATGGTAATAATCCGGCTGCCGCCCGGGGTGCCAATTATGGCGGAGCTGTGTCTGGTGTTCACAATACTGGGTGACATGCTCGATAGCGGGCGTTTACCCGGTGCAATGGCGTTGGCTTCGTTGCCTACCAGGCCATAAGCGTTGGACTCACCCGGTTTGGCCGAAAAGTCATCCATCTCATTGTTAAGCAAAATGCCGGTGCCCGGAGCGGTATAAGCGGAGCCAAACGGTAAGTTGATGCTCAGTGTGGCTGACACCATATTGCCCTGCTGGTCGATGACCGACAGATGGGTAGTGTGAAACCCTTCCTGCAAATTTTTAACACCGTTCAGGCTCAGGCTTGGGGTAGCTTGTTGCATATCGATACTGGCCGCCCAGTTTGCTGCACGTTGATCGGATAACAGCTCGGTGACAGGTACGTTCACATAATCCGGATCACCCAGATATTCTGCCCGGTCTTTATAAGCGCGGCGCATCACTTCAGCCAATAAATGCGTTTGCTGCACTTTATCCAGTGATTTCCAGTCGGGTACCGTCTGCTGTGCCAGCATCTTCAGCATTTGTGCAATGGCGATACCACCGGAGGACGGCGGTGGGGCACTGACAATATCGTACTCGCCGAGCTGTATGCGGATTGGCTCACGTTCGACCACGTTATAGTTGGCCAGGTCATCCAGCGTCCAGTCGCCGCCATCCTGTTGTACGGCGTTGACCAGTTTTGTGGCCACCTCGCCTTTATAAAAGCCGTCAAAACCCCGGTCAGACAATGCTTGCAGGGTATTGGCTAAGTCGGGTTGTTTGATAACGTAACCCACCTCAGGAATCTCACCGTTATCCAGCAAAATTTCACGACTATCGGTGTAGCGACGCACGTTTTTCAGACGAAAGCCCATTAGCTTCTGGTAATGCTCATACACAGGAAACCCCTCCTGTGCTTGTTGAATAGAGGCTGTCAGTGAGTCAGACAGTGGCAGCTTGCCGTAGTTTTCTGCCAGGTGCACAAAGGCCGCAGCTTGGCCGGGAATGCCAGCAGCGGTTGGCCCATTCACCGCTTTGTCGCGATTTACCGTACCGCTCTCGTCCAGGTAATAATCCCGATGTGCCGCCGCCGGAGCTTTTTCGCGTGCATCAATAAAGGTGTATTTATCTTTTTGTGCTTCGTAAATCAGCCAGAATCCACCACCACCAATACCGGCGCTGTAGGGTTCAACCACCCCGAGGCTGGCCGCGACAGCAATGGCAGCATCAAAGGCATTACCGCCTTGTGCCAGGATATCCATACCAGCTTGAGTTGAGAGTGGGTGAGCGCTGGCAATCGCGGCTTTTGATGGTGTCGCTGACGCCTTTGGCCCGGTAGTTGATAATTCAGTCGGAGCCTGACTGCAGGCAATGATCAGAGTGGAACTGAGTAACAGCAAGGAGCGTTTTAACATAAACCGGATTCCATCGGCGGCTATTTAAAGGAAGGGTGTCAGTGTGCTTAACCGGAGTGCAGGGTGCAAGTGGCCATGCTTTTTGTGTCTGGAACAGTGAATTGATCATAAGACAGACATAAAAAAACCTCTGTTTCCTGCGAAGCAGAGGTTTTTTCAGTATTGATGCCAAGAACCAGGCTAGCAGCGATTAAGCGACTTTTTTGCCCGTCAACTTCTCGTATTTAGCTTCCAGCTCTTCCTGGGTTTCCATGTTATTGTCATCCTGAGGGATACAATCAACCGGGCATACCAGCTGGCATTGCGGCTCATCGTAGTGACCGACACATTCGGTACATTTGGATGGCTCAATTTCATAAATCTCTTCGCCCGCAGAAATTGCTTCGTTCGGGCACTCAGGTTCACATACATCACAGTTGATGCATTCATCGGTAATAATCAGGGCCATAACACACCTCTCATCAAAAGGTTGTCTGCTTATGATGCAGACTTATTTGTTAGGAACGCTCTTCTGCAAAGCTTTGGCAACTGCCGGGTGAACGAAGTTGCTGACGTCTCCGCCTAAAGAAGCGATCTCTCTCACAAGCGTAGAAGAAATATAAGAGTGTTTCTCTGCCGGGGTCAGGAACATGCTCTCAACATTCGGTGCCAATACACGGTTCATATTGGCTAACTGAAATTCGTATTCAAAATCCGACACTGCCCGCAGGCCGCGTAAGATAATGTTGGCTCGTTTTTCCTGCACAAACTCAGCCAATAAGTTGCTGAAGCCGGTCACTTCAACGTTGTGCAAATGCCCTAAAACCTCTTCGGCCAGGTCAACACGGGTCGCGAGATCCAGCATGGGTTTTTTCTTAGGGTTGTCGGCAACAGCAAGAATAATGTGGTCAAACATCCGGGCAGCGCGCTCCACCAAATCGGTATGACCGTTAGTGATGGGATCGAATGTGCCTGGGTAAACAACGATATTCATAGCTGAGCCTTCTCATCAGAAATCCGGCGCATAGTAAACAAATTCTGCTTGCTGCTCAATAAAGGTGTCATACCAACCCGATGCAGATCAGCTTAATTATTGATGTGTTGGTTTCGTTGTGAGCCGTGAGCTGGGGCTGGCACGGAAAATTCCGGCGGCTTTGGTTAAAGCTTCTAAACTGGGAGAAAGGCTTTATCCATCATCACTGATGGGTGACAACTGAGTGCAGGAGAAAGTATGCCGAAGTTTCTGATTGTTGAAGACAGCAGCGTTATTCTGAAAATACTGAAACACATTGCTCGCCAGGAACTCCCTTTTGAGGTGATTTATGCCATGAATATGGCGGAAGCGCTGGAGTTGTATGAGACTCATCGGCATGAGCTGGTGGCTGGGTTGATTGATCTGGCATTGCCGGATGCACCAGATGGACAGCTGGTGGATTACCTGTTGGAGCAGGGGTTGCCGGTGGTGGTATTGACCGGCACCAGTGACGAGCAGACTCGTCAGTCTCTATTGCAGAAAGGCGTTGCCGATTATGTCATCAAAGAAACCCGCTTCTCTTATCAGTACGCCATTCAGATGCTGCATCGGCTGGATAAAAACCGTCAGGTCGATGTGCTGGTGGTGGAAGACTCACGGACGTATCGCAATTACCTGGTAGGGTTGCTCGGTTTACATCGTTATCGGGTGCATCAGGCGGAGGATGGTGTGCAGGCGTTGCAGATATTGCATCAGAAACCGGGTATTCAATTGGTGATCTCGGATTATCATATGCCCAATATGGATGGTTTTGAGCTGGTGCAGGCGATTCGGCATCAGTTTGAAAAGCGCAACATCGCCGTTATTGGCTTATCCGGTCAGGAAGATGCGTCATTGTCGGTGAAGTTTATTAAAAACGGCGCCAATGACTTTTTGACCAAGCCTTTCCAGCAAGAAGAGTTCTTTTGCCGTGTTACGAACAATATTGAATCACTGGAGAATATGGAGAAGCTTCATCATCAGGCGACGCGTGATTATCTGACCGGTTTGTACAATCGCCGCTATTTTACCGAAGAAGCTGAACAGCAATTACACAAATGCCAGCGCGAAGGGACGCCGGTGAGTCTGGTGGTGCTGGATATCGACTTTTTCAAAAGCATTAATGATGAATACGGCCACCTTGCTGGTGATCAGGTGTTGCAGCAGATGGCGCAATATTTCGACGATGGGCTGGGGCGTTTCCTGGTGGCTCGCACCGGCGGCGAAGAGTTCTCTGTGTTGTTGTCCGGGTTGGATAATGAAAAAGCGGTGAGTCTGATGAATGGATTTCGCCAGGGGGTTCAGGAGCGGATTTTTGAAATTCCGGAAGACTTTGTTCGTATTACCGTATCGGCGGGTGTATCAACCCTGACGGATACACCATTATCCCTTGAGCAATTGTTTACCCGCGCCGATGAGCACTTGTATCGTGCGAAGGAAGCGGGAAGAAACCTGATTATGGGGGATGAATAATGATTGATGCTGAGAAAGATTGTAACCTGAGTCTCTTTTTTCTATCGTAGTCTTAGTTAACAAAGGTTTAGTCAATGTCTGAAGATACTATTTTTGGCAAAATTGCCCGCGGCGAAATGGACGCCAATATCGTCTACGAAGACGATATGTGCCTCGCTTTTCGTGATCTCTACCCAGCCGCACCCATGCATATTCTGGTGATCCCGCGTAAGCCGATTCCACGCTTGTGTGATGCACAGGAAGAAGATAAAGCGCTATTGGGTCATCTGATGCTGGCCGCCAATAAAGTGGCTGAACAGGAAGGCTTGGGTGATAAATTCCGTTTAGTGGTTAACAACGGCGCGGATGCGGGCCAGAGTGTGTTTCACCTGCATTTACACGTTATTGGTGGCCGCTCGTTAAAGTGGCCTCCGGGCTGAGTTTCTTCGATCCATCCTATGCAATTTACAGATATACAAGCCCGATTACACGATGGTCGCCAACTTCGTTTTGATGACTGGCAAATCCAGCCCGGTGAGTATTGGGCCATTACCGGTACGAATGGCAGTGGTAAAACAGCACTTTCCTGCTTGTTTGCCGATGAATTACGTCTGAGTCATGGTGTTGCGGCGGATTTGCCGGATGCCGTAGCTTATGTCTCTCTTGAAGCGCAGGCAGCGCAGATAGAGCTTGAGCGTAAGCAGGATGAAAGTGATCTGAATGATTGCCCCGATTCCGGCACGCTGGTACGCGACTTATTAACACCACTGGATGATCAGGTTCGCCATTGGATTGATGTGCTGAATATCGGCCATCTGCTTGATCAGGGTTTTCGTTCCTTATCCACGGGAGAAAGCCGCAAGGTGTTATGGATTAACAGCTTGCGCCAGCAGCCTGATTTGTTGGTGTTGGATGAACCATTAGAAGGGCTGGATCAGAACAGCCGTGTTGCACTCAACGCCGAGCTGGAACGTATTCAGCAGCAAGGTCAGGCGATTGTTTGGGTAGCTAATCGTCTCGATGAGCTGCCTGACTGGATTACCCATGTTGTGTTTATGCACCAAGGGCAGATGCTGTATTCCGGTGCAAAAGCAGAAGTGCTGGCGCAACCCGAAGTGTCCGGGCTAATGCACTTTGATCGTGAGTTAGCCGAGTTCCCTGAGTCTGTTCGTCACTATGACTTGGCGGCTGATGAGCCATTGTTGCGGCTGACGGATGTCAGTATTCGTTATGGCGAACGTACCTTATTTGATCAGCTGAGCTGGCAGGTTGAGCCAGGCCAGCACTGGGCCATTCAGGGGCCTAACGGCTGTGGTAAAACCAGCTTGTTGCAGCTGATTACTGGTGATAACCCACAATGTTACCGCAATGACCTGTGGCTGTTTGGTATGCAGCGTGGCACGGGCGAAACCATTTGGGATATCAAAAAACACATTGGCATCGTATCGGCTTCGTTGCAGTGGGAATACCGCGCTACCACCAATGTATTGAGCACCGTGATTTCCGGTTTATACGACAGTATCGGTTTGTATCAGGCCACTGGCGATGATGATAAAGAGCTGGCGCTGCAATGGCTTGAGCTCATTGGTCTGCGTGATAAGGCCAACCAAAGCTTGCAGCACTTATCCTATGGTGAACAGCGCTTGGTGCTGATTGCCCGGGCGCTGATTAAACAGCCACCGTTATTGATTCTGGATGAGCCATGTCAGGGGCTTGATGATCCGAGCCGACAGCTGGTGCTGGCGTTCATCAATCGTTTGGCTCAGCAACGGCAGGTGACCTTGTTGTATGTGACACATCTTGCCAATGAAATTCCGGCGGCGATTGAGCAGCGCTTACACTTTGAAGCGAATAACGGTTACAGCCAGATACGCATTTCTACCGACTGAGTGCAGCACTTTCGCGGCTCGTCGCTAGACTGAAAATAACGATAATTCACACCACTAAACCAACAAAGGCGACCCAATATTGTGATTGGCTCCATTACCAAAACGCGTAATGGCCGGCAATTTCAGATCAACAAACGACACACGCGGAAGCGTCTGGATGTGTCTGAGTTAACGTTAGGGATGCACATTGTTGAACTTGACCGGCCATGGATTGAATCTCCATTTTTGTTTCAGGGCTTTTTACTCGAAAGTCCGGATGATATTCGTATGGTTCAGGACGTGTGCTCCTGGGTTTATGTGGATGTCCTGGAAGAAGAGTGGCAAGAGCACCATGGAGCGACTGCCGGAAAACCACAGACACGCCAGCGCTTCGTTGAGAAGCAAGAGATGGCGCAGCAGCTGACTCAGGCGAACCGAACCTATCAGGCGACTAAGCAGCAGGTAAAAACTCTGCTGAACAGTGCTTATCTGGGTCAGGCCATGAATATGGAAGGTGCCAAAGTTGCAGTTAAGGAGTGTGTTGATCGGGTTATTCATAACCCTAATGCGATTCTCTGGCTAACCCGCCTCAAGCATCAGGACGAATATACGGCTGAACACTCGGTGAATGTCTGTCTGCTTTCTATTGCGCTGGGTCGTGAAATGGACCTGGCTCCCTACGAGCTGGAAAATATTGGCATTTGTGGTTTGATGCACGACATCGGCAAAATGAAAGTCCCGCCTGAAATCCTCAATAAACCCGGGCCGCTGGACCCTCAGGAATTTGAGGAGATGGCGCGTCATACTACCTATGCTAAGCAACTGTTGATGGGGCGTTCCGATATCTATCCGGGTGCCGTCGATGTGGCTTATACCCACCATGAACGCCTGGATGGTAAGGGTTATCCACGAGGCCTGGATGCCAGCAAGATCTCGTTGTTTACCCGGATAGTGACGGTTGCTGATGCGTACGATGCCATGACCAGCGACCGGTGTTATCAGAAAGGCATGTCATCGATAGATGCCCTGAAAATTCTCAATCGTCATGCTGGCAGTCAATTTGATACTGACATTGCCCGCCAGTTTATTGCCATGATTGGCTTATACCCGCCGGGTTATCTGATAGAAATGACCAATGGTGAAGTCGGGATTATTTTGTCGTCTGACCCTGGATTCTCGCTCAAACCCAAGGCCATCATGGTGTTAGGCCCGGATAAAGAGCCACAGCCCGAACGAATCATTAATCTGGCGAATGCGCCGCAAGATGATCGCGGAGAGTTTTATAAAGCAGCAGGTGTTTTTCGTAGTGGTACCTTTGGTGTTCATGTAAATGATTACATTTCTAAAGGTTTACGAATTAAAGGATTTGAATTCTGTATGCAGGATTAGAAAAGCATTTCTCAAAAAAACTCTTTGTTGTCTAAAGGAAAATGGTAGGGCAATTCAGCAGGGATGCGGCTGATTTTGGCGTGAAATGCCCGTATTTTTACCCATTCGGGTCAGTTTTAATACCAGTCATTGGCTTGATGTTTAGACATCAATTGTTTAGTCTTAAATCTAAATGAACATTCAATCAAAGTTATGAGCCGCTCAAAACAGCAGAGTCAGCGTCGGGATGATATTGTTCAGGCCACGCTGAAATCCATAGAGTTGTATGGTCTTTCAGGCACTACCATCAAAACCATCAGTGGTATCGCTGATATTTCCGTTGGTTTGATCAACCACCACTTTGGCTCCAAGCAGAAACTGCTGGAGTCGGCCGTCCGCTTTTTGCTGGAACAGTTACGCTTGGGTCTTCAACAGCGTTTGCAATCCGATGGCGCAATCCCACCAAAAGAACGTCTGTATCGTATCGTCGAAACGAATTTCACCAGCTTTCAGCAATCGCCTTCGGCCTCCCGAACCTGGTTATGTTTTTGGGCAGAAGCGGCACATTGCGCAGAACTGTCACGCTTGCAACAAATCAACAGTCGCCGCTTATACAGCAATTTGCTGTATTCCTTTGTTGCGTTGATGCCGCGCGAAGACGCCTTAGTTGCTGCTGAAAGAACGGCTTCCATGATTGATGGTTTTTGGTTACGAAGTACGTTAAGTAGCACCCCTGAGCAGGCTTTTGTCGCTGCTGAGCAACACTGCAAAGCGTTTATAGATGAGCTGCTGGATCGCCAGTAGCGTTAGGAATTAAGCATGATCCTGAAAAACTTCATCGACGGTTGCTACCTCAGCAATCAAAGTGGGGAAACTTTTGACGTGATCAACCCGGCAACGGCTGAGGTGATGTATCAGGTTGAAGTCGCTGACCACTATGTTCAACAGCAAGCCATTGAGAGTGCTCAACGCGGTTTTCAACAATGGTCATCCATGACGGGGATTGAACGCAGCCGAATTTTGAATAACGCCGTATCATTACTGCGTGAGCGTAACGATGAACTGGCCAAGCTGGAAGTGCTCGACACCGGAAAGCCTTGGCAGGAAGCCAGTGTGGTGGATGTTGTTACAGGTGCAGATGCCATTGAATTTTTTGCTGGGTTAGCCCCCTCAATTGAAGGTAATCAGCAAGACCTCGGCGGTGATTTTTATTACACCCGTCGCGAGCCTCTGGGCGTGTGCGCGGGTATTGGTGCATGGAATTACCCGTTGCAAATTGCATGTTGGAAGTCGGCTCCGGCTCTGGCGTGTGGTAATGCTATGATTTTTAAACCCTCCGAAGAAACCCCGATGGGCGCCTGTAAGCTGGCAGAGATTTTTATCGAAGCTGGGGTTCCTGCCGGTGTCTTTAATGTGGTGCATGGCGCACGTGAGGTGGGGGAATGGTTAACGCATAACCCGCATATTGAAAAGGTGTCATTCACCGGGGAAGTCGGAACCGGCAAACGGGTGATGGCCGCCGCAGCGACCACGTTAAAAGACGTCACGATGGAGTTGGGTGGTAAATCGCCGTTAATTGTTTTTGATGATGCCGATATTGATGAAGCCGTCAGCGCTGCCATGTTAGGTAATTTTTATACCCAGGGCGAAATCTGCACCAACGGTACCCGGGTGTTTTTGCAAGCGGGTATCAAAGACCAGTTTCTTGAAAAACTGAAGCAGCGAACTGAGCAAAATATTGTTGCCGGAGACCCGTTAGACCCAGCGGTGAATCTGGGCGCTCTGATTTCAGAAAATCATTACCAGCGTGTTTTGGATTATATCGAAACCGCGAAGGCGGAAGGCGCCACCTTGTTATGTGGAGGCAAAGCATTGCAGCCTGATTCTGCCCCTAACGGTTATTTTGTGGCGCCAACGGTGTTTGTGGATTGTCACGACGATATGACCATTGTTAAAGAAGAAATTTTTGGCCCGGTGATGTCGGTATTGGAATTTGAAACCGAAGAAGAAGTGATTCAGCGCGCGAATAATACCCAATTGGGATTAGCAGCCGGTGTTTTCAGCAATGATATTCGCCGTGCGCACCGGGTGATTCATCAGATTCAGGCGGGCATTTGTTGGATTAATGCTTACGGTGCTTCTCCGGCAGAAATGCCTGTCGGTGGTTATAAGCAATCGGGCATTGGTCGCGAAAATGGATTAGCAACGTTAAATCATTACACCCAACTAAAAGCGGTGTATGTTGGCATGAACCCGCTGGAAAGCCCTTTTTAGGTGTACGCTGCTATGAAAGAAACCTATGACTTTATTATTGTTGGTGCGGGTTCTGCGGGTTGTGTACTGGCCAATCGTTTATCGGAAAATCCACAGCATTCGATATTGCTGATCGAAACCGGTGGCAGCGATAAAAGCATTTTTATCCAGATGCCAACCGCATTGTCCATTCCAATGAATACCGAAAAATACGCCTGGCAATATCATACGGTGGAAGAGCCATATCTGGATAATCGTGTTATGCATTGCCCTCGTGGCAAGGTGTTGGGTGGTTCATCATCCATTAACGGCATGGTGTATGTGCGTGGTCACGCCCGTGATTTTGATGAGTGGGCGCAGCACGGTGCAGAAAACTGGGATTACTCCCATTGTTTACCCTATTTTAAGAAGGCGGATGACTGGGCCTATGGTGCAGACGAATATCGCAGCCAAGGCGGGCCGTTAGGTGTCAATAACGGTAACCAGATGAAAAACCCGCTTTATAAAGCCTTTATTGAAGCGGGGCAACAAGCCGGTTACGACTTTACCGACGATTATAATGGCAAGCAGCAAGAAGGCTTTGGTGCCATGCATATGACGGTAAAAAATGGACTGCGCTGGTCGACAGCGAATGCTTATTTACGCCCAGCTATGAAACGTCCAAACCTGACGGTCATTACAAAAGCTCAAGTAAATAAAGTTGTTCTGGAAAAAACCGAACAAGGTCCAAAAGCCGTTGGAGTGGAATATCGGCATAAAAATACGGTCTTGCAGGTAAAAGCCAATAAAGAAGTTATTCTAAGCGCAGGCTCCATTGGCTCACCTCATATTTTACAGTTATCTGGTATTGGTGATGTTGAGGTGCTGACAAAAGCCGGTGTTGAAGTACAGCATGAGTTGCCGGGGGTTGGTAAAAACTTGCAGGATCACCTGGAGTTTTATTTCCAATTTAAATGCAAACAACCCATTACCCTGAACAGTAAGCTTGGGCTGTGGAGTAAATTTTTAATTGGCTCTCGCTGGTTTTTTACTAAGACTGGCTTAGGAGCAACCAATCATTTTGAATCCTGTGGCTTTATTCGCTCTAAAGCGGGCGTTGAATGGCCAGATTTGCAATATCACTTTTTGCCTGCAGCGATGCGTTACGACGGTCAGGCCGCGTTTGATGGCCATGGTTTTCAGGTACATATTGGCCATAACAAACCAAAAAGTCGGGGTCATGTGCATATTAAAAGTGCTGACCCCCAGCAGCACCCCGATATTTTATTTAATTATTTACAGCATGAAGACGATATCGAAGGTTTTCGTGATTGCGTTAAACGTACCCGTGAAATTATTGGTCAGGCGGCATTTGATGATTACCGCGACGGCGAAATTCAACCGGGTGAACATATTCAGACGGATAACGAAATCGACCAATTTGTTCGTGCAAATGTTGAAAGTGCTTACCACCCATCCTGCTCCTGTCGAATGGGGGAAGATGATATGGCGGTAGTGAACTCCAATACTCAGGTGCATGGCGTGCAAGGGCTGCGAGTGGTGGATTCTTCGATTTTTCCAACCATTCCGAATGGCAATTTAAACGCGCCCACTATTATGACGGCAGAGCGTGCCGCCGATCTGATTAAAAAACACCATGATCCTGCTTATTCACTGTTACCAGCAAGCAAGGCAGTCGTTGGCATGGATCACCAATGGCAAGAGCGCCAGAGAAGTGGTGTCGCACAGCGTGAAGTAGCTCTTTTAAATAGCAAAACCGACAGTTAAATAATAAAACTGATATGAATCAGTATTAATAAAAGCAACGGCTAAAGGTAAAACCACGGAGAAGAAGGCATGAAAATCAAACAGATATTAAGTTCAGCGTTACTGGCTGGCTCAACGTTACTCACACCGGTCATCGCACAAGCGGCAGATAACCAGTGTGACACGGTACGTTTCTCGGATGTTGGCTGGACAGATATCACCGCAACAACGGCTGTTGCTTCGGTTGTATTAGAAAGCATTGGCTATAACACCAAAACTCAGGTTCTTTCTGTACCGGTTACTTATAAGTCATTAGAAAATAATGATATCGACGTGTTCCTGGGTAACTGGATGCCAACCATGGAAGCCGATATTAAGCCTTACCGTGAACGTGGCACTGTTGAAACACTGGTGACGAATCTTGAAGGTGCAAAATATACCTTAGCAGTACCACAATATGTTTATGATGCGGGCGTAAAAAGTTTTGCTGATATTGCCAAATATGCCGATAAATTCGACAGTAAAATTTATGGCATCGAACCCGGCAACGACGGTAACCGCTTAATTCAAAGCATGATTGATCAGAATGCTTTTGGTCTAAAAGATTTCGAAGTGGTTGAATCCAGTGAGGCCGGCATGTTATCGCAGGTGAAGCGTAAAACCCGTCGTGACAACTGGATTGTTTTCCTGGGTTGGGAGCCACACCCAATGAATGCGAACTTTGACCTGGCCTACCTGGAAGGTGGTGATGATTTCTTTGGCCCGAACCTGGGTGGTGCCGTTGTTGAAACCAATGTGCGTAAAGGTTATGCACAAGCGTGTCCAAATGTGGGGCAGTTCCTGAAAAACCTGACGTTTACACTGCAGGCTGAAAACGAAATTATGGCGGCGATTCTGGATGATGGTAAGAAGCCAGAAGCAGCTGCAAAAGCCTGGATCAAGAAAAACCCAGAAGCATTAAATGCCTGGTTAAAGGGCGTTACTACAAAAGATGGTGCTGAAGCGCTGAAATCTGCAATGGCATTAACTAAATAAGTAATGTGATTTGCAATCAGGGTGGGCACCTGCTCATCCTGCCTCTTTGCTAATGATTTAAAGAATCGCTGTACGGGTAACCTGTGCGGCTATGGCAGGTAAATACGTGGAAGATTATAAAATCCCATTAGGGGATTATACCGAGATATTTTTTGACTGGCTGGTGGATAATGCCGCAGGCTTTTTTGATGTTATTTCGGACTCATTGGAGTGGCTGATTGATTTATTAACTTCCGGGTTATTATGGCTGCATCCGGCTGCTTTTATTGTTCTGGTCGCAGTCATTGCGTTTAAGTTACATCGCTCGGTTTCTTTGGTGATTTTTTCTGTAGCTTCTTTGTTATTAATCTGGAATCTGGGTTATTGGCAGGAAACCATGGAAACCCTGTCTCTGGTTCTTTACGCCACTCTCTTTTGTATGCTCATTGGTTTGCCACTGGGTATTTATGCTGCACATCACCCCTGGTTATTTCGCGCCTTGCACCCTGTGTTGGATTTAATGCAAACCGTACCCACCTTTGTTTATTTGATTCCTACGCTTACTTTATTCGGTTTGGGAGTGGTACCTGGATTAATTTCTACCATTATTTTTGCCATTGCCGCTCCAATACGTCTGACGTACCTCGGTATTTCTGAAGTACCAAAAGAACTGATTGAGGCCGGGCAGTCATTTGGTGCGACAAAGATGCAATTGTTATTACGTATTGAATTGCCCGCTGCGGCCAGCAATATTGCCGCGGGTATCACGCAATGCATTATGTTGTCGTTATCCATGGTGGTGATCGCTGCACTGGTGGGTGCCGATGGTCTGGGAAAACCTGTTGTTAGAGCACTGAATACCGTTGATATTGCCAGTGGTTTTGAAGCTGGGTTAGCAATTGTTTTATTGGCTATTTTATTAGATCGCCTGTTTAAACAGAAAGAGCAGGTGAGCGCATGATCGAAATTAAAAACCTGGATGTCATTTTTGGTGATAACCCTTCTGCTGCATTGGCATTACTGGACGAAGGTAAAAAACGCGAACAGATATTAGAAGAAACTGGCCAGGTACTTGGTGTTAAAGGAGCGTCATTATCGGTTAAACGCGGTGAAATATGCGTACTGATGGGGTTATCCGGCTCAGGAAAGTCTAGCTTATTGCGGTGTGTGAATGGTCTTAATCCTATTTCTCGTGGTGAAGTGAATGTTGAATACCAGGGAGAAATGATCAACTTTGCTGAAGCCGATGCTGCAACACAGCGAGAGCTACGGATGAAAACTATCTCAATGGTGTTTCAGAAGTTTGCTTTGATGCCCTGGCTGACGGTGGCTCAAAATGTGGCAATGCCACTGGAGTTACAAGGGACGGATAAAAAAGAGATCCAAACACGGGTTCAGCAACAATTGGATATTGTTGGCTTAACAGAATGGGCTGACCATAAACCCGGGCAATTATCCGGTGGAATGCAACAACGGGTTGGCCTGGCGCGTGCATTGGTTACCGAGTCTGACATTCTGTTGATGGATGAACCTTTCTCAGCATTAGATCCTTTAATCCGCAGTCAACTTCAGGATGAATTATTACAACTGCAGGAAAAGCTCAATAAAACCATCATATTTGTCTCGCATGATTTAGATGAAGCATTAAAAATTGGTAATCATATTGCCATTATGAAGGATGGTGAAATTGTTCAGCATGGAAATCCGCAGGATATTGTGATGAACCCGGCTGATGATTACGTGCGTGATTTTGTCGCGCATACGAATCCGATGAACGTATTGTTAGCAAAAGACTTAATGCGTCCGTTATCGCAACTTGAGCAATGTGATAAGGGCTTCCGTCTGAGTAAACGACATGATTATTGGTTAACAACGGATAAATCTTCTATTTTATATCGTGATCAAAAGACACCATTACAAAGAAAACCTGATCAAGCGGATGATTTTTTATTTGCTGCTACCGGTACGATTGTAAATGCAAAAACTTCTATGCGTGAAGTACTGGAAATTCGTTATGAAACCGATCATGCTGTATTTATTGAAGAAAATAATGAGATCGTCGGGTTTATAGGCGACAGAGAATTGTTTCATTCATTATTGGGCAAAATGCTCAACAATGATTAATCGCTCGGTACATAAAAAAGGAAGGTAAGGATAATGAAAAAAACACTTTTAGTAACCGCTATGGCAGCAGCAACAGCGTTCCCAGCTGTTGCTTCCGATGCTATTTCCGGTGGCTTTTGGTTGAACCATGCTATTTATGACGGTGACGTCGATGAAGCAACATATGGTGATACTAACTTTGAAGCCTTAGTTTTATATATTGATAAAACAGATGAAGCCAGCGGTTGGACATTCTCTTCTGAAATGCGTTATGGCAAAGGTGCATTTACTGATCCAGATAACAATAACACTGGCAGTCACTTTGGTTTCCATAAAGCCTGGGTTGGCAAAGAGTTTGGCAATGGCCAGGTTAAAATTGGTAAATCTGCAGTTCCATTTGGTTATGGCACGATGAATTTCTGGCCTGGCGACGAATTATTAGGCGGTTATGGCGACCAGATGGATGTGGGTGTTAAGTGGACTGCGACTGAAGGTGCATTAACTTACGATGTGGCTTACTTCCACGTAGATGATTTCGGAAACTCTACAGAAACCATGGATGATGGCGGTCATTGGGGCTCAACGGCGACTTACCAAAAAAGCCAGACTTTTGTTGGTAACGTAGCGTACGAATTCAGCCAAGGCCAGCAAGTGGGTGCCTCTTACCAGAATGGTCGTTTGCGTGATTTATCCGATGCAAATGATGCACGGCCTTATGATGGTAATCACAATGCCGCCATCGTGTACTACAGCGGTGAATTTGGCCCTGTTGGTGTGAAAGCGCAATATATGACAACTTATCGTGATTTGCGTGGCGTAGCTGAATCTACGGATGTTCCACAAGCCGAAATCAAAAACGATCGTAAGGGCTTAACTGTTAGTTATGCGATGGATGATTTCAACTTCTACGTTGACTATACCAATGCTGAAAGCAACACTAAAGGCAATGAAGACGTCGTCGGCTCTGCAGATAGCTTTGCACCAGGTATGAGCTATGATTACGGCCCGGGTTGGTTCTACGTAGAGTACGTAACCAATGATGGTACCATTGGCCAAAATGGTGAGCTGAACAACGCTGATGAAGATTACTGGTACTTCACCATGGATTATTACTTCTGATTTTCGGAAGAAATCATTCTAATCCCGAAAGCCGTGCTGATTCCAGCGCGGCTTTTCTGTTTCTGGCTATCCCTTATTCTGCTACCGCTTCTTTTTTCACCGTTATCTGGCCGTTATACTGTATTTAAAGATGCTTGCTTAAAAGCTTCAGCAACAGGCAAAAAAATGGACAGATATGATCAGGTGCTGGTCGCCTTACGCCGTATTATTCGTGCAACCGACCTCCACTCTAAAAAACTCAGTAAAACCTCCGGGCTTACCTCGCCCCAATTATTAATTCTTCAAACCTTGCGGGAGAACAGCGATCTGACCGTGGGGCAGGTTGCCAAGCAGGTATCATTATCGCAGGCGACGGTCACCACGATTGTGGATCGCCTTGAGCGTGGTGGTTATGTCTATCGTGAACGTGGTACAGCCGATAAGCGCAAAGTGTACGTGTATTTAACCGATAAGGCGTTTGAAACTCTGGTCGATGCACCGAAGCCGTTGCAGGATGACTTTGTGCGCCAATACCAGGACTTACACGATTGGGAGCAAACGATGATTTTATCATCGCTGGAGCGAGTCGCTTATATGATGGACGCCCAACATATTGATGCTGCACCGGTTCTGGATATTGGTGCACTGGATCGCAACGAAACCATCAAAAAATAACGCTTCACGAATTGTTACATTTCGGTGGCTTGTTTTTCCGGCAAGCCGCTATTACTGTCAATACTCCTGAAAATAAAGATAAATATCAGTAACAGGAGATTGTTATGTTAGGTCTGATGATGGACAGCCCACTGCTGGTGTCCACCTTGCTCGAACACGCAGAGTCTACACACGGGTCGACAGAAATTGTCAGCCGCCGCTGTGAAGGCGACATTCACCGTTACACCATGAAAGATGCCGCAGGCCGTGCGCGACGTATTGCCAACCTGCTGGCGCGTTACGACATTCAGCAGGGTGATCGGGTGGCCACACTGGCGTGGAATAACTACCGTCACTTTGAGCTCTATTACGGCATTTCCGGAACCGGTGCCGTGTTACATACCATTAACCCGCGCTTATTTGCCGAGCAGCTGGTTTATATTATCAACCATGCTGAAGACCGGTTGGTGTTTGTTGATCTGACGTTTGTGCCGTTATTGGAGGCGATTCAGGGTCAGATTTCTGGTGTCGAAAAATTCATTATTTTATGCGACGAAGACAAAATGCCAGACACCAGCCTGGCGAATGCGCATTGTTACGAAACCCTTCTGGCCGCTGAATCAGATCAGTTCCAGTGGCCCGAGTTTGACGAACGCAGCGCCTGCTCTATGTGTTACACCTCTGGCACCACGGGCAATCCGAAAGGTGTGTTATACAGTCATCGTTCGACGGTGTTGCACGCACTGGCGTCGGTGGGGGAAGAAGTAATGGGCATGGCCTCTTCAACCTGTTTCTTGCCTGTGGTTCCTATGTTCCATGTGAATGCCTGGGGAACGCCTTATTCCGCGGCTATAACCGGTGCGAAACAGGTTTTCCCGGGGCCGGGAATGGACGGTGCTTCGTTGTGGGAATTAATTGAGGCAGAAAAGCCTGATTTATTATTAGGGGTACCAACAGTCTGGCTGATGTTGCTGAATCATATGGACAGCATCGGTAAAAAACTCGATTCGGTTGAGAATGTGATCGTGGGGGGCTCTGCGGCACCAATCTCGATGATTCGTGCGTTTCAGGAAAAACACGATGCGTTTTTAATTCACGCCTGGGGCATGACCGAAATGAGCCCGGTGGGGACCCTGAACTCACACAATAAACATATGGAAGCCTTGCCACTGGAAGAACGTTATCAGCTGCAAGCGAAACAAGGGCGGCCGGTTTATGGGGTAGAAATGAAGATTGTGGATGACAACCTTCAGCCACTTCCGCGTGACGGTGTGGCCTCTGGGCGTTTATTAGTTCGTGGCCCCTGGATTGTGAATGGTTACTACAAAAATGAGGCGTCAGACAGCTTTATTGATGGCTGGTTTGATACCGGTGATGTGGCCACCATTGACGAGCATAACTACCTCACCATTGTTGATCGTTCTAAGGACGTGATCAAATCCGGCGGAGAATGGATCAGCTCCATTGATATGGAAAATATTGCGGTTGGTCATCCGGAGCTTACCGAGTGTTGTGTGATTGGTGTTCCTCATCCGAAATGGGATGAACGCCCGGTATTGTTAGCGATTAAACAGCCCGGATCATCACTCAGTGAAGATGATGTGAAGGCGTATCTGGACGATAAAATTGTGAAATGGTGGATGCCAGACAAGGTTTTATTTGTCGAGGAATTACCCCATACCGCAACCGGCAAACTGCATAAAGTGCCGCTGCGTGAGCAATATCATGATCTGTTAATGTGATGCCATATACCAACTGATAAACAGCGTTCCACCGAATGTGGAACTTGTCAGCAAACGCCTGTGTCATACTGGTTTCAGTTAATAAGACACAGGCGTTTTTTTATGGCTCTGCAAATCGATATCATCTCTGATGTTATGTGCCCCTGGTGTGCGATTGGTTATTCCGCACTGAAACAGGCGGCACAGTCTTTTCCAGAGGCTGGAATACAAATCCGCTGGCATCCATTCGAACTGAATCCGAATATGCCCGCTGAAGGCCAGAACCTCAGAGAACATCTGGCTGAAAAATACGGCAGCACCGAAGAAGAAAGTGAACAGAACCGCATTCATATGACAAAGCTAGGCAATGAATTGGGGTTTGAGTTTAACTTTTCAGACACTCAACGCATTGTGAACACCTTTAACGCCCATCAGCTTTTAACCTGGGCCGGTGAACTGCAGGAAAGTCCAGACTACGCTGACGACCTGCAAACACAATTAAAAATGGCGCTGTTTACCGCGTATTTCCGCGATGGTGTGGATGTCAGCGTTGGTGAAAATCTGGTGGCTATTGCCGTGAGTGTGGGTTTATCGGCACAAGAAGCGCAGCAGTTACTTGAGCAGCAGACTTATGCGGGTGCCGTGCGTGCTGAGCAACAACAATTCCAGCAGATGGGCATTAACTCCGTACCCGGAGTGATTCTGGCGAATAAATATCTGGTGAGTGGTGGCCAGCCGGTTGAGGTCTTTAAACAGGCTATTCAACAGGTATTAGACGAACAGACGGCATAGTTGTATTAATTAAGCAATGCCGGACAAGCATATGCCTGATAAAAACAAGGCCACACAAGGTTTGTGTGGCCTTGTTTTAGTCAAGGTTATGACGTGACTGCTTCGTTGTCGAGGCTGTCTGACTCGTCATGGCTTTCAACCTGAAAAGGTTCCAGATCTGGTTTTTCAAGGCCTAAGCGAGTGAAAATCATATCAATCAGGAAATCGGTAATCTGATCAATATCATCCGGCTCATACTGACGCTTATTTAATACTTCGAGAATCTGAGTTTCGAAGTCAGCGTAATGCTGAGTGGTCGACCAGATCATAAAGATCAGGTGCGTTGGATCAATCGGACGAATTTTTTCCTGATCCACCCAACTTTGAATCACGTTGGTTTTTTCTTTAACCCAGGTACGCATGTTCTGGCTCAGGTGTTCGCGTAAATGCGGCGCACCCTGAATAATTTCCATAGCGAAAATTTTAGAAGCGTTTGGGTTGGTATACGACAAATGAACTTTAGATCGGATAAAGCGGGTTAATACATCCGCCGGATCACTGTCAGGTGTGATGTCAGATAAAACTTCATTCCACACCTGCATAATGTTTTCTAACAAAGCGCGGTACAGGTTGGCTTTGTTTTTAAAATAATAATGGATATTGGCTTTTGGTACACCGGCACGGTCAGCAATGGATTGCATGCTGGTACCTTTAAAACCGTGCAGAACAAACTCTTGTTCCGCGGCTGCCAGAATATTTTCGTTGTTACGTTCGCGGATTTTACCCGGCTTATACTTTTGCTTCGTCATTCCTGTTTCCCGCCAAAAGCGTAGTGACAGACAAAAAGGTCAGACCAGTTTAACACACACCGGCCCTGGTGAGATAAAAAAGGGGCAACAATGCGCCCCTTTTTTAATTTACCTGTGATAAGCGAATCGCTTACAGGTGAACTTTCAGCAGCAGGCTAACGGCGTTCTGGTCGCGGTCATCATCTTCAACAAACTTCTGGCCAAACTTGTTGTTCCAGTAGCTGTATTCGATACCTACTTTCACCTTGTTATCTGTGCCCAGTGCTGGACCCAGGTTGTAGGTCAGCTGTGGAGTGAAGTTGAACTCAGCATCGTGATCTTCTGTGCCGGTTGAATAATCCAGGAAACCATCGATGTTGAAGTTGCCTTCAGACCAGCCGTAAGTCAGAGTGATCTGGTGATCGTTGTCACCGTTATCGAAGGTATTATTACGCTGAGAGTAATAATAAGTCACGCTGGCGAAGTTCATACCAGGGATCGCCAGATCGGCACCAACACCGTACAGGTAGTTATCCTGGCTGAAGCCACCGCTGTTAGAGCTGAATTCGTAAGTGAAAGCAGCATTAACACTTTTGATTACGCTGTCTTCAAATGAAGCCAAAGTGAATTTTGGAGAAAATTCACCGTAAGTTTCTTCAAAGTTGCTTTCGCCAACATGACGATCAATGAAATAAAACAGGCCACCCCAGCTATGACCGGAAACGTGCTCCAGAGTCATGGTAGTCAGTGTGTTGGTTTCATCCTGGTTTGGGGTTAAAGTGTAGTCAGAACCGTACAGTACAGAAACGCTGTTATCAGCCCAGAACTGTTCAGCAGAAACGCCCATAGACGCGGCAGCAGCAATAGCGGCGGTTAATAATTGCTTTTTCATAGTCTCTCTCCAGAGGTTTTAAAGCCCCGGTAACCGGATTCACCTTCATGGTTTTTCCAGATTACCGGGATGTTTTTAAATCAATTTAAACAATAATGAATAACGATTAAGACTGAGGCAGCTTGCCTTCAACACCATCGATGTACCAGTTCATGCCCTGCAGATCGCCATCAGACAGAGATTCGCCATCTTTCGCTTTTACAGAACCGTCTTGTGCGGTAACCGGGCCATCAAATACGCGTGCTTCACCGGCTTTAATAGCCGCTTTTTTCGCTTCAACCAGTTCGCGAACATCCGCAGGTACGGCATCGTTGAATGGTGCTAAGTCAGTAGAACCTTGTGCAATACCTGTCCATACGTCTTCAGCTTTCCAGCTGCCGTCGATAACAGCCTGAGCTTTCTGAGTGTACAGATCGCCCCAGTTATGAACGGTTGAGGTCAGATGTGCTTTTTCACCATAAGCACTCATATCAGAGTGGTAACCAATGGCGAATTTACCTTTAGATTCTGCGGCTTGAATAACCGCTGCAGAGTCAGTGTGTTGAGTCAGGATGTCAGCGCCTTGCAGCATCAGAGTTTCAGCCGCTTCACGCTCTTTAGCCGGGTCGTACCAGGTGCTTGCCCATACCACTTTAACTTTCACATCCGGGTTAACTTCTTTCGCGCCTTTGGTGAATGCGTTAATACCACGAATGACTTCAGGAATCGGGAAAGAAGCCACGTAACCCAGTACGTTAGACTTGGTCATTTTGCCTGCCACTAAACCGGTCAGGTAACGACCCTGATAAGCACGGGTAAAATAGGTACCCATGTTTTTCGATTGCTTATAACCGGTGGCATGTTCGAATTTCACTTTCGGGAATTTTTTCGCCACTTTTAACGTCGGGTTCATGTAACCAAATGACGTGGTGAAAATCAGGCCATGATCTTTCGCCAGACGACGGATCACACGCTCAGCGTCCGGGCCTTCAGCAACACTTTCAACATAGCTGGTTTCAACTTTGTCACCCAGTTGCTCTTCCATGTATTTACGCGCTTCATCGTGTGCGTAAGTCCAGCCAGCATCACCGGTTGGGCCAACATAAACGAAGCCTACTTTCAGTGGATCTTCAGCATTAACAAAACTTGCTCCCAGAGCCAGTGTTGCAGCTGAAATCAGCGTTGCGATTTTATTACGACCCATCATGGTCTCCTTTCTCTTGGTAGTTTGTACTTCTTTGGTTTTAATTTTTATCAGCCGTTAAACCTGAGGTCGATACGGCTGTCCCAGTGCCAGTGGCGTACTGAGTTTTGCTTTAATTGAATCGTTGGCAATCACCACTAATACAATGATGGTGGCGATATACGGCAGCATAGCCAGCAGGTTTGGTGAGGCTTCAAAGCCCAGGCCCTGCAATACCAGGTGCATGATGCTGGCCGCGCCAAATAAATAAGCACCTAACAAAATACGTTCGGCTTTCCAGCTGGCAAATACCACCAGAGCCAGAGCAATCCAGCCACGACCAGCCGACATACCTTCATTCCACATCGGGGTGTAGGCCAGCGATAAATAACCGCCCGCCAGGCCAGCCATTGCGCCACCAAATAACACCGCGCCGTAACGAACCTTCATCACAGGAATACCAATGGCATTGGCCGCTTCCGGGTTTTCACCCACGGCACGAACCGTCAGGCCAATGCGAGTGCTGCGGAAGCACCAGAAAATCAGACCAAATAAAACCCAGGATAAATACACCAGTGGATCGTGGCTGAATAAAATTTTGCCAATCACGGGTAAATCACTTAACAACGGAATTTCCCATGGAGTAATACCTTCAATGGCCATACCCACGTAACCGGCACCAATAAAGGCACTTAAACCAATACCAAAAATGGTTAAGGCCAGACCGGTAGCGACCTGGTTGGTAACCAGGGAAATCGCCAGAAAACCAAACAGCAGCGAAGCGACCATGCCCGCAATAATGGCAGCAATCACACCCAGGCCCGCATTGCCGGTCACAACCGCAGCCATAAAGCCACAGACTGCGCCCATCAGTACCATGCCTTCCTGACCCAGGTTTAATACGCCAGACTTTTCCGCAACCATTTCACCCAGTGCAATTAAAATTAATGGCGTGCCGGTACGAATGGTGGCAAATAAAATATTAACTATCAGATCGAAATCCATCTTTAAAACCTTCGCCTTTAGCCTGCAACTGCTGGGCTTTTCTTAACTTTTACAATGCGATAACTGATCAACAGGTCGCAGGCTAATAAATAAAACAACAACATGCCCTGGAATAATCCGGTCAGTGATTTAGGCAGGCCTAAATCCATCTGTGCCATTTCACCACCCATGTAGGTCAGGGCTAACAACATGCTGGCAAATAAAATGCCCAGCGGGTGCATACGCCCAAGGAAAGCAACAATAATGGCAGCGTAACCGTAACCCGGTGAGATATAAGGCGTCAGCTGGCCAACGGTGCCGGTGACTTCACTCACGCCAGCCAGACCCGCCAGTGCGCCACACAGCAATAACACCAGCCAGGTCAGGCGTTTGCCTTTAAAGCCCGCGAAGTTTGCTGCAGATTGGTCTTCACCTAACACTGAAATCTGAAAGCCCATCATGGTGCGTGACATCAGTGTCCAGATGGCCGCCATAGCGAATAACGCAAAGAAGATGCTGATATTTAACCGGTAATCTTCAAAAATCAGTGGCAGTGTTGCCGCTTCGGAGAAGATGGCTGATTCCGGAAAGTTAAAACCACTCGGATCTTTGAGAGGGCCATGCACGCCATACAATAACCAGTTTAAGGCAATGTAATTGAGCATGATGGTGGTCAGAATTTCATTGGCGTTAAAACGGGTTTTTAACAGTGCGGCCAACGCCGCCCAGGCCATACCACACAAAGCACCAAAAATAAGTACCGCCGGTAATACCCAGATGCCTTCGGCTTCCATTAACTCCAGTGCGATATAACCGCCGCCTAAGCCGCCTAAAATAAACTGACCTTCGGCACCGATATTCCAGATCTTGGCTTTAAAGCACAACATCAATCCCATGGCACATAATAATAATGGCCCGGCTTTGGTTCCCAGCTCGGTCCAGCCGTATAAATCACTCAGGGGTGAAACAAAAAAAGTATACAGTGAAGCCAATGGGTCTTTACCCATGGCGGTAAATAACACAGCACCACTGACCAATGTCAGTACAATCGCCAGCAGTGGCGATAAATACGACATGGTTTGGCTGTCTGATGGGCGTTTTTCTAGTGTTAACATAATTCTTAATTCGACTTCGCAGACTGGTGTTCAAAATCACCGGCCATCCATAGCCCCAGTTGATTAATGGATACATCGTCAGTATTGGCTACCGGAGATAAACGACCATCACAGATGGCGCAAATACGATCACTGATGGAATACAGCTCATCAATATCTTCGGAAACCACCAGAATCGCTGCACCTTTATCACGCAAATCAATCAATGCGTGACGAATCAGAATGGCTGCACCGATATCCACCCCCCAGGTCGGGTGAGAGCACACTAATAACTTAGGGTTTTGCAGCATTTCACGGCCGATAATAAACTTCTGTAAATTACCACCCGATAACGATTTAGCCTGGGCATGGCTACCTGCGGTTTTTACATTAAACTGATCAATAATCTTTTCAGCGAAGGCTTTAACTTTGCTTTTATTAATCCAACCTTTATGAGTCAGCTCGCCCTGATAACCGGTTAATAAACCGTTATCTTCCAGTGACATATCTGGCACGGCGCCACGACCCAGGCGTTCTTCCGGGACAAATCCTAATCCGGCTAAGCGACGTTTTTCCGGCCCCAGGTTGCCAACCGCCTGGTCAGCAAAAAAGACCTGGTTGGCGTTACAGGTTTCTTCACCACTGATCAGGTTTAATAATTCTTCCTGACCGTTACCGGCAACACCGGCAATACCGAGAATCTCTCCGGCTTTAACTTCCAGGTTGATGTTTTTTAATGACGTGGCAAATGGGTCGTCGGATTTAAAATCCAGTTCACGAATATTCAGGAAAGCATCTGCGCCCTGAGCACGTTCGTAGTTTTCACTTAATGGTGTGTCATCACCTACCATTAACCGAGCAATCTCTTCGGTTGATGTGGTGCGTGGGTCACAATCCCCCGTGACTTTGCCGCCACGTAAAATGGTAGCGTTATCACACAAAGCACGGACTTCATCGAGCTTGTGGGAAATAAATAAAATGCTGCAGCCTTCTTCGGCCAGCTGGCGCAGGGTGTGGAATAACACATCCACTTCCTGCGGCGTTAATACGGATGTCGGTTCATCCAGAATTAATAATTTAACGTCCTGTAATAAACAGCGCACAATTTCAACACGCTGCTGCTCACCAATCGACAGTGTATTCACATAACGATTGGGGTCGAGCTTCATGCCATAACGCTCAGACACGGTTTCAATACGATGTTTTAATTCATCCATAGATGTCACATCGTCGGCTGCCATACTCAGCGCAATATTTTCAGCAACCGTTAAGGTCTCAAATAATGAGAAATGCTGGAACACCATACCAATGCCCAGCTCACGCGCATGTGCCGGACCACTGATACGAACATTTTCCCCCTGCCATAACATCTGACCTTCATCCGGTGCTACCACACCGTAAATGATTTTCATCAGAGTGCTTTTGCCCGCGCCGTTTTCACCTAATAACGCATGTGTCTCACCGGCGTGCACGGTCAGGTTAACCTGATCATTAGCGACGCAACCGGGGTAACGTTTGGTGATATTTTTTAATTCAATTCTTTTCATAAGTTGTTTTTGACCATTTGGTCGAAAAGTCAAAGCAAATGGCCTGCCAGCTTTTCTTTGGTATAGGAAGAAAAGCCGCATTTTAATAAAAAATTGTTCATCAGGTCAGCTTATATACAGGTTTATTTAATACCCTGCTACGAGTAAATCCGGAATATTATTCAACCTGGTCAGAAAAAATTGCGCATATCTGGTGCGATTCAAAAGTACCTCTGAATCGTTTTGGTGCAAAGCTGACTGAATGGTTAATTTATGGGTGTTTGGGTAGCCAGGTAACAGTTGATTGTTTACATAAAGGTACACTGGTTAATAACCCGCGATATAGCAGGCATGTCTATTCAGGCTGAAATCTTCTATGTGTCCACTATGCGGTAATAGTTTGATAAACTTGTCTAATTGGTCAGAATATTGCAACGTGCTTTATATAACCAGGGTCACCGACCGGATAACAAAGAGGCAAGCGCAGACGTGGTTCGATTTTTTTTGAATGGGAATCTGACAGTTGTACGAAATATAGACAGTGATACGACGTTATTACGCTATTTACGTACCCATGAATCCCTATCAGGTACAAAAGAAGGGTGTGGTTCAGGTGATTGTGGTGCCTGTTCGGTGTTGCTGGGTGAGCAGCAGGATGGACAGTGGTACTACAAAGCGATCAATGGTTGCATTACTTTTGTTGCCCAGCTGAATGGCAAGAGTGTTGTAACGGTCGATGCTTTGGCGACGGGGCGCGGTACGCTTACTGGCGGGAGTGATGAACCTCAACTCCACCCAGCCCAGCAAGCAATGGTGGATTACCATGGTTCTCAGTGTGGCTTTTGTACCCCGGGCATTGTGATGTCGCTGGCGGCGCTGCATGAATCTATTAATAATGGCGAAGATGCACAGCAACAAGCCACACAACATCAGATTATCGAAGCACTATCGGGCAACTTATGTCGTTGTACTGGTTACCGCCCGATTATCGAAGCCGCTTCCCATCTGAATGATTACCCGGATAACCGTCCTCAAGCGGTGCAGGTATGGCAGCCAGATGCCTCAGCGTCTGTTGATCAGGGTGAAGGTGTTGCAACTGCTGCGAGCTTCTCGACTAACGGTCAGCAAGCCTGGGCACCAGAGACTGAAGAGCAGCTGCAAAGCTTATTAAAAGAACATCCGGATGCACGTGTTGTAGCGGGTGCAACGGACCTGGCATTAGAAGTCACTCAGTTCCTGAAGCCGATCAACAAGCTGATTGCTCTGGGTGGCATTGATTCGCTGCGAACCATTCGTGATGAAGACCACGCATTGTTAATTGGCGCAGGTGTTACCTACAGCGAAGCTGAGCCGTTGTTAGCCAAGTACTTCCCTGAGTTTGCACAACTGTTGACCCGTCTGGGCTCCAGACAGGTGCGTAACAACGGTACTCTCGGTGGAAATATTGCGAATGCCTCCCCGATTGGTGATACACCGCCGGTGTTATTGGCACTGGGTGCTTGTATTGAACTGGCATCTGCTCCCGGCCTGGTGAGTGGTGTTGGTTCGCGTTGGATCAAGCTGAAAGACTTCTTTGTGGATTACAAGAAAACCACGCTGGAAGCGGGCGAATACATTCGCACCATTAAGATTCCAAAATTAAAAGCGGATGAACAGCTGAAGGTCTATAAGATCTCCAAGCGTCTGGAAGATGACATCTCCGCGGTGTTGGCAGCGTTCAAAGTAACCATGTCAGGCGATAACTCAGCTTCAGGCGGTAGCAAGGTCGCAGCGATCAGTACCGGCTTTGGTGGTATGGCAGCCATTCCGAAAGCGGCCGCTGAGCTGGAAGCGGCATTGACGGGTTCACCGGTCAACGGCACTCAGTTCCGCCAGGCAGCCGAGAAACTGGCAGAAGACTTTACGCCAATGTCCGATGTACGTGCGACCGATGAATACCGCTTATTAGTGGCGAAAAATCTGGTGCAGAAATGTGCTTTGGAATTGCTCCAGCCAGACAGTATTTCCCGTATCGAAAATATCCACTCCAGCCAGCTGGCTGCCAGCGATGCTATTAACCTGATGGAGAATCACAATGCGTAAGTTAATTGATGCTCCTGAGCGTGAACGCCCGGCAAAAACAAAAAAGTTAAAGGGTCACACTGGCCAAAGCATGAAGCACGAAAGTGCTGAGAAACACGTTTCCGGAAAAGCAGTGTATGTCGATGACATGCCGGAGTTTCCAAACCAGTTGCACATCGCAGTGGGTGGCAGTGCTTACCCCCACGCGAAAATTAAGTCGATCGATCTCTTTGCAGTTAGAGAAACCTTGGGGGTCGTCGATGTGATCACGGTAGAAGATGTACCAGGACACGTCGACATTGGCCCCGTTTTTTCTGGCGACCCTGTGTTGGTAGAAGAAACCTGCGAATACGTTGGCCAACCAATTTTTGCGGTAGCAGCCACCAGTATTGAGATTGCCCGTGCAGCGGTTAAAAAAGCTAAAATTGAATACGAAATACTGGAGCCAGTGCTGGACGTTGAAAAAGCGCTGGAACAGGAATTCTTCGTTCGTCCGACGCATCAGCATAAACGCGGTGATTCTGAAACGGCACTGAACAATGCTGCTCACCGTATTCAGGGTGCAATGCATGTGAATGGTCAGGAGCACTTTTATCTGGAAGGTCAGGTGTGCTCTGTTCACCCAACCGAAGACGGCGGTATGCATGTGTATACCTCCAGCCAGCACCCGACGGAAGTCCAGAAACTGGTCGCGGAAGTGTTGGATGTCAGTATTAATAAAGTGCAGGTTGAAGTACGCCGTATGGGCGGTGGTTTTGGTGGTAAAGAAACCCAGGCCGCACCATTAGCTTGTATTGCCGCCATCATGGCGCACAAAACCGGTAAACCGGTGAAATACCGCATGACCCGTAACGACGATATGGTGATGACGGGTAAACGTCACCCATTCTATAACCAGTACGATATTGGTTTTGACGAGCAGGGCATTATTCAGGGCGCAGATTTAATGGTTACCGGTGATTGTGGTAACTCGCCGGATTTAAGTGACGCGATTGTTGACCGCGCCATGTTCCATTCCGATAACGCCTATTATCTGAATAACGCTACGGTGACTGGCCATCGGGCAAAAACGCATAAAGTATCGAACACCGCGTATCGTGGTTTTGGTGGCCCGCAGGGTGTGATTCTGGCGGAATTAATGATGGACGATATTGCCCGTCATTTAGGGGAAGATCCGCTGACCATTCGTAAGCGTAATTTATACGGTGTGACGCACGATCATATTCGTACGGCGGATGGTGACATCGATCCACGTGATGAAACCCACTACGGCCAGAAAGTTGAGCACAATTTATTATCAGAATTAATTTCTGATTTAGAAACCAGCTCCGATTATTGGGCTCGTCGTGAAGCGATTAATGAGTTTAATCAAACCAGCCCGATTCTGAAAAAAGGCCTGGCGTTAACGCCGGTTAAATTTGGTATTTCTTTTACCGTTCAGTTTTTAAATCAGGCTGGCGCACTGGTTCATATTTACACCGATGGCAGTATTCATCTGAACCACGGTGGTACGGAAATGGGTCAGGGGTTATACCTGAAAGTGGCTCAAGTCGTTGCCGAAGAATTTCAGGTAGACCTGGATACCATTCAGGTATCCGCCACCCGTACCGATAAAGTGCCGAACACTTCGCCAACCGCAGCGTCTTCTGGTACCGATTTAAATGGTATGGCTGCACGTGATGCCTGTTTGCGTATTAAAGAAGGGTTATTCGCCTTCGCTTATGAGCATTATCAGGCGGATGCTGACAGCGTTAAATTATTCGATAGCCATCTGGTGTATCAGAAAGACGGTGAAGAACAACGTGTTCCATTTGCTGATTTTGTCCAGCAGGCGTATATGGGGCGTGTACCGCTGTCATCGACCGGTTTTTATAAAACGCCAAAAATCCACTACGACCGCGAAACCGGTAAAGGTCGCCCGTTCTATTATTACGCGAATGGTGCGGCGGTAAGCGAAGTCATTGTGGATACCTTAACCGGTGAATATCGTTTACAGCGGGTTGATATTCTTCACGATGTTGGTCGTTCATTAAACCCGGATATTGATGTTGGTCAGATCGAAGGTGCCTTTATTCAGGGCATGGGTTGGTTAACTACTGAAGAGCTGGTTTGGAATAATGACGGCCGCTTAACCAGTAATGGCCCGGCGACCTATAAAATTCCGGCAGTGGGTGATACTCCGTTTGAATTTAATGTGAAGCTGATGGAAGACCGCCCGAATGGCGAGGCAACCGTGTACCGTTCTAAAGCGGTGGGCGAGCCGCCGTTTATGCACGGTATTTCGGTGTGGAGTGCTATTCGTGATGCGATTGCCAGCGTTGGTGATTACAAGTTGAATCCGCGTTTGGATACCCCGGCGACGCCTGAGCGTGTGTTATTTGCCGTTCAGGATGTGCAGGCAAAAGGCTGATTTTATGAAAACGCACAACTCAGTTGGTCATTTTTGTTCGCAGGCACGCGGTAAATATTTACAAAGTACATCCATGTACTTTGCCCGTTGGGCAGCTGCGCTGTGCAAAACCTGCTCCTGCGGTTTTGTCCCTGTACGCTCGGCTGCGACATCCATGTCGCAGACGGCCTCGCACATTAATATCTGTCAGAAACATCTCCGGCAATCCACTTCACATTCAGAGGGGGAAGGGTGATGCGCTCTCAACACTGGTTTGATGCTGTACAAAAATGCCAGCATAAAGGCGAAGCCTATGCTCTGGTGACGGTATTGGGTTGCACTGGTTCTACACCACGCGATCAAAGCAGCAAAATGGTGATTACCGGCGAAAAAACCTACGACACCATTGGTGGTGGTCATCTTGAATTTGTTGTCACCAATAAAGCACGTGAGTTGTTGGTGGCTAATACCGATTCTCAACAAATTGATCACTTCCCTCTGGGCGCTTCGTTAGGCCAATGTTGTGGTGGTAGTGCAACTGTACTGATTGAAACCTTTGCTGCGTGTGATTTTCAGGTTGCCGTATTTGGTGCAGGTCATGTTGCCAAAGCACTGATGAATATTCTGTCAGGCTTGCCGTGTAAGGTGAGTTGGGTGGATAGCCGTGCAGAATTATTTCCGGCTGAAACCGCAGCCAATATTAATGCCATCGTCAGTGATGATCCGACCTATGAAATGGAAAATCTGCCAGCTGGTGCCAACGTATTAATTCTGACGCATAACCATCAGCTGGATTATGAATTAACCGAAGCGGCGTTAAAGCACCCGGGATTAAATCATATTGGCTTAATTGGTTCCGATACCAAAGCGCAGCGTTTTATTCGTCGTTTAGAAGCGCGTGAATTTTCCCAGGGCGATATTCAACGGGTTATTTGTCCTGTAGGACTCAGTGCCGTGCCGGGTAAATTGCCGATGGAAGTGGCCGTGTCTATCGCTGGTGAGTTAATTGCACTGCAGCATCAAAATGAGGATCAGCTTGATAATAAGCAAATTGATAAAAAGCAGCGCGGTCTGAGCTGGAAAAATATCAAGCAAGAATTAACCAATGATCAGCGTAGCGTGGATACCACGGGTACCGGTGCATCATTAAAGCTGTCAGATTAATTTTTTATTTAAACGAAACTATTTAAAGCACTATGAACACTGAAGATTCTGTGAAAAACCCGTTTGAAACCTTATACACCGATCTGGCCAGCCGTAAGTTAGGCGGTCAGGCGATTGCCTGCAGCAACGACTTTTTTGCTGAAATGGAAAATCTGCTGAAGCTGGAAGAGCCGGTGTTCCAGAAGGGCGTATTTACCGAGCGTGGGCAGTTGATGGATGGCTGGGAAAGCCGTCGTCGCCGTTTCCTGCCAGACGGTACCACCGACGATGGTCTGGAATACGACTGGTGTGTGATCAAGCTGGGTGCGCAGGGCATTATTCGTGGTGTTAACGTCGATACCGCGCACTTCCTGGGAAATGCGCCACAAAGCGTGTCGTTAGAGGCTTGTGTCAGCGAAGGCAACCCGGATGACAACACTGAGTGGACTGAAATTGTAGTTCGCTCCGAAGTTGGCCCGGGTGCGCCGCACTATTTTACCGTCGAGTCTGAGCAGGTCTGGACTCATGTTCGTCTGAATATGTACCCGGATGGCGGCATCGCTCGTTTAAAAGTGTACGGTGAAGTGATTCCGGATGCGGATTTATTCCTGCCGGGTGAACTCATTGACCTGGCTTATATTAAAAACGGCGCTCGCCCGGTTGTGTGTTCTGATATGTTCTTCTCCCATATGGAAAACATGATCATGCCGGGCCGTGGCGTGAACATGGGTGATGGTTGGGAAACCAAGCGCCGTCGTACCATTGGTGATGCTGAAAAAGATCGCTTTAATGATTGGTTGATTCTGAAATTAGCCGCCAAAGGCAGCATTGAAAAAGTGCTGGTGGATACCGCACACTTTAAAGGTAACTACCCGCATAGCTTCGCCATTGAAGCGGCTGTTCTAACTGATGAGCAGGCAGCGGACGTTGCGGCATTAGAAGCCGACTCCCATCAGGATGCATTAATGGCGGGTCGTGCTCAGCCGTCTGCTGTTAACTGGCAGCCAATTATGGATCGTACTCGTTTGTATGATGACCGTGAGCATACCTTCAAAAAAGAAGTGCAAAATAACGATCAGGCCTTTACCCATGTACGGGTAAAAATGTACCCGGATGGTGGTATCAGCCGTGTTCGTCTGTGGGGTTATCCATCTGAATCACTGGCAAAAGTGACGGGCAAATAACATGGCAGACTTAACCTATACCGTAGAGCAACTTAACCAGTTAAATGAACAGGATGCCGCGTTTGCGTTTGAAAACTGCTGCACCTCAAAAAACTGGATTGAGGGTATGGTCGCAGCGCGCCCGTATGCGAGTGTTGAGCAATGCCTGAGTGTTGCTGAAACCGTATGGAGCAAACTGGGCGAGAGTGATTTTCTGCAGGCTTTTGAAGGCCACCCAAAAATTGGTGATGTGTCGAGCTTAAAAGCCAAATACGCGCACACCAAAAAACTGGCCTCTGGTGAACAAAGCTCTGTTAACGAAGCCAGTGATGACGTGATAGAACGCTTAGCCCAAGGCAATAATGAGTATCACGATAAAAATGGCTTTATTTTTATCGTCTGCGCGACCGGAAAATCCGCGGCTGAAATGCTGGAATTACTGGAGCAGCGTTTGCCAAATTCGCGCGAGCAAGAGTTGCTGAATGCGGCGGCTGAGCAAGCAAAAATCACCGCCATCCGAATTAATAAGCTATTACCGGATGCTTAATTAAGAAGAAATTAAATGACAATTTATAGATAGATTGATGAGAGCCTTGGCGCCATGGATGGCGCGAACGAGCGTACAGGGATGTATTAACAGCGACTCTCAAAGATCTATCTATGAGTTGTTATAAATATTAAGAATATTTTTTAGAATATGGGATGAGGAATCACCAATGTCAGCACCATCTCCGATCACCACACACGTGTTAGACACACATTTAGGCAAACCGGCTGCCGGTATGGCAGTTGTACTGGAAAAACGCGATAGCGACGGTAACTGGGGCGAAATTGCCAGCGGCGAAACCAACAGCGATGGCCGTATTTTAGATTGGCTGGCGGGCCAGCAGCGTGAAGCCGGGATTTATAAAATCTCCTTTGCCACCGATCCATACTTCGAAAAACAAGGCTTAACCTGTTTTTATCCAAGCGTGTCGTTTGAATTCCGTATTGAAAACCCAGACGAGCATTATCATGTGCCGCTGCTGATTTCAGCGCATGGTATGTCGACTTATCGCGGTAGTTAATATGACTTTTATTTTAAAACCTCAGCCATTAACCGCTGAAGCCTTCGCACCCTTCGGCGAAGTGGTCGAAGCCGGAACAAGCGCACCCATCATGATCAATGACGGCAACACCGAGCGTTATGATTCTCTGGTAAAAGTGCAAACCGAACGCCCGGAAGACACCGCCGTTATTAATATTTTCCGCGCACAACCACGTATGACTCAGCCTTTGCTAAACCGCCCGGGTCAACGAGAAGGCGACAAGCGCAGCATGCGTATCGAAATGATGGAACGCCACCCGCGTGGCAGCCAATCATTTCATCCGCTGTCAGGCGAACCTTATCTGGTGCTGGTGGCGGATGCGGTAGAAGAATTAACGCCTGAAAATTTACACCTGTTTCTGGCTCAGCCGAATCAGGGCATCAATTATCGCATGAATACCTGGCACCACCCGGTACTAGGGTTAAATAAAGTGTGTGATTTCCTGGTGGTTGACCGTAAAGGCGAAGGCAATAACTGCGAAGAATTTTATTTTAATCAGGATGAGCTGATTGAAATTCAGCTATAACAAATAAGAGTGATTATGAAGACAGAGAGCACGACTGTTTATCGAGCCAGCATCCTTCACTTTCTGGATGATCCGGATAAAGCAGGGGAGCAGGCCTATGAGTTTTTCGAAGACGGCGCACTGGTGGTCGAAGACGGCAAGGTAATTAAAACCGGGCCATTTACCGATATTCAAAAAGATCTGCCTGAGCACGTTGAGATGGTTGATTACAGCGGCCATTTAATTATGCCGGGCATGATCGACACCCATATTCATTTCCCTCAGGTGGAAGTGATTGCCTCATACGGTGAGCAACTGCTCGACTGGTTAAATAATTACACCTTCCCGGCAGAGCGCCAGTTTGAAGATAAAGAATACGCCAGCCGTATTGCTAACCTCTTCCTGGATGAATTGGTTAAATGTGGCACCACAACGGCGCTGGTATTTGGCACGGTTCACAAACAAAGTGTGGATGCCTTCTTCGAAGCGTCTGAACAACGCAATACCCGCATGATTTGCGGCAAAGTGATGATGAATCGTAACGCGCCGGAATTCCTGTGCGACGATGTGGAAAGCAGCTACAACGACAGTAAAGAGCTGATTGAACGCTGGCATGGTAATGGCCGCCAGCTGTATGCCGTAACGCCACGCTTTGCCATTACCTCAACGCCGGAACAACTGGAAAAAGCCGGACAGCTGTTAGAAGAGCATCCGGATGTGTATATGCAAACCCACATCTCGGAAAACAAAGACGAAGTGGCCTTTGTTCAGGAGTTGTTCCCGGAATCGAAAGATTATCTAGACGTTTACGATCAGTACAACCTGCTGGGGAAACGCAGCGTATTTGCTCATGGTATTCACCTGACTCCACGCGAACACGAACGCTTCCGCGATACCGGCTCCAGTGTGTCTTTCTGTCCAACCTCTAACCTGTTCTTAGGTTCCGGCTTGTTGGATATTGCAGAACTGGAAAAAGAGCAGGTTGCGTACAGTGTGGCAACCGATGTGGGCGGCGGCACCAGCTTCTCCATGCTGCAAACCCTGAACGAAGCCTATAAGGTTTGTCAGTTGCGCGGTAATAAGCTATCGGCGTTAAAGAGCCTGTATCTGGCGACTTTGGGCAACGCCCGTACTTTACAGCTGGACGATAAAATTGGCTCCTTTAACGCCGGTAACGAAGCCGACTTTATTGTGATGGACTTTAATTCCACGCCATTAATGGCGTTAAAACAAAGCAAATGCAAAACACTGGCAGAAAAATTATTTGCCATGATTATTCTGGGTGATGACCGCACGGTGAAGTCTACTTACGTGGCGGGCCAGAAATTACATAGCCGCGATGGGAGCAAATAATGGAAGCGTATTTTTACGAGTGGTTAAACCTGTTCTTCCGCTGGTTTCACGTGATTGCCGGTGTCGCCTGGATTGGTGCATCGTTTTATTTTGTCTGGCTGGATAACAGCCTGGAAGAACCACCGCAGTGGAAAAAAGACAAAGGCATTGGTGGTGATTTATGGGCCATCCACGGTGGTGGTTTTTATGAAGTCGCCAAATACAAATTAGGGCCAGAGGCCATGCCTGCCAACCTGCACTGGTTCAAATGGGAAGCCTACACCACCTGGCTGACCGGCATGGTGATGTTATGGGTGGTTTATTATGTCGGCGCTGAAAGCTTCTTAATTGATAGCAGCCGCATGGACTTTACCCAAGGCGAAGCCATTGCTGCAGGCCTTGGTTTTATTGCAGCTGGTGTCGGTATTTATGAACTCATGGTGCGCTCGCCACTGCGCCATAACGGCAAAGTGTTTGGCCTGATTTTATTCTCTATTTTAGTGTTCGCTTCCTGGGCAGCGAATCAGATTTTCTCGGCGCGTGGTGCCTATATTCACGTGGGTGCGATTATCGGCACCATTATGGCGGGCAATGTATTCTTCGGTATTATGCCGTCGCAGCGTGCGCTGGTAGAGGCGGTGCAGCGTGGTGAAGCCCCTGATCCTAAATACGGTGCGTTTGCCAAACTACGCTCTACTCACAATAACTACTTCACCCTGCCACTGATCTTTATCATGATCAGTAACCACTACCCGATGACCTACAGCCATGAATACGGTTGGCTGGTACTGGCAGCGATTGGCTTTATCAGTGCCTTTGCTCGTCACTTCTTCAACCTGCGCCACCGTGGTGAAGTGAAACCAATGATTCTGGTATTAGCAGCGATTATGCTGGCAGCATTGGCGGCGGTGATGGCCCCGGCCAAGATCGAAGCCAAAGCAGGAGAAGCGGTGCTGACGGATGCGCAAGCCATGGTTATTGTTGAGCAACGTTGTTCATCCTGCCACGCACAACAACCGACCAATCCGGGATTTGCCTCCGCACCGGCGGGGATTGTGATGGAAAGTGCAGAGCAGGTTTTAGCGGTAAAGGATAAAACCATTCCGGCGCTGCAAACCGGCTATATGCCATTGGGCAACCTGACAGGTATGACCGATGAGGAGCGTCAGGCTTTGCTGGTGTGGTTGGCTAAGTAAAGCGCTGTTTTAGCGGTTGATGAAAGCCGCCGAATCGAAAGATTCGGTGGCTTTTTGTATGATGATCAATGGCTCTGAATAGCGGTATTTTTAATGGCGAAATCTATAGTTGTACTTCGGCATTTGACACCTCAATCTTAATTAGATTTCGGTGTCCGTTTTATTGGGGAAAGATCATTGCTCCCGCTTGAGCGCCTTGTTATGTGTTTTACGCGCAGTTCTCAATTAATTTGACCTCTCCAGGGTAAGCGCGGTCTGATATATAGATGACCCATTCTTGGCCTGATTCTAGATCAATGAATTTAGAATTGTGCCATGTAGATGTTTCATCCCAATTCATGATTTCCCGGGTCTTGTCTTCCTTCACAAGGGCTAGCGACCATTCTTCAATGGCCTTCACCTTTCTGCGATCTTTGGTGTTTTCTATTCTCATACTTTCAGAGACACATAACGCCGCATTAAGGTGTGAGTGGCGCTTGGCTATACTTGAGCGAAGCGAAACTGCCAAGCGTTGCGAATCACTCTTAAATGCTTTGTTATATTTTTTTCCACTCATTACCTTCAGCGTATGTATACAAATTATGCAACACTGAAAGATTGCCACCTCTAATAAAGACCTCATATTCAGGCGCGATATCAGGAGGGAATTGAATAATTTGCTGTAAGATTGTTGAACATTGTTCTACTGCACTAATCGTATTTAAAGTCGCATAAGCTAACAAAGCACGCAATGAACCAAGTCTATTATTCTTAATCTCGGTTATATCCCAAATGTGTAAACCTTCAAAGGCAGGCTGGTCAATAGCAACAGCAAAGCCTTCGTCTAAGGTAAGTATATGTTCTACGTTCTTTCCGCCATGTACTATTTTGTCTCTATAATCTCTAAGCCAAACAAAAAACTCAGATTGCTGGGTATAAAACTGAGCTAGCGACTCAGGGATATTGAACCTTTCAGCTATTTCTTTAGAAGTACTTATTTCACCAGACTTGTAGAGCATTTCTCTGAAACTTTTTCTTAGTTTCTTTTTGGTGGTGCTCTTATCTAGATATTCAAACCTTTCCCAAATCCGATACACAATTTCTTGTAGCAAATCAAAAATACTACGGCATACCTTAAAAACATACTCAATTTCAGTTGTCACAAAGCGCCAGTTAATTCTTTCAGGGTTACTAAACCAAACTTCATGAAATAGCTCAATTTTTTCAATGCTTGTGCATAGGTTATTAATATCTTCTGCAATCCCTCTTTCAAGGTGAACAAGATCTTTGAAATACGCTTTTTTCAGTAGGAGTGAGACAAATTTGAGATGAACATCTGTCGACTTAGCCGGGGACTTTGCAAAATAACAACCGTCCATTACGTCAACCATTTGCATTTTAATTAAAGTGCCATTTGCATCAATCCACGATTCCCATTCACCATTTGGGTGATGACAAAACTGCATCGGAATGGCTCTGTCATCCACCTTATCTATCTTGAGGTATGACACTTTTTTCAATTCTTCTAGCGATATACTCACTTTACCTCCGAAAAATATAACGCTTAAATAAACGGCTAAAAATGCTTGGCTATACTTGTGAGCGCAGCGAACCAAACCAAGCGTTTTTAGTCCGATTTAATTTTCTTGTTATACGGGGATTACCACCGTACCAATATTACTTGCAAAGCCACCAACTTTTACACTGATTATCTTTGAATTCTCTGACTCAACAGATGCTGTAATTATTGAAGTACAATTCATAGCCCTACCTTGTTCAAAAACAAAATCACGACCTAAAGCTAAATGCTCTGTTAGATAACATGCTAAAGCACCACTAGAGCTACCAGTAGCCGATTCTTCTGAAATACCAAAAAGTGGTGCGAAATTACGGCAACTTGCTGTAAGCTTACTTTCCAACTCACAAAGCTCAAAAGCATGAAAACCAACAACTTTATGTTTTTTGCAGAAATCTGCGATAAGTTCATCATTAGGCTCTATTACATCTAAATACCCGTTAGGAACAGGAATAATGGCGTCAGGCAGCCCTGTTGAAATAACTTCGATAGGTAATTTTGTGCTTGCTAGTATATTACTTTCTAGGCCTAGAATATTTGAGATTTCTTGATATGAAAAACAATTTACTTTTTGAGGTAATTGCTGTTCCATAACGACCTTACCACTTGGTTCAATGATCACTGGCAGCATTCCAGCTTTTGTGCGTTGAACATAAGAACCAGCTGTAAGAATACCTTTTTGGTACATTGTGGAAAAAGTAGCTAACGTAGCGTGACCACAAAAGTCAACTTCTCCTGTTGTAGTAAAGAAAGAGACTTCATAATCAGCTTCTTCATCACTGGAGACAAAAGCAGTTTCGGAGTAGCCCACAGATTGCGCGATTTTTAATTTTTGACTATTCGAAAGCTGATTTGCATTTAAAACAACTCCAGCAGGGTTTCCGCCCTTTCCATTAACTGTAAATGAGTTAACCAAATTTACTTCGATATTCACCAAGACCTTCTTCCCGTATAACGCCTAGGCTAAGGGGCAGCGCTTTGCGCCGTCCAATGCCTTGAGCCTTTTGTTATATATTTTCATTGATTTGGTAAGCGCCATCTGGTCTGACCTCAATTTCGAAAACTTTGGTTGTCATATCACCGTATTGCCTATGAGAAGCGTAAACTTTAAAACCATTCTTAGTACAGGAGGTTTTTTCGATAAACCACATGGCGTCCATAAGTTCTGACACTAAATTTTTGCCATTCAATACTGGGCGATGATTAATATGTTCATGCCCAAAACTTTCTATCTTAAGAACATTGGAGTGCTCTTTACATGACACCACTTTTGTCTCTGAAAGCACTGAGTAGCTTACGGTTAGTAACCAAAAGAAAATTATCTTCTTCATACTCATATTACATATAACGCCCAAAGCAGCGGCGGGCGTTAGCGCGTCCAGCCCGCAGGGCGATGCTGCCTTTGCTTGTTATGTGGTTAGCGGTTAGATTCGATAGCATTGAATATAGCCTGAACTGCCTGCCACTCTTTGTTGTTGAAGTCTGCAAAGCGCTGAATTCCAGAAAGCTCCCTATATAAATCTTCGTAGACTAACTGCCCACTATTGGTGCTACTTAATTTCTCTATGTAGGAACTGAATGTATTGACGCCTTGCTCAATATTCCTTTCTTTAGCAGAGGACATAAGAAACCTAAGATTTTCTATAATTTCAGAACTCACGATTTCTCTCCATGAACACATAATAGTTTATTCGTGTGCGTGCCTGATATCTTAGAGAGAGCTTTTTGAGCTTATGGCTGTAACTAACTGATTTCACGTTGAAACCTTCCTTAGCAAGATAACTCCCTTCCAGAAAAGCGTGCACGCACACTATTTCGGCCACGGTATGCCTACTATCTTGTAAACCATATACGTAACCTGTTGATTTTACTGATGTTTAAATTATCACCAATAGGGAGGGTGGGCAAGGACGAAAATAATCTACACGTCCATGTAGTAAGCCACCCACTAACCCCGATGCCGATAACACTCCTCTTCACGAATTAAATAAGCGCTTAACCCCTTACCATCGTCATCAGAAAACGCTTGCTCCAATACCTGCATATTGTGAATACGATCCATGCGGAAATGACGGAAATCCTCACGTTTTTCACACCAGGCGGCCAATATCCACACCGGGCTGAAAAACATCAGGGCTAACGGGCGAATAACCCGCTCGCTGAATTGCCGTTCGCCATCCGAATATTCAATCTGTATTTTCTGTTGCTTACGAATGCATTCTCGCACGTCAGAAAAGCTTACTGTCCAGGGTGGCCGGTTATCGCTGGGCAGAGCATAGGTGGTGACTTGCTCCAGCTCGCTGCGTATCTGAGACGGTAAGGCAGTCTGTATTTTTTCCAACGCGTTCAGCGCTTTCTCAGCAAAACGATCATCGGTCCACTGGCGCACCATGCTGATGCCCAGAGTAAGGGCTTCCAACTCATCCTGATCAAATGTAATGGGTGGCAGGTAATAATCCGGGTTGATCATATACCCCACGCCTGCTTCGCCGGATATCGGCGTGCCCGCATCCATCAGATCCTGAATATCGCGGTATACGGTACGGGTGCAAATGCCAAACTCATCGGCGATCCGGCTGGCAGTCACGGCCCGGCGACGGCTTCTGAGAAAGTTCACCATTTTGATTAATCGGTCCGCGCGGCGCATCTGCCTTCCCCTGATGTTGGAAACAAAAATATAGCCTATCGCAACACTACTGACACCATGCTGTCAGCAGGGTGTTGCTAACTTAAAAAACAGCACCGGGGCGAGCGTATCGCTACTGGTGTGATTTTTTAATTAAAGCCTCAATCAAGAGGGATTAAATACAGGAGTATGACAATGATGAATCCAGTTGGCTGGTTTGAAATTAATGTGGCCGATATGGCCCGAGCTCAGCAGTTTTATGAAACCGTATTGGGTTGCACCTTGGAAGGTATGCAGGGGGCTGATGACCCAACAATGGAGTTGAAGTTGTTTCCATCGGATATGGAAAGTTATGGGGCTGCGGGTGCGTTGGTGAAAATGACCGATGCGCCGGTAGGGCAGAACAGTGTGCTGGTGTATTTTTCTTGTGACGACTGTGCTCAGCAGGAATCACGGGTGGTTGCTGCCGGTGGGCAGGTGGAGCGCTCTAAATTCTCTATTGGTGAGCACGGTTTTATTGTGATGGCCAAAGACACCGAAGGTAATGTGTTTGGCCTGCACTCTATGAAGTAATCAATGGTGGTAACAGGCTCTGATTGCGCTTGATAAGCAGGAAGTTTGCGGACGCGTAGACTTCCTGCACATGAATACAACCCCGTCAGGCTTTCTGCAGGTTCTGAATCTCTTGATACAACTTTTCCGCTTCAGCGGTGATCTCAGAATAACCCCGAATATCGCCATTACGCTGAGCCTTCATGGCTTGTTCCAGTTTGGCATCGTATTGTTTTTGCAGCTTTTTGATCGGGTTTGGCTTAAGGAAGGAGAACATAGGTCTGCCTCGTCGTGGATTTCTTTATCTTAAGCATTTTAATTGCCTGAAACGACGACAAATTTTGTAGGTGTATAACGTGTGTGGAAATGGCGGAATAAAAAAGCCCCTGACGAGTCAGAGGCTTTAAACAGGTGGGTGCTGTTTTTAATTAATGTTTTTAAGGCTAGCGTACTTTGAAGTTTGTGGCGACACGGTCAAAAGCATTATTGTATTCGTTGCCCAGTCGCTCAATTAATTGGCCCGCCGTTTGTACGTCTTTGATCGCACCAATACCCTGGCCGCAGCCCCAGATATCTTTCCAGGCTTTTTTATCGGTATTACCACCCGAGCCAAAGTTCATTTTGGACGGGTCACTTTCCGGCAGGTTATCCGGGTCCATACCAGCGTTAATAATTGATGGTTTCAGGTAGTTGCCATGCACGCCGGTGAACAGGTTGCTGTACACAATATCCTCGGCGGTTGAGTCGACCAGGCATTGTTTATAGTCTTCTTCCGCACGCGCTTCTTTGGTAGCGATAAAGGCTGAACCGATATAACCCAGGTCGGCGCCCATCGCTTGTGCTGCCAGAATAGAATCACCGGTGGTTATGGAGCCGGACAACAGCAGCGGGCCATCAAACCATTCGCGAATTTCCTGAATCAGTGCCAGAGGTGACTGGGTACCAGCATGGCCACCGGCACCGGCAGCTACGGCGATCAGGCCATCAGCGCCTTTTTCAACCGCCTTTTTAGCGAAGGTGTTGTTGATGATATCGTGCAGTACGATGCCGCCGTAGGAATGGATGGCTTCGTTAACTTCAACCCTGGCACCTAATGAAGTAATGATGATGGGTACCTTGTATTTCACGCACAGAGCCAGGTCTTCTTCCAGACGATTGTTGGAGCGATGCACAATCTGGTTGACGGCAAAAGGCGCGGCGGGTTTGTCCGGGTTGGCCTGATTGTAGGCGTCCAGTTCTTCGGTAATCTGAATCAGCCACTTCTCGAATTCACCTTCGCCACGGGCGTTGAGTGATGGAAAAGAGCCGACGATGCCAGCTTTGCATTGGGCAATCACCAGCTCCGGACCCGAAATAATAAACAGTGGAGCGGCAACGGCAGGTACCGATAAACGACCTTTGAGAATGTCTGGAAGTGCCATAAAACGACCTTTGTTATATCAATGTGAGTGTTTAAAACTGCTTAACATGAAATCATTATGAGCAGAGCCGAGGGGTTTCTGAATGACAATGGATCACATTTAAATTGATGTTTTACAACAAATTTGTGTAGTCTGAAGAGAGTGTGATTTACAGGGCTAATATTCTTCAATGGCGCAGCTATCGGTGCATAATGTTTCAATCAGCATAGAATTTGTACGTTCGGCTTTATTAAAGCTGGCGCTGGAACGGGCAGAAATTGATACCTTATTAGTTCAATGCCGAATTGCTCCATCGTTGTTAAACAGCCCGCAGGCGCGCCTGTCTCTGACTCAGTTTGGCCAGGTGATTACACAATTAACGTTGCGTAGCGGTGATGAGTTATTGGGTTATGGCAAACAACCTGTGCCATTGGGTAGCCTGTCATTACTGATGCATTGGTTATTGGCGGCAAGCAGCCCCCGGCAGGTGTTGCAACGGTTGTGTGACTTTTATCGTATTCTGGGAAAAGGTGTTGAGGTTGAATGGGTTGAAGACGAAGAGGGCGTTCATCTGAATTTTGGTTACGCCAGCCACGATCAGGCCTCTCAGGTTTACATCTGTGAATACGGTTTCTTTTTTGTGCATCGCGTTTTGTGTTGGTTGATGAAAGAAATTTTTCCGATCAAACAGCTGTTGTTTCCGTTTTCTCCACCGGCATACAGTCGTGACTATCGTTTGATGTTTTATGGCGCCCCCATGGTCTTTAATGGTTCGGCGGCCAGAATCAGCTTCTCCGCCGATTTGTTGAAGCGCGACATTATACAATCCCGGGAAGCATTGCCTGCGTTGCTTAAAGATCCTTTTAACCAATTATTGATGCTTAACTTTTCGCAGGAAACCTGGACGTCGAAAGTGGCTGGCTGTGTTCAGTCACAGCTCGATGATTTGCCGACTCTGCCACAATTAGCGGCGCAGTTGCAGATAGCCCCTCACACCTTACAACGCCGCTTAGCGGTAGAGGGCAGCTCTTATCTGGCGATTAAAAATCAGATTAAGCGTGACAGTGCCATTGAATTGTTGGTTAACAGTAAGCTGAGTATTGAGCAGATCAGCGAGCGTCTGGGGTTTTCTGAGACCAGCCCATTTACCCGTACCTTCAAAGAGTGGACGGGGGTTCCGCCGAGTGCCTACCGAAAACATCATTAAAAGCCCTGTTAAGTCATTAAAATGTTTTGATTGATCATCCGATGTGTGGGTAACTGAGTAGACAGTCAGAGGTACGGTTGGGTATTGTGAGTCACCTTCCTGCTAATCAATGTTAACCGCCATGCTCTGGTTATTCGCTGCCCTGACACTGTTCCTGATTTATTATCGTCTGGTGGTTGTTCGTGTACCGCAAGTTGAATGTCATGCAGACTCATCGCAGCAGCAATATGTGCGGCACAGTAACATGTTGTCGAAGCCTTATTGGGTGACTCCATGGTTGTTTAACACCCATCTTCAGTTGTTGTTCCTCGGATTAAAAAAGGCCTTTGCTCCTGCGCTGAAATACGACCGTACTGACACGTTAGTCGCTGATGATAACGGCACGATTGCGGTGGAGTGGCTGGGCCTGGAGCTGCCAGAAGACCGGCCTACGTTGGTTTTGCTGCATACCATTTCCGGCAGCGCTCACAGCATGCGAGAGTTTGTTCGTTATATTCATACGCAGTGCGGCTGGCGGGTTGCCTTGTGTGTTCGCCGTGGTCATTCCGGATTGCCGATGACGGCCGCCAAATACAACACCATGGGATGTACCCAGGATTTTCGTCAGCAGCTGGATCATATTCACCACTGTTTCCCAGACTCAGCCTTATATGCCGTTGGTATCTCGGCGGGTTCCGGTGTGCTCGCGCGTTATCTTGGTGAGGCCGGAGAAGATACTCCGATTAAGGCGGCGGTAGGGTATTGCCCTGGATACAATCTGGAAGTGGCGTTTGGTCGTGCTCAATCCTTCTACAGCCGTATGATGGCAAAAAAACTGACGCGTAATTTTCTGACTACTAACCAGTCATGGTTTGAACATTTACCGAGTTACCAAAAGGCTATTCAGTCAGAAAACCTTGAAGAATTACACGATCATTTATACGAGGTGGGTGGTTATCCGGATTATGACAGTTATCTGGAAAACACCAATCCCATGGTTCCGTTTCGGAATATTGCCGTTCCAACTTTAATGCTGAACGCTAAAGATGACCCCGTCTGCCATATTGATAATGCCTATGAATATATTGAAAGCATGAAAGAGATGGATAATATGCTGCTGGTAATGACGGAACGCGGCAGCCACTGTGCTTACTTTGAAGGACTGACAGCAAAGTCCTGGGCGAATCGCCTGATTGCTGAATATCTTAATTTTTATGACAACAAACAGCGGTGAACTGATATGACCGAGATTATCTCTTTAGAACAACAAGGCTCTGTAGCCGTAGTAACCATGAACACTGACGAAAACCGTCATAACCTGGAATTTATCTCGGCTTTTAATGCCTGTTTGGATGCCGTTGAAAAAGATCAGAAAGTTGGCTCTATGGTGCTGACATCTTCTTCAGAAAAAAACTGGTCTTTGGGTGTTGATCTGACCTGGGTGTCGCAAAAAACCACGTCGATTGCTGACAGCGTTGAATTTATGCAGGGCATGGATGCGATTTTTAAGCGCATGCTTACCTTCCCGGTACCCATTATTGCAGCCATGAATGGCCATGTTTTTGGTAATGGTTCAGTGCTGGCGTGTGCCTGTGATTTCCGCTTTATGAAAAGTGATCGTGGTTATTTCTGTTTCCCTGAAGTGGATGTGCTGGTGCCTTTCCTGCCGTCGATGATTCCGCTGATTCACCAGGCGATGTCACCACAGTTCTTTAATCGCCTGGCGATGACTGGGCAGCGTGTGGGTGCACAGGAGCTGTTGGATAACCAGGTGGTTGAAGCTGTGTTTGATGACAACGAAGCACTGCAAGCAGGCGTGATGGAATTTGCTGCGCAGTTTAAGAAAAATCGTTGGATTTATGCTGAAAATAAAAAGCAGAAAAATCAGGAAACTCTGGCAGTAATGGCCGATAAAGATCCGGCATTTATTGAAAAAAGCTGTGCCATGATGGGCAAAATGATGGGTAAAGCTTAATTTTTAAATGAATTGCGCCAATGGGAAGGTGAATCGCCTTCCCAACTTTTAAACGCGCGGTAAAACGAGTTTTGATCTTCGTAACCTAATAGAGCTGCAATCTCGAACAAACTCATATCCGGGTCGGATAAATAGTGCTTTGCGGTATCCAGCCGCACTTCATTCAGCAGGTCTTTAAAGGTAAAACCTTCGGCGGTAATGCGCCGTTGTAAGGTGCGTGTGCCAACGCCTAATTCCTCCGCCACCAGTGATACTTTTGGACAGCCGGAACTTAAGCACTGGCTGATCACCCATTTCACCTGATCGGAATATAAATATTTATTTCCTGCGGAGTGCAGCTCATTTTCCAACTGTGGCACAACAATATTCAACAATTCCTGGTTGTAGCTGATAAAACGGCTGTCGAGCACTTTACTATCCAATATCAGACGATTTGTCGGTGCATTGTATTGCACCTCACATCCCAGATAGTGTTCCAGATAACGCTCGCCGCTGTCGTTGCGGGTTACCTGAGCGGACTTGATGGTGATGGGTTCTTTGCTGTTTTTTCGGCCCAACTCAAACAGAGAGGCGAAAGTTGCGTCCACCAGAGTATCAGGCATGAATTGCTGGCCGATTGCCCATTCAATATCAATGGTACAGAGGCCTGCCTGTTCGTCGATAAGAATGCTTTCCGGCGCTGAGATGCGTTTAAAACGCGACAGCCGATGTAAGGCATCGCGGTAATTGCGGGCAATATGGGCGGCAAAAAATGACGGCGGCAACTGAGTGACATCAAACGCCTGAATAAAGCGGATACCAATATCGTCCTGGCCGGAAATAGCGGGCAAGCAATCCCACAGGGAAAAATATTGCCCGGTATTAGCGGGGGCCTGATTCAGCAGTATGGCAGCCGGAAGGCGGGTTGCTTCGGCGACTTGTTGCATGGAAACATCCACCTGTTCCAGGGTGCTCCAGAAACTGTCGTGTACCTTGATCCTATCTGCCTGATACTGCCTCATGCCTGCTTACCTTATTTCATAAAACGATCAAAATATTCGACCATCTGTTCCGGGTTTTTACCAAAATAATTGTAGCCATCAAAACGCTTGGTGGTGCCTTCTACCCAGAACTGTTTTTTGTCTTTGTTTGGCAGCAGGTCAAAGGTGGTTTGTACATCACTTGGTTTGGTCCAGATGTCTTCACGAACCTGAATCACAAAAGTTGGCATGTGTACGTTTGGCGCATAAGGGTGTGGGCTCATCTCATGGTTAGCAAAGCTGCCCAGTTTGATTTGTTCCATATCGACTTCGTCCATAAAGTCGCCGATGCCCATCATGTCCATCACGGTTTGACGTGAGCAAGCCATGGAACAAGGTTGTGCGCAGACAAAGGCTTTTACATCGGTGAAGAATTCCGGCTGTTTGGTTATTGCCACCATGGCGGCATTACCGCCAGCACAGGGGTTGTAGAGACCAACGGTCATGTCTTTCAGCTGAGCGTGGGATTGTACGTATTGCATCGCGCCGACTACGTCACGCCATTCCAGCAGGCCGGTACCAACGATGCCGCCGTTACCATCTGCACTGCGACCATGATTGCGCATATCGTAGGTCAGCACGTTATAACCGGCTTTATTCAGAGCTTTATAGATGTTGATGAACTCAACGTGTATATCGGCAAACTGGCTCCAGGGTTCCATATGGCCCGGGAAACCGTAACGGTTCATGGTCAGTGGGTGGTTACAGATGATCAGCTTGTCGGAATTCGCCGCCGGGATGTACCAGGCTTCCAGCGCCACACCATCAAAAGACGGGAAAAACACGTCTTCAAAGTCGAGGCCATAGTCTGCCGGGGTTTTCAGAATCGGCGCACGCAGGGGTGATTTCATGCCCCGGGCAATGCCTTGAATCATTGCCAGTTGTTCGGCGCTAAGAGTCGGTTTGGTTGATGCTGAGTCAGTCATAGTTACCTCAAAAGAGATTGTCTGGTTGATGTGTGTCTGTTGATGGCTATTACTGTAGTTGCTCGATTATTGAACAGCACTAGCAAACGATGACAGGCGTTCTGCAAACGATGACAGTGTGATTTGTATGTTACTGAAACAAAAAACCGCCAGGGATTGCTCTACTGGCGGTAAGGAAGGAATTCTTCGGCTTTGGAAGCCGTCTTGATGGCTTATGCCTTAGGCGGGTGCACCTTGCGCCAGTGATTGGCGATGTCGATACGACGGGTAACCCACACGTCTTCATGGCTTTGTACATAATCTAAGAAGCGCGCCAGTGCGGCGGCGCGGCCAGGACGACCGACCAGGCGGCAGTGCAAACCGATGTTCAGCATTTTCGCGGCGGCGGGATCTTCTTTGCCTTCGGCGTACAACACATCAAACGAGTCTTTTAAGTAAGCAAAAAACTGATCGCCCGAGTTAAACCCCTGATTGGTGGCAAAACGCATGTCGTTGCTGTCGAGGGTATAAGGGATGACCAGATGTGGTTGCTCGTAGTCGTAGCTCCAGTATGGCAGGTCATCAGCATAGGAATCGCTGTCGTAGGCAAAACCTCCGGCTTCGACCACCAGGTCGCGTGTGTTCGGGCTCATACGGCCGGTGTACCAGCCTTGTGGGCGTTCGCCGGTGACTTCGGTATGAATACGAATGGCTTCGGCAATGTGCTCGCGCTCCACCTCTTTGTCGATGTATTGGTAATCAATCCACTTCAGGCCATGGGAGGCAATTTCCCAATCGGCATCTTTCATTGCTTGTACGATTTCCGGGTTACGTTGCAGCGCCGTTGCCACGCCATACACGGTCACCGGCATATTACGCTGGGTAAACATGCGGTGCAGACGCCAGAAACCCGCGCGGCTGCCGTATTCGTAGATGGACTCCATGTTCATGTGGCGCACGCCTTCCAGTGCCTGGGCGCCAACAATCTCCGATAAGAAGGCTTCTGAGGCTTTATCGCCATGCAGAATGCAGTTTTCACCGCCTTCTTCATAATTAATCACAAACTGCACGGCAATGCGGGCCGGATTCTTACTGTTAGAAGGGTTGGGCCATTGAGGGTCAGGAGTGTGCTGGCCATAGCCAACCATATCGCGCGGGTAAGTCATGGGGAGTCCACAAAGTTATGAATATTTGTGGACAGTGTAAAACAGAAAGCTGACTAAGTGGTTAAAAAGTGTTGTAAGGGTGCAAGGATTGGCTGAATTGGAAGCATTGGCAGCTATTGCCAGTGCTTCTCAATAGGAAAAAGAGTTACAGCTGAATACTGTTGAATGAATTAACGGCCGGGTGATTGGTGGTTGCCGGGAAGTCACCCTCACGAATCAGCCAGCAGGTTTGCAGGCCTGCGTCATAAGCGGCATCCAACTCTTCTTCGATATCCGACAGAAACAAAACGTTGCCTGCTGCAATGTCGTGTTTTTTCTGCAGATCAGCCAGAATATTGCGATACGATTGCTCGTTACGTTTACCGCCGGAGGTGGTATCAAAATGACCACGGAACAGAGGTAATAAGTCACCGTCCTGACTGTATTGATAAAACAGTTTTTGCGCCTGAACCGATCCTGATGAATACACGTAAAGCGGCATTCCATTGTTGTGCCATTGCTTTAACTGAGCGGTCGCGTCTGGGTACATGTGCGCTTGATAATCACCTTGCTCATACCCTTGTTTCCAGATCATGCCTTGTAATGCTTTTAGTGGCGTGGCTTTTTTATCGTCGCGAATCCACTGCTGTAAACATTCAATGATGGCATCAAGGTTGTCACTTGTCAGGTCATTGCCTTCTTGTTTTGCCAATTCGACGGTAGCTTGTATTTGCTGCTGAACTGATGCGTTCTCATGATGCTGGCGCAAAAAAACAGGCAAATTTTCTGCGGCGTAAGGAAACAGCACATCTTTAACAAAGGATATCGATGAGGTGGTGCCTTCGATATCCGTTAAAATAATTTTTACGTGATTAAATTCAGGCATGGGAGTCGATTTTTTAGTTCTCAAGACGATTGTAATAATCCGCAATATCACTGCCGGTATAATTGGCAACCCAGCCTTCCGGATTATTAAATAAGCGGATGGCAATAAAATTTGGATTCGGCCCCATGTCAAACCAGTGTGGGGTATTAGCCGGTACGCTGATTAAATCGCCTTGTTTGCATAACACTTCTGCCACTTTGCCATCAATATGCAGGGTGAATAATCCTTCTCCGGCAACAAAAAAGCGCACTTCGTCTTCACTGTGGGTGTGTTCGTTTAAGAACTTCTGACGCAATTGGGCTTTTTGTGGATTGTCTGACGATAAACTGATCACATCTACGGTTTGATAACCTTCTTCGTTTACCAGACGATCAATATCTTTGCGGTAAGCATTCATCACAAATTCCGGCTCTGCACCGGCGGAAATCGTGGTATCCGTTTGCCACTGTTCATAACGCACACCCAGTGCCTGTAATTTTTGGGTGATGGATTTTTTATTGTCACTGGCGAACAACAAGTTGGTCATATCATTATTGGTGTAAATGCGGATTTCACTCATGCTTGTTGTCTCACGAAACGGTTGTATTAGGGGTTATAAGGAGGTTGGAATTTAAAGAAAGCAGCTGTAATTGGTAACCCAATAAATGTTCCAGCGCTTCCAGATGGCGGAAACATTCTTCGATGTTTTTCCCCCAGGTATAAACGCCATGGCCACGAATTAAATAAGCATGGCCTTGCTGAGTTTGTTGCATTGTCTGTTCAACCTGATCGGCCAAGCGCTGAATATTCTGATCATTGGCAAACAGCGGAATCGTCACCGTGCCTTCGTGGCTGGTTTCACCGGCAAACGCTTTTTGTAATTCCCAGCCGGTAAGTGCGAGCACATCACTCTGCCAGATTTGAGATAACACCACACAAGTCGGAGAGTGGGTGTGAAGTACGGCGCCGATGGTGGGATCACGCTGATACAACTGGGTATGTAATAAAGTCTCAGCCGAGGGTTTCCCGGATACTTTATGTTGCGGGTGAGCAACCGGCTGGCCGTGAAAATTTACCACCAGAATATCGTCGTTGCTGAGCTCACCTTTGTGTTTGCCGGAGCTGGTGAGGGCACAACAGTGATCATTCAGGCGAATGGAATAATTCGAGCTGGTGGCGGGTGACCAATCACGTTGATACAGGATTTTGCCATAGCGGCATAAACTTTCAGCCGCCTGATTAAAATCGTTAATGTTGTATAAAACGTCTGTCATGGCTGTTTCCGTCGCAGATCCTGATTGTTCAGCGTGCAAATAACATCGCAACGGTTTCCGCGCTGGGTTCCAGAATCATGCCTTTTTCAGTAATGATGGCATCAATCAGATCCGACGGTGTTACATCAAACGATGGATTAATAGCATCGCAACCTTCAGGGGCAATGACCTGGCCATTAAGGCTGGTCACTTCCGAAGTCGGTCGTTGCTCAATCGGAATATCGGCACCGCTGGCAATGGATAAATCGAAGGTCGTGGTTGGTGCGGCCACCATCACTTTAACGCCATGATGCTTGGCTAATACCGCCAGGCTATAGGTGCCAATTTTATTGGCAGTATCACCATTGGCGGCGATGCGGTCAGCACCAACAATCACCCAGCTGATATTTCCCTGACGAAACAGTTGTGCGGCAGCACCGTCGGCCACCAGTTTTACCGGAATATCATCCTGCATCAGTTCCCAGGCGGTTAATCGTGCGCCCTGTAACCAAGGGCGGGTTTCTCCGGCGTATACCTGTTTAATACGCTGATCGGCAAAGGCGCTGCGGATAATGCCCAGTGCTGTGCCGTGGCCGCCGGTGGCCAGTGCTCCGGTATTACAATGGGTATAAACACTGGCACCTTCCGGAATAAGAGCCGCGCCAAATTGTCCCATCGCCAGATTGGCTTCAATATCTTCCTGGTGAATTTTTTTTGCTTCGGCCACCAGTGCATGGGGATCGACTGTGCTTAGTGACGCCATGCGCTCTAACGCCCAGAACAGATTCACTGCGGTTGGGCGTGATTCGGCCAGTACTTTATACGCGGCTTCCAGATCACGACCCGCTAATGCATCCAGCGCGTAACCGTAAGCGGCGGTAATGCCGATGGCCGGTGCACCACGGACCACCATGTCACGGATGGCATCGGCGACATCGGCAGCGCTGGTGTAACTCAAAACCTGATGTTGATGAGGTAACACGCGCTGATCCAGCAGGTGTAATTGCTGGTTGTGCCATTCGATGGCATGGAAAGAGGCCGTATGAGACATGCTGTGCCTTGTCATTAAGATGGAAGTCGTGAAAAGCAAACGACACTATTTTACGCGCAAAGTCAGCAACGCCCAAACGCTTTGCATGCCCCTTCTTTGGGTTTAGGCGTAATGGTGCATTGCGCAGTGCCTGAGCAGCAGAGACAATAGCGATTTATTTCATGATGTGCTGTCTTTATGTCTGACCGTAACCAGCAATTTCAACCAGACCAGAGCGACCTGTTGATGGAACTGCTTGCCGCACGGCGCGATGTGCGTGGTAACCTTTTTCTTGCGGATGAGCTCGACCAGGCTGATATCGATCAGATCCTGAAAGCGGCATTACATGCGCCTTCTGTTGGTTTTTCACAGCCTTGGGAGTTTGTGTTGGTGCTGGATAAAGTCCAGCGTCGCCAGGTGGCTGACAGCTTCTTTGCTGAGAACCAGAAAGCATTGGAGCAGTTTCGGGCGGGGAATTACGATGCCGCTAAACTGGAGCAGTACCAGGCGTTAAAACTTGAAGGTATCACTGAATCGGCACTCAATATTGCGGTGTTTTATAACCCGAAAAAAGGGCCGGTATTAGGGCAAACCAGTATGCCGGATATGGGGCGTTACAGCGTGGTCTGCGCGGTACAGAATATGTGGCTGATGGCGCGTTCGCTCAATATTGGTATGGGTTGGGTGAGTATTCTTGACCCGGAAAAGGTCAAAACGATCGTTAATGCGCCGGCCGATCGCGAGTTAATCGCTTATTTATGTTTGGGAAAGGTCGATCAGTTTTATGATCAGCCTGAACTGGAAACCTTAGGCTGGGAAGCCCGCAAAGCCACCAGTCAGGTGGTGCTGAGCGGGCATTATCCCGAATAAAGTTATAACAGGTTCTGCATATCGTGGAAGGCGCGCACCAGGCCGTTAGTGGAGCCATCAAAATGGTTGGGGATACCTTCCCCTTCCAATGCACTTAAAACCTTACTGCCCAACTGTTTACCCAATTCCACCCCCCATTGGTCAAAGGAGTTGATGCCCCATAAGAAGCCCTGAGCCGCCACTTTATGTTCATAAAGTGCGATTAATGCACCAACCGTATGTGGTTTGGATTTCGGGAAATACAGTGTATTACTTGGGCGATTACCGGCAATCACCTTTTGTGGTGCCGTGACAATGGCTTCGGCTTTACTCATGCCTGCCGCCATCAGTTCAGCCACTGCCTCTTCCTCCGACTTACCCTGCAACAACGCCTGGCTCTGACTCAGGCAGTTGGAAACCAACATGGCGTGGAAATTATCAATCGGGTTATGGCTGCACATCGGCATAATAAAATCACACGGCGAGAAGTGTGTACCCTGGTGCAATAGCTGGTGGAAAGCATGCTGGCCATTTGTGCCGACGCCACCCCAGATTATGGGCCCGGTATCATAATCCACCTGCTGGCCATCAATGGTGATGGACTTGCCATTACTCTCCATATCCAGCTGTTGCAGGTGTGCCGGTAAGCTTCGCAAATAATGGTCGTAAGGCAGAATGGCCTGGCTGTTCACACCAAAGAAGTTAACGTACCAGAGGCTGAGTAAGGCCATGGTAATCGGCATATTCTGCTCAATCGGAGCGGTGCGGAAATGTTCGTCCATATCGTAGGCACCGCGCAACATATCGCGGAAATTATCGATGCCAATGGCCAGTGCCAGTGGCAGACCAATGGCCGACCACAAAGAATAGCGACCCCCCACCCAGTCCCACATCGGGAAAATATTTTCTTCAGCAATGCCAAACGCGGTGGCTTTTTCAATATTGGAAGAAACGGCGGTGAAATGTTTCGGTAAATCGGCTTCGGTACCACCGTTATTCAAGAACCACTCACGGCAGGCCAGAGCGTTCTTTAAGGTCTCCTGAGTACCAAACGATTTCGATTGAATAATAAACAGAGTCGTGGCCGGATTCAGGCGCTTGAGGATTTCGGTGATATGGGTGCCATCAATATTGGCCAGATAATGAATGCTCAGGCCACTGTCCCAATAGGGTTTGAGCGAACTGGAAGCCAGTTTCGGACCAAGAAAAGAACCGCCAATACCAATGGAAACCACATCGGTAAACGGCTGGTTGTTAAAACCGCGCCATTGGTTACGGCGGATTTTCCAGCAGAACTCTTCCATTCGCTGCATGGTATGGCGGATTTCCGGCATCACGTCCGTGCCATCGACCATAATCTGACGGTCGCTGAAATTCCGTAACGCGGTGTGTAATACCGGGCGCTTTTCACTGCGGTTCATTACTTCACCACGGAACATGCTGTCGATTTGTTCCGGTAAACCGCGTTCATGTGCCAGCTTGTGGAGTAACGCCATAGTGTCAGATGTGACACGGTTTTTTGAATAGTCGAGGTTAATACCTGCAGCGTCGAGCTGAAAGCGCTCAAAACGATTATTATCCTGTGCAAACCAGTCGCGCATATGCTGGTCTTTAATGTCTTTATGATGCGCGTTAAGCAGGTTCCAGATATCCGTCTGGGTCAGGCTGGTTCCAGTCATAGTCCATAAGTCCTGTTTTAGTGTCTATTTGTGCATCAAGGCACAGTAATCGTTAACAATAAGGGCGCAGTATAAGGAGACTGGCGGGCAGGAGCAAAAGACGTGTTTGTCGTATTGTGTCTGAATGACCAATCACACTCAGAGTGAAGGTGTCAGGCATAAAAAACGCCGCAAGTGCGGCGTTTTTTATTTGGCAGGTAACCCTCAGGCGACCTGTACCGGAATATCAAAGCTGGTATGGCTGACGGTGTTATCTTCGTTCATATACACCATCTTAGGCTTAAAGGTGGCCAACTCCTTTTCATCATAGTTGCCGTAAGCACAGATGATGATACGGTCACCTTCGCTGGCCAGATGAGCAGCAGCACCGTTCACAGAGATAATACCGGAGTCATCTTCGCCACGGATAATATACGTGGTGAAGCGTTTGCCATTCGTAATGTTGTAAATCTGGATCTGTTCAAATTCGCGCATGCCGGCGAGATCCAGCAATTTTCCGTCAATGGCGCAAGAGCCTTCATAGTTCAGCACCGAGTGAGTCACACGGGCCTGATGTAGCTTGGCTTTGAGCATGATGGTTTGCATGGTAAACCCTTTCTTAGCTGATCGATTCTTTGTCGCAGAACCTGTTATTTCCGGCCTCAGGCCAGTCTTTATTACCGGGTTCTGAGACTCCGGAATTGTTCATTTCTTGGCCTCTCAGGCGCAAGGCGCGCAAGTATGCCTCATTCAAACGCCTGATTCAATGTCACCTGAATATTATCAATCAGGCGTGCGCTACCAAGGAATGCTGCGCCAAGAATTGTTATAGACGAATGGCGTAGCTGTTGTGCCTGTAACTCATCATTCATGAGCGGACGTAAGTCATCAGAGTAACGAATGTCGAGATAATCCGTTTTGAAACCCTGTGTGTCGAGGTGTTTTCTGGCCTGATCAAGAATGGTTTCGAGACTTTGCCCGTCGGCATTTTGTAACGCCGCAGCAATGTTATTCAGTGTTTTATACAGCGCCGGAGCCTGCTGGCGCTCCTCGGTGCTGAGGTAGCCGTTGCGGGAACTCAGAGCTAAGCCATCTTCGGCACGAGCGGTGGGAACCGGGATGATATCAACTGGCATGCATAAGTCGGCCACCATTTTGCGAATCACCGCAACTTGCTGGAAATCTTTTTCGCCAAAGTAGGCTTTGTCGGGTAATACCTGATTAAACAACTTGCTGACAACCGTCGATACCCCATCAAAATGCCCGGGGCGGCTGCCACCACATAAACCTTCGGAAACCACCGGTACGTGCACGATGCTTTGTTCTTCCTGACCTGCCGGGTACATTTCTTCGACATTTGGGGCAAACAGCAGATCGCAGTTAGCCGCTTGCAGCTTTTGCTGGTCTTCAGGCAGGGTGCGTGGGTAACGGCTTAAATCGCTTTTGTCGTTAAACTGCAGCGGATTTACAAAAATGCTGCTGACGGTGTAGCAGCCATCGGCGGTTGAGCGATCAATCAGGCTGATATGGCCTTGGTGCAGATTGCCCATGGTTGGCACAAAGCCGATTTCACGGCCGGCCATACGAGCCGCCTTGACGTGCTGGCGTAATTCTTTGATGGTATGAACGGTGATCATTATTGGAAACTACCTACGTTGCCATTACGGCGTTAAAAATAAGCTCAAAATACTCATTTATGGCTTATAAACTCCGCTTTTTCGCTTATTTTTGCCTTGTACTGACTGCCTCGGACACGTTTCCAAGCCAGCATTCAGAGCGATTTTAATACCTTACCCGAAGCCATGTTCGTCCGATGGAAATTCGCCGCTTTTCACCTGCTCGGCGTAAGCGCTGATGGCTTGCGGGATGGTACGACCATCGGTCATAAAGTTTTTCACAAACTTAGGCACATAGCCGGTGTTCATACCTAACATGTCGTACACCACCAGAACCTGGGCATCGGTGTCGGCACCAGCACCAATGCCAATTACCGGAACGTCTACAGCGTCGGTAATGCGCTTACCCAGCTCGCTGGGAACACATTCCAACAGAATCAGATCAGCCCCAGCCGCTTCCAGTTTTTGAGCATGGTCAATCATGGCACTGGCTTTGGCTTCATCGCGTCCTTGTACTTTATAACCACCCAGTTTATTCACCGCCTGCGGGGTTAAACCCAGGTGTGCACAAACAGGAACACCTTGTTTAGACAGTGATTCAATCAGTGGAATCAACCATTCATCGCCTTCAATTTTGATCAGGTGAGCACCGGCCTGCATGACAGCGCGGGCGCTTTCCAGGCCTTGCTCAAGCGTGCCATAACTCATGAAGGGCAGATCGGTCATCACCAGTGCCGGGCGCTGTGCTTTGGCATTGCCGCGTGCAACCATTTCGGTGTGATAAGCCATTTCTTCGACAGACACAGGTAAGGTACTGTCTTTGCCCTGCAATACCATACCCAGTGAATCACCCACCAGTAACACTTCAACACCTGCATCCGCAGCTACCTGCGCAAAGGTCGCATCATAAGCCGTTAATACGGCAAACTTTTGCTGCTCGGCTTTCATTTGTTTTAAGGCCGGAATACTGATGGACTTCATGACTTCTCTCCAATCTTGCCTGCTCGGTGCAGGTTTTTTCGTGAGGGCGTATGGTGCGGATTGTGGGCGCGATGTCAATAACTTCAAACGCCGGGCGTCTACAACTCAGAGGGAGCTAACCAGACTTTTTAAGCGCTGTAACTGGCCATCAAACTCGGGGGTGATATCGGAAATCGCTTGGCCATCGGGCAGCACCAGCTGCGGGGTTAGCTCAGCCAGTGGCAGCAGGACAAAGCTGCGTTTGTGCATCTCGTGGTGTGGTAGGTTCAGTCGTTCGCTGCGCAGTTGCAGATCACCATAAAGGATAATATCCAGGTCGATATTGCGTTCGCCCCAATGGCGCTTACGTTCCCGCCCCTGAGCCAGTTCTTGCGCTTGTAACGCATCCAGCAACGCCAGTGGTTCCAGGGATGTCTGTAATTGCGCGACCGCATTCAGGTAGTCCGGCTGATCCTGAGGGCCGAGAGGTTTACTGCCATACAGAGCAGAAACTGCCGTCAGTTCGGTATCCGGCAGCTGCTGCAGAGCCTGAAGGGCGGTAACAATCTGCTGTTCTGGATTATTCAGGTTGGCGCCCAGGCCAATATAACAGGTGACCATCTGTTGTTATCACCGCTTGTCAGGATTGCGGACGCTGAGAACGTGGTTTTCGACGCGGGCGACGGCGGCGCTGTTCACCCTGTTGTTCATGATCCTGCTCATTGCCTGAGCCACGACTGTGTGGGCCACGGTGATGTGTTTTCTGCGGAATCGGGTGTTTTTCCTGATACTGAGTCCACCAATCGCCTAACCCTTTCAGGTCTTCACCAGACTGTTCACGCAGCAGCACAAAATCGTAAGCGGCACGGAAACGGGGGTGCTGTGCCAGCTCGTGTACCCGCTTAGAGTGGGTTTTGGGCAGGCGTAGCTGCATTTCCCAGATTTCCCGCATCGGAATGGAAAAACGCTTTGGAATGGCGGTGCACTGCACCTGCTGGCGAATCACTCGATCAGCGGCTTGCTGGAGCGCTGGGTGTGGTGGTAGTCCCTGGTCTTCAAACTCCTGTTGCACCCGGCGCATTCCCGGCCACAACAACGAAGCAAAGAAGAAATACGGTGTTACCGACTTACCCGAACGAATGCGTGTATCGGTGTTACGCATGGTGTTTTCGATCATTTCCAGGGCGAATGGATCATCGCGCAGGCACTGTTCTGTTGCTGGAAACAGCGGTTCAAAAAGATTGTACTCGCGTAACATGCGAAAGGTATCCAGCGCCCGGCCATGCAGGAATAGCTTCAGCACTTCTTCAAACATACGAGCCGCCGGAATCTGCATCAGCAAGGGGGCCATATCACGAATTGGCGCCGCTGTTTGTACCTCGATGGAGAAGTCGAGTTTTACCGCAAAACGAATGGCCCGCAGCATACGTACCGGATCTTCACGGTAACGGGTTTCCGGATCGCCAATTAAGCGAACCTGGCGTTGCTGCATGTCCTGCCAACCACCGGCATAGGCATGCACACTAAAATCGGCAATATCGTAATACAGCGCGTTAATGGTGAAGTCGCGGCGCATGGCGTCTTCGTCTTTGCTGCCATACACATTATCGCGCAGGATCATGCCCTGATCGCCGGTAGCCGCTACTTTGTTGGAATGTTCTTCTTTGGGCGGAGCACGGAAGGTCGCGACCTCAATCACATCGCGGCCAAACACCACATGCACCAGCTTAAAACGGCGGCCGATCAGGCGCGAGTTGCGAAACAGTTTATTCACCTGCTCCGGCGTAGCATTGGTGGCTACATCGAAGTCTTTGGGGTGCAGATCCAGCAAATTATCGCGTACACCACCGCCAACCAGCAGTGCCTGATAACCAGCTTTATGCAGGCGATACAGCACCTTCAGGGCATTCTCGCTGATATTGCTGCGACTGATGGAATGTTCGTCACGGGGAATCACAGTTAACAGATCAGCCTCGTTGGCGGAGCGTTTTTTATTACTTCCCAACAGGCGGTCTTTGTGATGATTAATCTGATTGATCAGTTTATTTAAGCGACTCAAGGCGTGACAGTTCTTTGCTGTAGGTTAATAACAAGCGGCTGAGTTTAACCCTTCGACCGCGGCAAATAAACCAGTGTGCAAAATTGTTCAACCTGAGGCCAGATAGCAAAAAAGCCGCAATAGCGGCTTTAACATGTCCCGGATTTGTTATTTTTATGTCCCAGGATGGACGACCCATTAAGAGCAGTGAGTGGGGCGAATTCATTGTTTTAAATAATCAGGGTCTCAAGGCCCTTTATTTTTCTTATTCTTAACAGCACTTAAGGCTGGTTACCTAAAACAATGAATTCATAACTCAGGCTCCTTGTTATTGTTATTGATGGAACCTACTCAGCAGCTGTTTGTTATTTTTATTGATTGCTGCCAGATCTTTATGACGCTTGTTATTGTTGGTTTGTTATTTTTATTGTGTGTGCGTCTGATCTGAATAGGATAAAGCAGGCAGCGTGCCAGAATTAAAAAGTCATTTAAAATCAATGGCTTGTGATTCTTTATCTAACTTTTCACATCTTTGCTTAGACTAAAGTGTTACTAATCGCACATTCTGGGGTAACAAAAATGTAACTTTGGTAACGCTGTGTAACGGCGATGGACTGTACTTGCCATGCTAGTGAGCTGTCTTAAGAAAAATCAGTCAAAACGATCAGTCGCGCTTGGCTTTTTGACGCTTAATTGTCGTGGATAGTGTGTGATCTCGGAGGTGGACGAATTATGAACAACTGTTCGCAGGGATATTGGCGTAAGTAAACGTATTCCTTAACCAATGCCCGGAGCCAGGTGTTGAAGTACAGCTGATTGAATGGTGTTAAGCAGGTCCTGAATCAACGTGCGTTGAAGAAAATGCGCGGAAGAAGCGTCTGAAAGTAGGTATGAAAAGCAGAAGAGTGGGTGAGTTCATTGTTTTGAACAAACTGGCCTGATGCCTTGTTATTCTTATTGTGACAGCGTGGACGCTGTGTATCCAAAACAATGAACTCATAACAAATGAGTCGATGACTCTGCCTCTGTTGTTCTTATTGTTGAGGCTTTCCTTCTGTGCTGACTTTATTATTTTTATTGATGCCTGCACTTTGTGGTATCGGCTGTTTTTTATTTTTATTGTTCGTCGATACGCTTGTAATAACTTTAGCACCTAGCGTGCCAACTATTGAAATTCCTTTGAAAACAAAGGCTTATGATTTTTGTGGTGCTGTTTTTTTGATATTAATACCAAAGTGTTACGTGTAATTGCTCCTGTGGGTAACAACACGCTACTGGATTGGTAACACTGTGTAACGGTATTGGACAGCAGGCGACATTTGCTTGCCCTGGCCTGTTACGAAACAGCAGATACGCTAAAGAATGCGGCAGTGCGACGATGTATTTGAGTCGGTGGTAAACGAAGAGTGGTCTGGTAGGTATTTGGGCTGTCTGGTCGATTTTGCCCGGAGCCAGAAATAAGAAAGCTGATTGCTTTGACCGCTATGTAAGCAAGCAAAGGAATCAGCTATCAGTGAGTCGGGACTGTTATTGTTGTTATTGTAACTCGCACGCTCATAGTTATTTTTATTTTGAGCTTATTATTGTTAGTGCATTCTGCGCCGGCTTTTTTATTTTTATCAGTGCAGGCCGTCTTGCTTACTTCTGATCTGAATAAAGCTAAACGCGTGCCAGTTTTTATGGAAATATAAAATATCCTTATAAAACAACAAGTTGCAGTTTTTATTCTTAAGTATAAGGCGGTTTGAGCAGGATTTGAGAGGGAGAGTTGTTACTGATGATGGCGCGAAAAGACAGAAAAACCCGATTAGTGTAACCGGGTGTTACCTATGTATCCTTAGCCCTTACTTTATTTGGCTTTTTTGCGGGGGATGCCAAGACGCTGTCGTCTTTCCCATAAGCTTTTCCGGGAAATTCCCAGTTTTCGGGCCAGGTCGGTCTCTGTCATATTGGTTTCGTTTTCCAATACAAAGTGCACAAAGTAATCATCCAAGGATAGATCACCTTGCTCTTGTTGGGTGTCACTTGGCCCATAAGGTTCACTGTGCAGCAGATTTTCCTGTAATGCCTGGCTGACATAGCGGTCGCTACTGATATCAACACCCAGAAATTCAGCCGCGATGGGTTCGCCTTCATCAGCCAGAATGACGGCCCGTTCAACCGCATTTTCCAACTCACGAACGTTACCGGGCCATTGATACTGACGAATGGCTTCCAACGCATCTGCGCTGAAACTCATGGGGGGTTGTTCCATTTTATCGCAGGAGCGTTTCAGCATGGCCTGAGCTAACTCCAGCACATCGTCGCCACGTTCGCGCAACGGCGGTAAATGCAGCTCTACCACATTGAGGCGATAATACAGGTCTTCGCGAAATTCCCCTTTACCCGATAACTCTTTCAGGTTGCGGTGTGTGGCGGCTACCAGCCGAACGTCCACCTTCTGGCTTTGTACGGAGCCAACCCGGCGAATTTCACCTTCCTGTAAAACACGTAATAAGCGCGCTTGTGCTTCCAGTGGCAGCTCACCAATTTCATCGAGGAATAAAGTACCGCCATCGGCGGCTTCGACCAGACCCTGGCGTTGTGCCGTGGCTCCGGTGAAGGCGCCTTTTTCATGGCCGAACAACTCCGACTCAATCAGAGTTTCTGGAATGGCGGCGCAGTTAACGGAAATCATCGGCGCATCGGCCCGGCGGCTTTGCTGATGTAATGCCTTGGCAACCAGCTCTTTACCGGTTCCGGACTCACCCTGAATCAGAACCGTGGCGTCGGTGCGTGCGACTTTGCTGATCTTTTTGAATAACAACAACATGGGAGGGCAGCTGCCAATGATCCCGGTAACCGGGTATTCACTGCTGACCTGTTGCTGCATGGCTTCGCTTTGCTGGCCACTCTGATGGCTGATTTGTGATTCTTTCAGAATGCGCTCTACCGCACGAATCATCTCATCGTGATCAAAGGGTTTGGCAATGTAATCAACAGCGCCCATTTTCATAGCGTCGACGGCGGAGCGCAGGCTGGCGTAACTGGTCATGATGAGTACCGGGGTGTCACCGGCCAGTTCAATCAATTCGGTACCGTCACCACCGGGCAGGCGCAGATCGCTGATAATCAGATCAAAGTTGTCAAAATTCTGCGCTTTGGCGTCATCCAGATTATCGACGTCTGTGACTTCATGATGATGACGTTGTAACAATTTACGCAGGGTCAGACGGATAATGGATTCGTCTTCGACAACTAAAATCTGGCTCATGCCTGAGGTTCCACTTCTTTTGTTTGGTTGTAACGGGGAAGGCTGACTTTAACACAGGTTCCACGCCCATCAGATACCGGGCTGTGAATACTGATGTGACCGTAATGTTCTTCAATGATGCTGTAGACCAGTGCCAGGCCTAGCCCGGTACCTGAACCAACGTCTTTGGTGGTGAAAAACGGTTCAAAAATCCGGTCGACTTTATCGGCCGGAATACCATGCCCCTGGTCGATCACTTTCAGGCTGACCTGATGTTCATCGGACTCCGCAGTCACCCGGATGCTGTCACCACGCTGACTGGCATCGCGGGCATTACTCAGCAGGTTAACAAACACCTGCACCAGCCGCTGTGCGTCACCCAACAACAGTAACTCTTCATCACAGTCGTTGATAAATTCAATGTCCTGGCTACGTTTGCTCAGGCGTAACAGCTGCATGGCCTCATCAATACAATGAGCCACAACAACCGGTTCATGCTCGGTTGAGTGATGGCCAGCATGAGCAAAGTTCATCAACGATTGTACGATTCGGGTAACCCGTTTGGTTTGTTCCTGAATCTGATCAGCCATTTCCTGCAGCTCCGGGTTCTCCGTTTCATAACGGATCAGCTGGGCCAGGCTGTCGATGCCGGTAATCGGATTACCAATTTCATGAGCAACCCCGGCCGCCAGACGACCAATGGATGCCAGGCGTTCACTGTGCATCAGCTCTTCTTCAAGCAGCTGGGTTTCGGTCTGATCTTCCATCAGCACCACGATGCCACCGGGTTGGCCACCACTGGGCTGAATCAGGGCTTTGTGCAAGCTGTACCAGCGTGGCCGGGCGTCGATATCCACCCGTTTTTTATGCTCGTGCATTTGTGGGCTGGCGACAAAATCGTTCAATAGTTCGTGCCACGGTGATGGCAGGCGATCCAGATGTGAGCCACTGACTTGTTGCGATTCGATGTGCGTGAGGTCGACCATCGCCTGGTTCCACATCAGAATTTCACCGTCATCCGCCAGCGAGCAAACACCAATAGGCAGGCGCTCCAGTGTCTGGCGGTGATAACGACGCAGGTTATCCAGTTCGCCAGCAAGACCACTCAGTCGATCGTGAAATCCTTCCAGGCGTTGCTCAATCTGATAAATATCTTCACTGAGTTCTGCGTTTTCCTGAAACGGCAGATAACGGCTGATGATGTCGTGGGCGACCGTTGGCCCCATCAGGCCGGACAGGTTGGCTTCCAGCCGGGCGCGCAAGCGACGCAGGGCGTAAGGTCGGTCTTCGTAGGAAGGTAAATCCAAATCTGCCAGCGCCTGATAGACCTCACGTTCCGCTACATAACGTCCCAACGGTTTGCTCAGCGAAACAATCACGTCATTGGAGTTGCCGGCGATCAGTGGGCGGCGTGAAGGACGAGAAACGGTATCGATTGAGCAGGCTTCGGCGGCTGAGACTTCAGAGGGCTTCTGGCGGGTTGTCAGGCTGACCAATACAAACAGCGCCATATTGAGGCTGAAGGAGGCCAATGCTGCTAAATGCCAGTTAAATTCATCAACTGCAGGCAATGGCAATGGTACATGCCAGCCCAGACTGAGCTCTGAGAATGGCAGTAACATGGCGTACATCCAGCATAAAATACCGGCAATCAAGCCGGCCAGAAAACCTTTACGATTGGATTTTGGCCAATACAGAAGGCCCAATACGCCGGGCAGAAACTGTACTGCAGCAACAAACGCCAAAATCCCCAGGCGATTCAGATTGAGGTCTGCACCAACCAGTGCATAGAAGCCATAAGCCAGTAATAAAATAGCCGCAATCAGACTACGACGAACCCACAACAGCCAGCGATAAAAATCGGCCCTTGGGCTGGGTTTGTGCAGAGGTAATACCACGTGGTTCAGCAACATGGCAGCCATAGCAATAGTGATGACGATAATGATGCCAGAGGCGGCTGCCAGTCCGCCAAGGAAGGTGAGCACCACCAATGTAGATGACTGCAGTTCCATACCAATGCCGAGGGCAAAATATTCGGCCGGTAAATCTAATTCCAGATACACCCCGGCCCAGAGAATAGGCGGGACAGCCATTGCCATGGCCAATAAAAACAGCGGGAACCCCCAGCTGGCGGGTTGCAGTGCCTGACTGTTGGCGTTTTCAGTAAACACGACGTGATACATATGTGGCATCACCACGGCGGCCGCAAAGAACAGCAATAACAGAGTACGCCATGGCCCCTCCTGCAGGGTGGCCTGTTGATTGAGGCGATCCTGATTGGTGATAAGCCACTGTTCCAGGCCGCCGGTTTCGGAGAACACGCCAAACAAAGCCACGCCAGCCAGTGTCAGAATCGCTGCCAGTTTGAGTAACGATTCAAACGCCAATGCAAACACTAAACCTTCGTGTTTTTCCCGCGGTGAGACATGGCGGGCACCAAACAACACCGCAAACAGAATCATGATCAGGCAGAAGCCAAAGGCCAGTTGAGGTGCCTTCCAGTCGTTGTTAAGAATGTGCAGGGTATCGGCAATGGCGGTCAGTTGCAGGGTCAGCATAGGAACCACCACGGCCAGCATAAATACCGTAACCAGTGTGCCGGCAAGGCGGGAGCGATAACGGAAAGCCAATAAGTCAGCCAGCGAACTGAGCTGATAGATGCGGCTGATATTAAGCAGTGGGCGCAGCAAAATAGGCGACATCACAAAGGCGCCAGAGATACCGAGATAATAAGCCAGATAACCGTAGCCATACTGATGGGCAAGGCCAACGGACCCATAAAAAGCCCAGGCGCTGGCATACACACCTAATGACAGGATATAAACCAGAGGGTGACGAACCCAGCGCCGGGGTACCCAGTTTTTTTCGACAGCATAAGCGGTGGTGAATAACGCGCCAAGGTAGCCAAGGATAATCAGGCCAAGCTGGCCAAGACTAAAGCTCATCATCACCTCGCTTGCGATTCATCCAGATATACAAACCAATCAATAATAACCAGACGGCAAACGGGCGATACCAGGCGCCTTTATCATCCAGCCACCAGTCCATCATGATGGGAGAAAACAGATAAATGCCAACCAGCATTAATAAGCCGAGGCGGTAATCGTACATGGGTTATCAAATCCTGATTTGGTTGTCCTGATGATGGCAGGCAGAGTATCACAACCGCTGTGAAAAGAGCGGTTTGTTAAAAAAGCGGCTAGTGCAAAAACGGTCTAGCGCAAAAACGGTGCTGGCGCTGGATTGTCACGGATACCCATCAAAGCACCCAGGTTCCAGTGTTGAATGGCCCATTGCAGCACCGTCGCATTGCCCTGATTTCTGAGTTCAGGTGGTGGAGCCTGTTTCAGCCAGAGCAATGCATCCCACAAAGTGTTACCGCTGTCATCCGGTTGTAGTGCCGTTGCCAGATTCTGTTTGCTGAGTTTCTGACCATTGTTTTCCAGTGCCACCGGGATATGCGCATATTGTGGAATCGGATAGTCCAGTGCCTGTTGCAGCTGTTGTTGGCGCAGTGTGGAATCGATCAGGTCGATTCCACGGACGACATGAGTAATGTTCTGGTCGGCATCATCGGCAACCACCGCCAGTTGATATGACCAGGGGCCATCACGGCGTTTAACAACAAAATCACCGATGTCCCGCTCCAGCGATTCGCAGTAATGCCCCTGAAGTTGATCGTCAAAACCACACTCGCCACTGCCGATCGCAAAGCGCCAGGCGTAGTCATTATCAAGGCGGAAGTGATCCGCTAACTGGCAGACGCCATTGTGTAAGGTGCCGTTTAACTGCTTACGCGAACAGGCGCAGGGAAACACCTTATTCTGGTGAATCAATTGCTCCAGTACTTGCTGATAAGCCTCACTGCGCTGGCTTTGATAACGGACTTCGCCGTCCCAGTGCAGCTGATAAGCATCGAGAATGGTCAGGATCTGGTGGGCTGCCTGCGGGTCTTCACGCGGAGGGTCGAGATCTTCAATGCGCACCAGCCATTGGCCATGGTGATAACGGGCATCCAGATAACTGGCAAGGGCGGCTAATAAAGAGCCGAAATGTAGCGGGCCTGTTGGGGAAGGAGCAAAACGGCCGATATAAGCGGTCATGGTGTGTAAAGAGATTGAGGCAAAGTGATGAGCGATTAGCGGCAGGGGTGTTTGCAAAGCAGTAACACCACTGCCGTTAATAAAGGTTAAACGCCCAGCTGCTTCTCTTTGATTTCAGCCAGCGTTTTACAGTCAATGCATAAATCAGCGGTTGGTCGTGCTTCCAGACGACGAATGCCAATTTCAATGCCACAAGACTCGCAGTAGCCGTAATCACCCGCTTCAATCAGATCGAGTGTTTTATCGATCTTCTTAATCAGCTTACGTTCGCGGTCACGGGTGCGTAACTCCAGGTTGAACTCTTCTTCCTGGCTGGCACGATCGTTAGGATCTGCGTAGTTGTTTAACTCGGTTTGCATATGCTCCTTGGTACGATCCACTTCTTCCATCAACTCTTGCTTCCAATTGCGCAAGATTGATGCGAAGTGAGCCAACTGAGCATCACTCATATACTCTTCATCTTTCGCCGGTTCGTACGGCGTAAAGTTAGTAAGAGCAAATTCTTTAGTATCTGGCATAGTTTTACTGCCTCACCTGGTAAACCGAAATCGGTATTCAAGTCCGTGCGCCTCATGCGCCTCATGCGCTGCGTGTGAGGGACGCTCCAAATAATAAGCGGGGCAAATTAGCAGATAACACCGCCAGCGCCAACTTTTTATGCACTGAATTTGCTTACGCTTCTCATTTCTTCTGGCACAATGCGCCACTTTACATCGACATTCTGCCAATCGTGTTGCAGAACCGATCACTTACTGTAGTTCTTTAGTATGAAAAAACCAGCGCAACGTTCCCAGGAAATCCAACCATTTCAGGTGATGGCCATTTTGGCACAAGCTCAGGCCATGCAGGCTGAAGGGCATGATGTGATTCATCTGGAGGTTGGGGAACCGGACTTTACAACAGCTGAGCCGATGGTGAATGCGGCCATCAGCGCCATGCAGGCGGGTCATACTAAATACACGCCGGCACTGGGGCTGCCGCAGTTACGGGAACGAATCGCCGACTATTATCAGCAACGTTTTGGCGTCTCCATCAACCCTCAGCGCATTGTGCTGACTCCGGGCGCCTCCGGTGCGTTGTTATTGCTCAGTGCTGCCCGACTGGATGTTAACGATAAATTATTGCTGGCCGATCCGGGTTACCCGTGTAACCGCCATTTTGCCCGAACGTTTGAAGCCCATGGTCAACTGGTGCCAGCCGGGCCAGAAGATCGTTATCAGTTAACGCCGTCGTTAATTCGTCAGCATTGGCAAGCGGATACCAAGGTGGCACTGGTGGCGAGCCCGGCGAATCCAACTGGCACCGTGTTATCTCTGGATGAAATGCAGGCTCTGGCCGATGAAGTGCGACAGCAGCGCGCCCAGCATGGGCAAGGTGAACTGTGGGTAGACGAAATTTATCAGGGGCTGAATTACAACAGCGAGCCTCAAACGGTATTGTCGGTGGCTGATGATGCCGTAGTGCTCAACAGCTTCTCCAAGTTTTTTGGCATGACGGGCTGGCGTTTAGGTTGGTGTGTGGTGCCGGAAAGCTGGGTGCCAACCATGGATACCTTGGCGCAAAACCTGTTCCTGGCACCACCAACACCGGCTCAATACGCCGCGTTGGCCGCGTTTGATGATGACGCCATGGCCATTTACGAACAGCGTCGCCAGGAATTACAGCAACGTCGCGACTATTTATTAACGGCATTGCCACAGCTCGGTTTTAACATCCCGGTGATCCCCGAAGGGGCCTTCTATATCTACGCCGATGCCAGCCGCTTTACCGATAATAGCCTGGAGTTTTGTGCCGAGGCGTTAAAAGCGACCGGCGTGGCGTTTACTCCTGGCGTGGATTTTGGTGAATATCAGGCCAATACCCACGTGCGGTTTGCTTTTACAACCAACTTATCCCGATTAAAACAAGCGGTTGAGCGTTTAGCTGATTGGTTAGCGGAGCGCTCCTGATGAATTATCAACAGCCTTTGATTCAGGGCACGCTGATCAAACGTTATAAACGCTTTTTGGCGGATATCCGTTTGCCCGATGGCAGTGAAATCACTGTACATTGTCCGAATACCGGCTCCATGAAAAATTGTGCCGAACCCGGCTGGCCGGTTTGGTTATCGGATTCTCAGAATCCTAAGCGTAAGTATCAGTTCAGCTGGGAATGGGTCGCGGTGCAGGGCCAATACAAAGCCTGTATCAACACCGCCCGGGCCAACCAGCTGGTGGCGGAAGCGTTGGAGCAGGGGGCCATTGCCGAGCTGAGCGATCATAGCCATGTCCAGAAAGAACCCAAAGTGGAAGATGGCCGGTTGGACTTTTTGCTGCATCACGAGCACGACCTGAATGAGACGAGCAAAACCTATGTGGAAGTGAAGTCCGTAACTCTGATGGGCGAGCAGCCCGGCGCAGGTTCCTTTCCGGATGCCGTCACCGAGCGCGGTTTAAAACACCTCAAGCGATTATTGGCGTTACATCAGCAAGGTTATCGTGCCGTGTTGCTGTTTTGTGTGGCGCACGAAGGTATCGAGCAGGTTGCACCGGCGGATAATATTGATCCGAAATACGGTGCAGCGTTGCGTGAGGTGGTGGCTCAGGGCGTTGAAGTGCTGGCTTACCGGGTAGAGTTTGGTGAACAGCAGATGGTGTTGGCGCGCCGGGTTCCTGTTGTATTGTGAGCGCGATGCTCCCCGTCATCGTTGATAACCGCTGTAATCGTATTAACAGACCTTAAGGAAAATAAAATAAAATGAAACGTACGTTATTGGTGTTAATTATCGGAGCGCTACTCGGTGGTGCTGTGGTTTATAACCTGATGAATGACCGCGATGCCTTCTCCAATCCTTTTGAGTCAGACTCGCTGCTGGATAACATCAAAGATGAGGGTGAGGAGTTGTTAGAAGACTCGGTCGATAGTTTGAAAGAAGGCCTGGAAGATCTGAAAGACTGATACCAGCACCTTTACAGGTTGATTTCCAGTGTTCCATTATTTATTCGGTGTTCAATCATGCTCAGGCGTTGGCCCTGGCATGGTCCGGCAATGCACAAGCCGGTATCGATTAAAAACAAAGCACCGTGCATGGCACACTGGATCAACTGTCCATCGGCATCCAGAAACTGATCGTCCTGCCATTCGAGGTTAATGCCCAGATGAGGGCAGCTGTTGCGGTAAACAAAAAACTGCTCGCGCTGTTCCTGGTGACCACGTACGACGAATAGCGGCTGGGCGTTGAGTTCAAATCCTTTACTCTGTCCTTCCTCAATATCGTTGATGTGGCACAATGGTTGCCAACTACTCATAAAATTAGCGTCACCTGGTTGGTCTCTGAATTGAAATCATCTGTATTAATCCGTGCACAGCATATCCTGCCGTTATGCCTGCTACTACCGGTTTTATTTCTGTTGTTGGGAATATTCACCGGCTCTCAGAATTTCAGCTGGTTGCTGGAAGCCGATGCCGGGCAGGCGATTTTATGGCAAATCCGTTTGCCACGGGTGGTCATGGCGTTTCTGATAGGCGCCTCACTGGCCTGGGCGGGGGTATTGATTCAGGGAGTGGTACGCAACCCGTTAGCTGACCCTGGCTTAATTGGTGTTTCCGGTGGTGCCGCGGTCGCCGCTGCGGTATTTGTGGTGATTTCCTCGTCCTTTCCGTTGCCATTATGGCTGCAACCGGTGATGGCATTTGCCGGTGGTTTTCTGGCGTTATTGATTGTTATGCGCATGGGCCTGAGTGGTGCGTCGATGCATGCGATGAGCTTTCTGGTATTAGCCGGTATTGCGATTAATGTGCTGGCCAGTGCGCTGATTGGTTTGTTGTCTTATATGGCGACCGACAGTGCGTTGCGCCAGATTACCTTCTGGTCGCTGGGCAGTTTGTCTGGCGCCAACTGGTACTGGAATGCCGGGTTGGCGGCGGTATTGCTGGCGGCACTGATGTATTGGCCAAAACGTCTGCGTCAGCTGGATGCGTTGCTGTTAGGAGAAGTGGAAGCGCGTTCATTGGGGATCTCGGTGAAATCCATGCAATGGCGTGCGGTGATCTGGGTCGCTGCGATGGTGGCTGTCGCTGTGACTGCCAGTGGTGTGATTGGTTTTGTTGGGTTAATCAGCCCACACATTGCCCGCCTGTTAACCGGTGCCGCGCATCAGCGGGTATTGCCTCTGGCCGTCATGATTGGTGGTTGTTTATTAGTCGCTGCGGATGCTCTGGCACGCACGGTTGTGGCACCGGCTGAGTTGCCCATTGGCATTGTGACAACGTTATTAGGCGCTCCGGTTTTTATCAGCTTATTGCTGCGTGAAAAGAGGCGTTTATCGTGGTGAGTCATCAAACTTTTATGCAGCTATCCGGAGTTGGTTTAAACAAAGGCCCGGCTGCGATTCTGAGTGATATCAGCTTTGTGTTGCAGCCCGGAGAGCTGGTGATGCTGGTCGGCCCGAATGGTGCAGGTAAATCCACTTTGTTATCAATTCTTGCCGGATTGAGTCCGCCGTCTTCGGGCAGTCTGACGATTCAGGGCTCTGCGGTGGATGATTGGCCTCGTGAACAGTGGGCCCGGCATATTACGCTGGTTCCGCAGCTGAGCCAGATGGGGTTTCCGCTTACCGTTCGGGAAGTGGTGGAGCTTGGCGGTTTAGCTCATTCTCAATCAGTCGTGGCGTTACGTGACGCAACTCAAAAAGCGATCCGTGATTGGGATATCGAATACCTTGCTGAGCAAGAAGTGCGTTTGCTTTCCGGAGGGGAGCAACAGCGGACGCAACTGGCGCGAAGCTGGATTCAGGTGCATCAGCCAGATAGTGGCTTATGGCTGTTAGATGAGCCGCTGAGTGCATTAGATCTGAAGCACCAACGTCAGTGTTTGCAACGCGTTCAGCAGCTCAAGCAAGAAGGCAAAGCGGTAGTTATGGTGGTGCATGACCTTAATTTGGCGTTACGTTATGCCGATCGGGTATTGATGTTGTGTTGTGGAGAGTTGATTGCCGATGGCGATGCGGCAACGGTGCTAACGGCTGAACGGGTATCGGATGTGTTTCAGGTGGAAACGGTATTAAATGAGTCTGGGTTGAATTGGTTGTAGCAAGGGCTGGCTGTAAAAAGTGGGGGGCAGATAAAAAAGCGCCCCTCAGTTCTGGCTTATAAAAACTCAGAAGAGGGGCTAAGCAACCGTGATTAGCTTGATGAGAGAGATCACCATCCTGATGATGAGTCTGGATGTTGAACAGCGACGTTATTTCTAACGCCGATAAGTAAATAATATACATTCTCATTATCATTGCAACACCTTAATGCGAAAAATTCTCAAAAAAACCGGGTTGGCACAAATGGATGTTTTTTACGGAAAATGTGTTTGTGGAAAATGGCGGCTGCGCAAGGGCAATAAAAAAAGGGGATAAAAAAACGCCCCTCAACTCCGAAGAGAGAGGGGCAAATAACCGTGATTAGCTTGATGAGAGAGATCACCATCCTGATGATGAGTCTGGATGCTGAACACCGGTGCCATCTCTGACGCCGATAAGTAAATAATACCCATTCTCATTTGGTTTGCAACAACTAAATGAGAAAAATTCTCAAAAAGGTGCTTTTGACTGACGGCTGTATGCTTTTTGATCAATCCTGTTGTTTGTCAATCAGCTGCTGGTTCATGGCGGTAATGCGTCGGGCCAGGTTTTCGATCAGGTTAAGTGCTGCCTGTGGCTGGGCTTCAATCAGTGTGGCAAAGTCTTCTTGGGGAACCGCCATAATGGTACAGGCCGTTTTGGCAATAACGGTGGCTGAACGAGGTTCCTTGGTGAACAGTGCCATGGCGCCAAACACTTCTTCTTCGCCGATTTCTCCAACTTTTACATCATCAACAAAGACCTCGGCCTCACCGTGGATGATGGTGTACACCAGGTCGGCGGTGTCACCCTGGCGAATAATAACGTCACCGGGCTCCAGATTCTGGAATCCGGCAGCAGGGCGTACCTGTTCTTTTACCATGGTGCCTAAATAATCCAGCAACATGGCGTTGTGGCACATCAGGTAATGACTCCAGTAATGCTGGCGGCGTTTGTCGGAATAGACATGGCGTAAGAAGCGATCACGATCGATCGGAATTAATTCAACGTATTCATCGGCACGTAAACGCGGAGTGGGCATTTCAAACGATGCCATCATGCCAACAATATCACCTTCATCAAAGCTGGCCAGCGTTTGGCCATTGCGGCTGTAATGCAGCATGCCATCCTGCACCAGAAACAGCTGATGTTGGTCAAACAGTTCATAGAGGCTTTCTACACCTTCCAGGGTGATGACTTCCTGATCCAGCTCGAATCCTTCCAGCAGCGCCTGAGTGAGTTGGTTAATGCGTTGCAGTAAGCGTTCTGTCTCATCGGATAGTTTACCCGGCAGGTACATGGTTTTTCCTCGTAATTGAACAGATGATCAAACAAAGCGGTGCCCGACAATGTAGCGTAAAACAGGCACTGCTTGAACCGATATTGTCATGTTAATGACGTAACAACCACTATTATTAAACGAGTTTGTGACAGGTTGCGGAACAATGGCTTTGTTACGTGCAGGCATGGCGCAATCGGGTTCCTTGGGCCACCGATAGCTGAATCTCCTGTGCTCCCAGTTCGGGAGGAAAATAACAACCACTGATTTTGGCGTCTGCCAGGCTGGCACCATCCAAACAGCAGCCACGGAAATCAATGCCACGTAAATCGGCTCCGCGAAAATAAGCGTTGGTCAGATCCATACCCGTGAGGTTGATATTGCGTAAGTCCAATCCACGCAAGTCACAGTTGCGTAAGTCGCATTGCTGCCCGTTCTCCCGGGCCTGGTTGAAACCGCTGACATTGTCGTGACGCAACATCTGGTACATCGGGTCCTGGCTGATTGCCGGTGATGATGTCGTTGACGTTGATTCTGTTGCCCCTGAAGACGGTGTCTCAGAAGTGGTCATAGAAGTGCTCCTTATTTACACTGCATATCCGCGTATAGGTCAGTATAGAAACAAATTCATGAAACCGATGGTTCCCGGCTTTTTATTAACCTCTTCCTGGGAAGAGAACCCGACGGACGGTGGAACACAGCTGACCTTCTGGTGGAAAACAGCACAAGGGGCCGTTCGTACTGTATTTCCACAACCTGCCATTTGTTTTATTGATCAGCGTTTTTACGACAAGGCGCAGAGTATTGCCGTGACACTAGGCTGGCCTGTTCGGGTGGAAAAAGTCGCGTTACAGTCGTTTGACTTTGAACCTGCCTGCGCCTGTTATATGCCCCACGAATACGTCTACCGCTGGCGTGATGTGCTGGCCGAACAGGATATTATTTGTCGCGAAGTGGATATTCGTCCGACGGATCGTTATCTGATGGAGCGCTTTATCTACGGCGCTGCGGAACTTCACGGTTCCTTGCAGTCTGCCGATGAAGACGGGGCTGAGTGCAGATATCAGTCTGTTACGGCGGCTCGCTTACGGCCAGCACGCTATTGTCCGTCTCTGAAGGCGTTATCAATCGATATCGAGACGTCCTTTCCCAAGCAAGGTAAGCCCGATCAGCTGTTTTCGATTGGTTTTTATGCCGAAGATTATCAACACGTGGTGATGGTGGGAGACACTCAGCAATCCATTGACGGGGTTGAGCTGGTGGATGATGAAATCTCACTGTTACAGCGTTTTCTCGACATTATCCAAGATTATGACCCGGACGTCATGATCGGTTGGAATGTGGTGCAATTTGATTTCGCTTTTTTGCGCCGTAAATTTCTGCAACATAAAATCCCTTTTACCCTTGGCCGGGATAGCAGTGTGTTGTCGTGGCGGCAAAGCAAAATGAATAAAGAGCGGGTTTTTATGCACATTGCCGGGCGCGTTGTGCTGGATGGTATCGACCTGTTAAAAAACGCAACCTACCAGTTTGAAAGTTTTGCTCTGGATGCAGTGGCTGAGCATTTTCTTGGTGACCGCAAGTTATTACACGGCGACGATCGCGGCGGTGATATTGAACATTTATTTCTACATGATAAAGCCGCTCTGGCCGACTACAACCTGAAAGATTGTGAGCTGGTGTGGCGTATTTTTCTGAAAGCCGATTTATATAATTTTGCCATTGAACGCAGCCATATGACCGGGTTGACCATGGATCGTATGGGCGGCTCGGTGGCGGCGTTTGAAAATCTCTATTTACCCCGTTTGCATCGTCAGGGATTTGTAGCGCCTAATATTGAAGAAGGTTATCACGCGCAAAAAAGCCCCGGCGGTTATGTCATGGATTCGCGCCCCGGGCTGTTTGAACATGTGTTGGTGTTGGATTTTAAAAGTTTGTATCCGTCGATTATCCGCACCTTTAAAATTGATCCAATGGGACTGGTAGAAGGGGTGAAAGTCCGCACTGAAAAAGAAGAACAAGATAACCTGGTGCCCGGTTTTTTTGATGGCGTCTTTCATAAAAGCAAAAATGTATTGCCGGATTTAATTCGTCAGCTCGGGGAATGGCGTGAGCAAGCGAAGCAACAACACAATCAGGCATTATCACAAACCATCAAAGTGATTATGGCGTCTTGTTACGGTGTTCTGGGGTCGGAAGGATGCCGCTTTTACGACACGCGTTTATCCAGTTCGATTACCAAACGTGGTCATCAGATTATTCAGCAAAGTTCTGACTGGATTGAGCAACAAGGCTACGATGTGATTTATGGCGATACTGATTCTGTATTTGTCTGGTTGAAACAATCCGTTAGCGATCAGCAGGCCGATGATATTGGTAAGCGCTTAGTGACCGGCTTAAACCAATGGTGGCAAACCCGGCTGCAACAGGAATTCGGTATCGAAAGTTATCTGGAAATGGAATATGAAACGCATTATCGACGTTTTTTTATGCCATCCATCCGGGGGGAAGAAACTGGCAGTAAAAAGCGTTATGCCGGGCTGGTGAAAAACACACAAACCGCAGAGCCTGAAATGGTGTTTAAAGGCTTAGAAGCCGTACGTACTGACTGGACGCCCCTGGCGAGAAATTTTCAGAAAGAGCTCTATCGTCGGGTGTTTCTGAATCAGCCCTATCGTGACTGGGTGAAACAGCAGGTTCAGGCATTATTATTGGGCCAGCTGGATGACCAGTTAATTTATCGTAAGCGTTTGCGTCGGCCGCTGAGTGCTTATCAGAAAAATATTCCACCCCATGCCCAGGCGGCCGCTAAGTTGGAGCAATGGCGCAAGCTGCAAGGGCTGTTACCACGCTTTGCTGATCGTGGTGGTTGGATTGAATATCGTATCGGTCAGGCAGGTGCTCAGCCACTTGAAATAACCCAGGCCATTGATTACAGCCATTATGTCGAAAAACAGTTGATGCCTGTAGCCGATGCCATTTTCCATTTTACCGGAGAAAGCTTCAGCGAAATGGCCGGACAACAAATGGCGTTGTTCTGATTAGGTAGGAATGATAATGCTGCCGACAGGGTCGACAGCATTGTGATTCTATTTAGTATTGCGGTGTATCAGTCACCATCAGAAAAGTTCAGGCCTACGCTAATTCCCAGGCCATTTTTTAATTCCCGTTTAATATTACCGTCCAATGTCAGAGTCGCAGCATAAAAGTCGACTTCGTTTTCGTCAGCGATGGTTTGTTTTACCCGGCTGATATTATTGCGCAATGTGGTCAGATCTCCGGCTGCATTCACCTGCATCAGGTCGGCAAAACTGACGGTGGTTCCGGTTGTTCCTTCTACCATTTTCTCAAACGACAATAGTGCGGTATTAACCAGTTGCCAGGAATGATTGGCCAGCACACCAGCGTCATTAATAATGGTGCGTTTGTGGACATAGTCCATATACTCGTTAGTGGACAGAATCAGCTGGGCATCAGCCGCGGTGTCTTTTTCATTTGGAACAGTACTCAGCGTACCGTTAAGGAATAAATCACGGAAGCTGCTGCCACTGTTTTTATAATCAACTTTCCAGGATTGCTGGATATTATCCGCTCGTTTTGCCAATTGTTGGGCATAACCTTTCAGTGCATTACACTTATTGGTATTCGCAGAGTAATCACCGACAATATCGGCCAGAGCCTGGCTCTGATCACTGCTGCGTTCAAATAACGCGACTTCTGCGGCTAATAAGCCTACACGTTGAAAGTTTTTGCTGGCAAAGATTGCAGGGTCAACCGGGTCAGATTTGTTGATTTCTGCAGCCAGATCATTACGCACTGTATCGGTATAATTGATGCCTCTGAGACGTAACGAATCAATAAAAATAAATTCCGGCTCGATCAGATCCGGACTGTTATTACTCGGTCCTAAATGAAACGGCAGATACTGAAACCAGGCCTCAGCGGTGTTTTTCCACTGACTTTGAGCGGCTGTCAGATTATTTTCGTTGATATCTGCACACAAGGTATCAACATCCGTAACGAGCTTTTGCGTCTGTTGCTGGAAGTTATCGACCGTTGGTATGACGCTCAGATTGATAATCTGAGTGACTGCCTGATCGGTACTGATTGTTTCTTTATAGTTCTTGGTGGTGGTGTCGCTGCTGGAACCACAAGCGATTAGTATGGAGCTCAGTGCTGTCGTGATTGCTAATTTAATCTGAATTTTACTCATCTCTGATTCCTGTATTTATCCTGCTAAATTAATGGCCAGCATATGGTTGTCCCAGGCCATCAACGGAAAATCTAACCGCAGTGCTCGGTCTTCCTGCAGTGTTTGTGTATGAATTTGTCGCAGCTTTCCCATCGAGTTGGAAAGCACAAAGTGCGTCTTTTGCTGGTTGATGGTCAAACCACAGACATCATGGAAGTGGTGATATCCCTGTAAGGTCCCATCATCCATATTCCAGAACATGGCCAGGTCGCCTCGTGGGCTGGTAAAGGCAGCCAATCGTTGTTCTGACGCGACGGCAACACTGCCCATGTAATCGTTTAACGCGACGGTTAAGGTTTCCGGTGCATGCAGCAGCTGAATATCTTTTCCACCCGGTTTATGCACTCCGGCCAGAGCAACTAAATGATTATCGGCCATGGCCTGACGCTGGATCTGCATACCAAAGGCGACGGTACCATCGTCAGCAATATCAAAGTGGCGGATGCTGGCTTTGGTTTCTGCTACACGGTGTTGACTGATTAATTCGCCGCTACGACTATCGATATAAGTCAGGCTGGAATCCATCGAGTCCAGGTTCAGCACTTTGCGTCCTGAATCTGGGTGCGTCAGTAAACCGCCGTTTGCGACAACCAGAATGTGACTATCCGGCAACATTTTTATTTCGTGTGGGCCGATGCCATAACTGGAAAAAATATTCACCACGTTTAAAGACGTGCTGTCACGAACAACAATTTTTCCCTGGCCGGTTGTATAGTCAGACTCACTGGTGAATAACCACTTACCATCAAGACTGTAAATTGAGTGTCCCTGCATATGATGATTGGCGGGGCTGTTAAACAACCTGGTTTCACCGCTTAACAGATTCACTTCCAGTCCGGTTATGCCTGGACGGCGTGACGACATAACCACTTTTTCGGCATAGATCGGATGTTGGCAAATACCATGACCACGGAAGCCGGAAGGGATATTAACGGCTTGTTCCTTTTTCGCGGTAATTGCGCCTAACCCGTAGTTATCTGCCTTTTTTCCCTGAGCACTGAGCCAATATTCGCGGTGTGCGTTTTGTTGTTGATGGGCATGAAAAATCCCGGCGGAAAATGCAGGCAGGGTAACGCCCGCAACGGCCAGTGTTTTTAATGCCTGCCTTTTGGACAAATCCACGTTCTTCATAATGACTCCACAAACTGAATCAGCGCATCACGCTTGGCTTGTTCAAAGCTGATAAAGGTGGCTTTGACCCCAGCCGCTTCACCGCCGTGCCATAAAATGGCTTCTTCAATGGTTTGTGCCCGACCATCATGTAGCAGTGCTTTGCTGCCATTCACCTGTTCCTGAATACCAATACCCCACAGTGGCGCGGTGCGCCATTCTGAACCAGAGGCTTCAAAATCCGGACGGTTGTCTGCCAAGTCTGGCCCCATGTCGTGCAATAAAAAGTCACTGTAAGGCCAGATTTTCTGGTTACCGAGGTGCGGATCACGATCACTTTCTGCGGTTGTGAAACCCGGGTTATGGCATTGATGACAACCGGCCTGATAAAAATATTCACGCCCTGCGATGACCTCAGGTTGGTCTGTATTTCTGCGTTCAACCGGTGCCAGGTTGCGGTTAAATTTCACCACCAGTTCCAATAAATCATCGGCCAATTCGACATTCTTTACGTCATTACCGGTTGGTGCGGCTAAGCAGGAAGTTTGTTGTGGGCTGCAAGGTTGTCCCGGGAATAAGGTGGTGCTGATACCCACGTCGCCATTAAAGGCGGCGGCGGTCTGAACCTTGACGGACGGTTTATTGGCTTTCCAGCCGAAGCGGCCCGCCACGGTTTGTTGGGTTTCATTATTCCAGATGTGATTAATCCGGCCGGAAATGCCGTCATGATTACCATCTTCTGCATCGGCTAAGGCATTGATAGCGATTTGAGGAATTAATTCAATAAGCCCCATGCCGTGGATGGGCGGAGCTACCCGCAGGCTGGTTAAGGTGTTATCTCCCAGTTCGCCATAACCCAGATTTTCAAAGCGTAACTGTGGTTTTCTTAATGTGACTGTGCGCCCGTCGGGGTAAGTAAATTCTGATGTCTGCCAATCAATAAAGACATACGCTTCTGGTGGAATGTCGTGCTTCAGCTGATCATTATCTTTTTGAGAGTGGCGCAGTTGATGTGCCAACGAAGTTGATTGCCCCTGAATTTGATCGCCATAAACCGGGTGCGGAATCACACCGTGATGTTGCAGCATAACCTGATGATCAGGGCTGTCAGTTGCTGGAATACTCAAACGTACCAATGAACTTAACATGGGAATGTCGCCGTTATCCGGAACAAAGCCTTTACCACCTTTGATATGACACATCAGGCAGGTGCGGGAGTTGTACAGCGGTCCAAGGCCATCGCGCATGGTGGTGACGGTTGGGGCTTTTACCCAGGGCTGATTCGCCAGCGCTTTACCGGCATGAAAATCCGGTTTCAGCTCTTTTGGCATATTGGCTGCCGGATGTTCAAAGCTGGCAAAAGGTTCCATTGAGACGGTTGTTGCGCCTCCCGGGTTATTCTCTGCCGGATCAAAGGTTGGGGCGGTTGATTTCTCCTTAGGACTGCAAGCACTGAGAGCCACCATGCCCAGAGTGATCATAAACAAACTTCTCATAATGCTTCTCAAGAGAAAATTTTAATGGAAATGATAATCGTTATTTCGTTCTGTCATTAGCAGAAAAGCCGGGCAATGCCCGGCTTTTCTAATCAGCAAATGGTATTTGCTTACCCATTAACAATCCGAGTTAGGATCCTGGGTATTACACTCAGATGCTTCCTCATCAACAACTTCACCCAGACCCAGCTCGGTTGCCACTTTCTGAATCTCAACAGACTGAGCGTTCAGGGCGATAATGGTCTGATAAACCGGGTTCGCACTGTTACGGTTGGCGTCCATGATTAACACATCAAACGGACGATTATTGTTACGTGCTTCATCGTCAATTTTGTTGTAGCCAGTTTCAGTTACTTTCAGTGCAGCTTTAACCGACGTGTTCAGAGCGTCACGGTTGGTGTCTGCCAGGTAGTCATCAAAACCGTAACCATTAACCGCGCGGGTGGTGTTATCAACGTTACCATCCAGGTTGCTGTCATAACCTTTGTATTCGCCATAGTAGCTGTTAGCAACGCCCAGTGCGTTCAGAACCACATCACGGTGAGTGTTGTCAGAGAAACACGAGTGCTCATCTTCCTGAGAGTTACCCACATAAGCGATTTGCATACGCTCGCCCGCCAGTTCACCTTCAGACAGAGTACCCATACCCGTCAGGATCTCAGTCAGACGCTGGTTTGCATCGGCATCGCTGTTAATCGTGGTGAAAGCTTTACGGTAATCTGCGCCTTCTTTCCAGCCGTCACGAACCTGTTCCAGATCAGCAACCAGTTTGGCGGCAGCAACTTCCAGGTATTGATGACGACGATCTGCGTTAGCATCGGTGGTGAAGTCAGACAGTGGGCGCTGACCACCCATAACACCGGTGTTCACCGCTTCATCACGGTCGGTACCATCTGTGGCTGCCTGATTTGTGGTGTTCAGATCCTGACCCCACAGCAGGAATTCGATCGCGTGGTAACCGGCAATCACATCGTGCTCGTCATCAGCGGTTGCAGTGTTGCTGATCAGTGCTTCGTTAATGGTGATGCTGGTGGTTTCAATGATGTTATTGCCAGCAGCGTTGTTCACGTCGATTTCTGCTGGTAAGTCATCACCCGCTTCATGAGCTGTAACACCAATCTGGTCGTCGCCAAAGTCTGTGCTGTTCACTTTTACGTAGTCGATCAGCGCTTCACCCAGTGGCCATGCGTTGATGTCGCCTTCCGGGCCGTCTTCATCTTTGTAGTTGGTTGAATCAATCGGGCTGTTACGGAAGCGGTAAACTTCAGTCTGTCCATAAGGCTCACGAGAAACCAACCAGGCTTTTTTTGCTGCTTCAAGATTGGCTTCTGTTTTATCAGCTTTGAAATCCGCCAGTGCTTTTTGCAGTGCTTTAGCGGTTTCAACCGAATCTTCGTAAGCCGCCAGTGCGATGTCGGCATTGGTGTTCAGTACATTCTGAACCTGTGTGTTGGTGTAACCATCGTTGTCGTCATCATCATCGCTACCACAAGCAACCAGCATGGTTGCTGCAGCGAAGTAGGCGGCTAACTTAGTCAGTTTCATAATCGCTATCCTGATTTTGGGGTTAATACATATGCCAAAACCAATAACCTTTATTCTGGTGTGGGCATATTGGGGTTTTGGCTAAGATAATTCAAATGAGAATGATTGGCAATAATAAAAGCATATAAAAATAGATCTCGGTCAATTTTGATAACTGGTTTCATTACCATTCAGGGAGTAAAATTATCGGGATTTATTTTTTCGGGTTGTAAGTTTATGAAGTACCTGACATTGGCGGCCGGCTTGGCGGCTTTAGCTTTATCGGGCTGCGGAGGATCGTCGTCTGGCAGCAAATCGACAGTGGACACTGTGACGAAAGCTGAATTGGGGGAAAAACTGTTTTCCGATAAGAATCTGTCATTCAACCGCAGTCAGTCATGTGCGACTTGTCATGATCCGGAGCGTGGGTTTATTGATGCACGCCGTAATGACGCCAGTGATGGGGATCGTGCTTCTCCGGCGTCATTGGGTGATAACGGCACGTCGATTGGTGATCGCAATGCGCCAACGGCTGCCTACATGGCATTCAGTAAAGATTTTGCCAAAGGGACTCGAGAGCGTTCGCCGAGTCAGCAAACCAGTGGTGTCGGAGAATATTCGGGTTACCTGGGAGGACAATTCTGGGATGGCCGGGCGAAAGATCTGGCGGCTCAGGCCGGAGGGCCACCAACTAACCCAGATGAAATGGGAATGCCGGATAAAGCGTCTGTTGTTGCCCGTATCCAGGAAAATGAAGGTTATATTACTTCCTTTAAAGCCTTGTATGGCGAGACTATCTTTGATGACTCGGACGCGGCTTATGACGCGATTGCGGATGCCATTGGTGAATTTGAATCAAAAAACGCTGATGTGTTTTATCCGTTTGATTCCAAATATGACCAATCGCTGACAGGGGATTATATTTACGATCCGGCTAGTCCTGCGGCTTTGGGGAAAACATTATTCTTCTCGTCAGATTTCACTTGCGGTGCTTGTCATTTATTAAGAGATAATCTGAAAGATCGTGGAGAAATATTTACCAGCTTTGAATATCACAATATTGGTGTGCCGGAAAATACCGACCTGCGTGCAGTTAATGGCGTCGCTGAAGACTTTGTTGATCTTGGGCTGGCATTAAATCCTGCAATCCCGGACTCGGAAAAAACGGAAAACGAAGGCAAATTTAAAGTCCCTACGATGCGTAATGTGGCGGTAACGGCGCCTTATATGCATAACGGCGTGTTTGATACGCTGGAAGCTGTGCTGGCGTTTTATGAACACGCAAAAATCCGCGCACGTCAGCAAAACAATCCACAACTGGCAAACACCACGCTGAACCCGGAAACCAACCAGGCATTCCGTGCTGCTGAGGTTGACCGTAATATTGAGCATGAATTATTGGGCGGCAACGACCTTAACCTGACACCGGAGCGAATCAAAGCGTTTGAATGCTTCCTTATGACGCTGACCGATAAACGTTATGAATCACTGCTGGATGCGCAAAAAGTAACAGAGTGTGGTATTTAATCTTATCTGTTTGTAACTCATTGAAAGGCTGTCGTAATTGACAGCCTTTTTTCGTTGAGGCTTTTGTATCTTCAGGTAATCAGCTGGGCTAGCGTAATAAGAACAGCAGCCGAGGGTATGATTATGCAAGCAATTCTGTTTGATATCGATGGCGTTATTTATCAGCGGGGTGCCATTATTGATGGTGCTGCAGAAACCCTGAAATGGTTGCGTCAGCAACAGATTCCCTACTTATTTGTGTCGAACTCCACGACCTTATCCCGTGATCAGATCAGTGCTCGTCTTAATTCTTCCGCCATTCCCTGTTCATCTGAGCAAATATTAACACCAGCGGTTGCTGCCAGAGACTGGATTGCAGCACACCCGGGTAAAAAAATGGCAGTGTTTGTTCCGGATGCGATTCGTCATGAATTTGATGACGTAGTGAGTTTTAACGACGATGAAGCTCAGGGCGTTATTGTGGGCGATCTGGGTGCCAACTGGAATTATTTTACCCTGAATCATGCATTCAGAATTCTGATGAAATCACCAGATATGTTACTGATGGGATTAGGCATGTCGCGTTATCAAAATGACGGCCAAGGTTTACAGATGGATTCCGGACCATTTATTAAAGCACTGGAATTTGCCGCGAATAAATCGGCATTGGTGATGGGTAAACCAGCCTCATCCTTTTTTCAGCAGGCACTGAATCATCTGGGAGTCAAAGCCGAACAGACATTAATGGTTGGAGATGATTTGATGTCGGATGTCATGGCCGCTAAAAATTGCGGTATTCATGGCTGCTTGGTGCGTACCGGGAAATACCAGTATCAGGATGAGTTGGGTGTAATAAAACCCGAGTTTGTCATTGATTCAATCAAAGATTTGCCGGGCTTATGGATGGAAGGACAGCTGGCTCAGGTGAGCTGAGCCGCTAATAAAAGCTTAAAAGTCAGGCCACAATGTCTGCAAATGACGCACGTGTCAGTTTTGCCAGGTCATGTGGTGACAACTCAATTTCCAGACCTCGCTTGCCAGCACTGACATTAATTTGAGGCTGTAATTCAGCGCTACTGTCGATCATAGTAGGTAGCGCTTTTTTTTGTCCGATTGGGCTGATGCCTCCGACAATGTAGCCGGTGGTTCGTTCAGCAACTTTGGGATCTGCCATCTCCGCTTTTTTTGCACCAAAGGCTTTGGCAATCGCCTTTAAACTCAGCTGATGACTCACTGGAATCACGGCAACACCTAACTGGCTTTTATGTCCTGTCAGGCTGACCAGCAGCGTTTTAAACACCTGGGCCTGATCCAGCCCTAAAGCTGCTGCGGCTTCTTCGCCATAAGATTCACTGCCCGGGTCGTGCTGGTATTCATGAACCGTGAAGGCAATTTTGGCTTTTTTAGCGCTGTTAATGGCTGGGGTCATTCAGCATCGGCCTTGATGAGTTCAAAGCGTGGCTTTATTTCGCCATTAATATCGATGGTTTCGACAAACATATCATACGGACGAACCCAGCTACTGAAATCGCCATATAACATTTTGTACAGCACCAGCGCTTCTTCGGTTTCGGAGTGTTTAACGACTCCAATCACCTGATACTCCATGCCTTTATAATGACGGTAGCGGCCGGGAGTAATGGTTGGTGAGCTTGTATTTTCTGACATATTAACCACGACTTATTTTAACCGGTAACGAACAATAACACGGGCTTCAATGTTTTGTTTCTGAATTAACATTGGCGCAGGTGCTGCCGATTCATCAGCCGACATCGCTTTTGCCATCGCCATCATGGGCTGTGGTGCGTGGGCATTTTCTTCCTGAATCATTAATACTTTACCCAGTTCGTTATCACTGGCTTCAGCCATTAATAAGGCTTTAGCAAAAGCCGCCTTAACAGCCTTGGCGAATGCCTGATTTTTAAGACTCTGACGATCATTAAATTTTAACTGGCTACCATGGATCTGAACTTCATCAATCATTAACAGCTGATGTGCCAGTTCGGCGTATTGTTCTTTATCGCGTAACGTGATGCTGACATCTCGGGTTACTTGCTCCCCACGATATTCACGACGGTTGTTAACCCAATCGTATTGTGCGTGATTACGAATTTGTGCGGCATCAATATCAGTTTCAGTAATGTTCAAGGCTTCTGTGGTTTTCAACAGAGACTTCATCGCCCGGTCAACCTGTTGCTTGGCTTGTTTTAAGTTAGCCGCGGTTGCACTGACGTTCAGATTAACTTGTAAATAATCCGGCATTGCCTGAATCATTCCGGCACCAGAGACCTGAATATAACGGTCATCGGCCAAGGTTGTGGTGGAAAACATCACACTGCTGGCAAATATGGCCAGGCTTATCATGATTGAGTGCATCGGGAGATCCTTTTCGTTAGCCTGTTATTTTTGCTTTGCTTCAAACTGAGCTAATTGCTCAGGCGTCGCAGGTTTTTGGTATTTTTCTTTCCACTCGCTATAAGGCATGCCATACACGGCTTCGCGAGCCTGGTCATAATCCACGTCGAGGTTCTCAGCTTCTGCTGCGGCTTTGTACCATTTAGCCAGACAGTTGCGGCAGAAATTTGCCAGGTTCATCAGCTCGATGTTCTGTACATCTTTGTTGTCATCCAGATGCTGCAATAAACGACGAAAGGTGGCAGCTTCAATGGCTTGTTGTTGTTGTTCAGGGGTTAGTTGCTCTGGGGTTAGTTGTTCAGGAGACGACATAATAATAATCCGGTGTTAAGTCACCCAATCACTATATAAAAAACACGGCGATAAATCCGTAAAGAAAGGAAAAAGGGCGCCCGAAAGCGCCTAAGGAGGTAAGGATAGAAAACGGTTTGAAAATTACTTAATCACGTCCAGGTCGTACCATGGAGTTGGGTTGATTGGGCAACGGTAACGGACACCTTCTTTACCAATGGTCACGCGGGAAATACGCTTCTCACCTGGCTCCAGTGGGAACATATCCAGGTTTGATTTAGTTGCCAGATCCTGAATCTGGAAGCCAACTAACTTGTCTGATTTATTGGTAATCACAAATTCATATTCACCGGCTTTTAGACCCGCTACGGTTTCATGGGCGGCAAAATAACCATTGTATTCATCCAGGTTAATCACGGTAACGCCGTCGTCGCGGGTCACAGGAGTACCTGCTAAAGCCCCCAGGCTTAAAGTTGCTAAGACCAGTACCGCGAAAGTCTGGCGCAGAGTCTGAAATACGTTTTTCATGATGTGTTTCCTTTAGTCGGTTCAGTAATGCTATGGGGTTAAACAATCACTGGTTGTTGCCAGCTGATGTAGACACTATAGTGGTGTTTTTATGGATTAATAATGATTAATGGTGCTTTAAATATGTCAGATAGTCCAAGTGGTGGGGTTTCTAATGCGAATGCCGCAGATATCGGTATCGGTCAGCCAGATGCGCTCAGCTCGTTATTGATTGGTCTGCAGCTGCATGGTGAGGTGTATGTCAGCGGCAGTTTTTGTGGTGCCTGGGCCGTGGACACTTCGGGTAAGCGGCACATTCCTTTTCACCTGGTGAGTGCGGGTCGTGCCTGGCTGCATATCGAAGGTCAGCCATCCCGGGTATTAAATGCCGGGGACCTGGTACTGTTTCCACGCGATCTGTCGCATACCATTTCCCATAGCGAACAACCGCCAGCAGAAGAATTGGTGAATGCCGGGTTTGACCCGAGTGAGCCAGTGACAACAGAAATGGTGTGTGGCTATTTTGATTTTACCAATAAAGCGGCCTGGCCATTATTAGAAAGCCTGGATGATGTGATCGTGCTGGATTTAAGCCAGCAAAGCCTGCAACCCGTGTTACGAGCCTTTATTGACTATATCGTTGCTGAGCTTAAACAACGTAACCCCGGCTTTCTGGCAGTGGTGAACCAGCTAGTGTATCTGTTATTTGTTCAGGTGATTCGCCAACAAATTGAAAGCGGCCGGTTAAAAGAAGGTTTGTTAGTGGCCTTGTTTGATCCCAAAATCAGCAAAGCGTTAGCGGCGATTCATAATCAGCCACAACAAAACTGGAGCTTAGTTACGCTTGCTCAGGAATCTGGTATGGGGCGTTCTTCATTTGCTGCCTTGTTTCAGAAGCTGGTGGGGATGCCAGCCATGCGTTATCTGACGTTATGGCGTATGCGGGAAGCCACGGAGTTGCTGAAATACACCAACCGCTCGATGCTCGATATTGCTGAGCAATGTGGTTATGAATCCGAAGCCGCTTTTCGTAAAGCCTATAAACAAACCATGGGAGACACTCCCGGAGCTGTTCGTAAGTCAGCCAAGCTGTGAGCAAAAATACGATGATCAAACCCTTAATGCATTTCCCGGCTCCAGCCACAGATGAACACAGTGACTTTGTATTGATGGCAGGCAGCGGAGACCCTTGCGCGCCACATATTCTGGTGTATGAGGTGATCCGCGACTTTTTATCGGCGCCGCGCAGTTTTGCCATTGTGGAAATCACATCGGCGACCTCAGGCGCGATTGAACTGGCCGCCGACAATGAATATGAGGGAATCGCTTATCACGAAGATGGCAGTATGTCGGAACTAGGTTTTTTTGTATTACAAGAAGATGTGTTGTTGGACGCCGAAGGTGCTGAAGATCATGAGGTGCCGAGTGAACAACATATTCTGATCAGCCTGGCAGCGCAGCGAATTGAGTTATTGGCTGATTCAGTGACCTTTAAACAATCACTGATTGCTGCCAGCGCGAGAGAAGCATTGGGGCTTTATTTAACCAGTTAGGATTTAACGCGTTAGGGTTTCCTGTTAATGCATTAAATATCGCTATCCGCCAGTTCGTCGGTTAACACCTCACGCTCTAACTTAGCGACGGGCTTGAGGATATGAAAACCCAGATGAGTTTTTACCGCAGGGGTATAAGGTGTTTCGCCATCCCAGTCACTCAGAGCCTTAACCAGTGGGGTCGGCAAGGTATCCAGTGAGTGGTAGCCCGCAAACCCCTGATGAGTCGCCGACTGACAGGCGGAATATTCTTCTGCTAAGTCACCGAAATCCGCCCCCAGCTCCAGTTCCTTAACAATGTCTTCGGCCAGCAGCGGGCTTTTTAACAGAATATGGTGCAGGGCTACGGTGGTCATAACTATCACTACTCAATAACAAAGTTAGGTCGTGAAAAGTTTAGCAGAAGATTGTATCTGCGCTTTCTCTGTGCAATTACTTTTAAAGCAGAGGCAGGATGCCTCGGTAGCGCAGTAGGGCCATGGATGGCCCTTCTGAGCGGTGGCTAAAAGTAATTGTATAGAGAAAGTGCTAGGAGCCTGGGTTATCGGTTGAAGGTTGATGCGCCAGTAGCTGTCCTGAAGCAATCGATAATAAACAGAACGCGCTGAACCAATAGAAACCTTGCAGCAACTCAGCCTCTAGCTCCGCGGTAGCCTGAGCGGTAAAGAAGGCCACCAGAATGGCGACCACAAATACATCCGCCATCGACCACTTGCTTACCGCGGCGATAAAGCGCCAACGCCCTGGAGAAGGGTTTAGCCAGGTGAAAATAATCATTAATGCTTTGCTTACCGGAATCACCACACTAAAGGTGACAATGGCGATGGCAACCCCGCTGTAGCCCAGGTTATGTAGTGTTTCGACCGTTTCCCAGATGGAGCGGGTTTCATGAAACATCTGAGTTTTTAAGCCAAATAAGCTCACTGATGCACTCAGGGTCATAATGGGTTCCATCACGCCGGGGTATAACAAGCCATAGCTGATGATGGCCAGCAGCAGGCCAACGCGCTGCACCCAGGATTTCTGAGTCCAGCTGTTGATAAGTGTTTGCATAGGGAAATAACGCTAGGAGAAGTTATTGATCTTCCGGCAGGGTTACATTCAGTTCCAGCACGGAGGTTTGCCCTTGTTGTTCCAGCTGTACGTTCACATCGTTGTCTTCGATATGAACGTACTTACGAATCACTGCCAGAATCTCCTGCTGTAACTGAGGCAGATAATCCGGGCCGTTATTACGCAGACGATCGTGGGCGACCAGAACACGCAGACGCTCTTTGGCGACACTGGCTGAGCTTTTTTGCTCCTTGCGGAAGATGTCCATTAAACTCATGTTGCTCTCCTTAGCCACCAAAGACGCGTTTCAGGAAGCCTTTTTTCTGCTTCTCTAAGAAACGATGTGGGCGGTCTTCGCCTAAATAACGGGCAACGGCATCATCGTACGCCTGTCCGGCATCGCTGTTCTCATCGTGAGTTACGGGGATGCCCTGGTTGGACGCTTTTAATACCGCTTCGGATTCCGGAATCACACCCAGCAGAGGAATAGCGAGAATGTCTTCGACATCTTCAACCGACAACATTTCACCACGATCAACCCGCTCTGGGTTGTAGCGCGTCAGCAATAAGTGCTCTTTAACACTTTTGCCTTGTTCGGCCATGCGCGACTTGCTTTGCAGAATACCAATAATGCGATCAGAGTCGCGTACCGAAGACACTTCCGGGTTGGTGACGATGATGGCTTCTTCGGCAAAATACAGCGCCATCTGAGCGCCGTGTTCGATGCCTGCCGGAGAATCACAGATGATGTAATCAAAGTCTTCGGATAAATCGTTCAGAACTTTTTCCACGCCTTCAATGCTCAGTGCATCTTTATCGCGGGTTTGCGAGGCTGGCAAAACAAACAGGTTTTCAAGGCGCTTGTCTTTGATCAATGCTTGTTTCAGAGTAGCTTCACCCTGAACAACGTTGACGAAGTCATAAACGACGCGACGCTCACAGCCCATGACCAGGTCCAGGTTACGCAGGCCCACGTCAAAATCGATCACAACCGTTTTGTTTCCCTTCATCGCCAGTGCGGCTGAGATGGCTGCACTGGAGGTGGTTTTTCCCACTCCGCCTTTACCGGAGGTAACAACGATGATTTTAGCCAAGGCGTAAATCCCTTAATTTTTAGTGTTGTGTCGTAAAAATGGCTGACAGCTTGTCGAATAACGTTTCCGAGGCCGCCAGTACAAGGCAAAAAATGGGTGAGAAAGCGCAGTTTATAAGTAATAAATGAGCATTCCGAGCCTATTTTTAACGCAGTAATGGCAACGTAGGTAGTTTTTCAACAGTATTTATGAAACACCCATGATATTCAAGTTAGCGCTATCGTCAGTGTCACTCTGATTGAGCTGAATCACCACTGGCTGTTTGTGTTGCTCGTGCTCATCTTCAAACAACTTATATTGCCCGGCAATCGCAACCAGCTCGGCTTCAAATTGCTGCGCACTGATGATGGCAGCTTCGCAACCTTTGGCGCCCGCCAGTGCTCGGCCGCGTAAAGCGCCGTAAATATGTACATCACCTGTAGCGATCACTTCAGCCCCCGCACTGACCATGCCCATAATGAACAGATCACCATCAAAATACAGCTGCTGACCCGAGCGCACATTTGAGTTGTGAATCTTAACGGCACGCTGGTGTTTTTCTTCAACAGATGGCTGATCTTTTACAGCATTTTGCGAAGTGGCAGGGGCTTGCTTGGTTTGGCCACGACCCAGGTCCGCCAGTTGCAAATCATTCAGCTGTGGCTGAATCGCTGGCGGGCAGTTTTTGACGGCAACGGCCTGTAATCCGGAATTCCGGCAAATGCTTTTGAGTTGTGCCAGGTCGATGGCATCCAGACCATTCAGATCCAGCACACAGGGCAGGTTATTAAATAACGCCGGCGCTTCGGCTTTTTTCTGTGATAACTGCAGCTGAATCTGTTCCAGGTCATCGCCACTGAAAGTCAGCGTTGTCAGCGGGACTAATCCCGCTTTGATTTTAACGTCCGTGCTGCTCATAAGGCTTAGGCTTTTTGCTGCAGTGGGAACTGCCCAAAGGTGATGTCGGTTAAGCCTTCTTTTAACAGGCGACGCAGGTTGTGGTGGTTATCTACGTCTGGGGTGGCAACCACATCGCGGTAATGCTCACCAAAACAACGCAACGTCTGATCCTGTGTCAGCTCCAGCAGTTGTGCCAGCGCAAATACTTTGCAGCTTCCCTGGTTCTGATCAACGGCATTGGCAACCGAACCGTTCTGGAAAGCGGATGGGGTGAAATCAAACCATGTCTCGATAAAAGCCAGCGTGCTGGCAAATTGGTGATCATCATTTTGCAGGTGTTGCAGGAAGGTAGCTTTGGCTTGTTGAAAATCGCTCATGAATAGGCTCAATAATCAGATAAAACGAGCCGAAAGGCTACCATTGCGCGCTGAGACTGTCATCGTTTGATTAATCATGAGCGAGGAAGCGCCCACTCAAAGGAGCGGACGCGAGTTGCGGGGCTATAGGCGTTCAAACTCGAGAGACTCATCCCCATCAATTGAACCATTATTATTGTCATCGAATTGTAGGGTGAGAGAATTACCACTTACCTGAGCGAAGAGGGTGCTTTCACCAACGAAATCAGTCAGCCCGGTATCCCCATTGTTATCAAAGGTCTGAGTAACGGTAAGCTGACCATTGGCAGAGTTTCTGGAATAGGTGCCCCACTCCATACCAGATGTCTCTCCTTGTTCATCAAAGGGGGCCTGCTCATCAACTTCGGCATGGACATAAGTACCGTCGGCAAAGAAGATAAATGCCAATAAGTCGTTATCAGTGGCGGTGGTAAACCAGGCGCCTTGCAAGCCATTCTCTGCCGTACGAGAGAAGGTCAGTGACTCGTCAGCTTCAATCGAGCCATTATTATTGTCGTCGAATTGTATGGTGAGTGAATCACCATCTACCTGAGCAAACAGGGTGCCTTTACCAACAAAATCAGTCAGGCCGGTATCGCCATTATTATCAAAGGTTTGGGTAACGGTCAGTTGGCCACTAACCGGGTTTCTGGAATAACTGCCCCACTCCATGCCCGATTCTTCATTTTCTTCATCGAACGGAGCCTCTTCATCGACTTCCAGATGCAGGTATGTGCCATCATCAAAGAAAACGAAAGCAAGTAAGTCGTTATCGGTCGTAGTTGTTGTCCAGACGCCTTCGATATTGCCAGTAATATCCTCAAGTGTTTCTTCAAAATGATTAACGGCATCAGTTACTGAAATCAGCGAGGTGTTGGGTGAGCCTGAATTTGATACCAGATTGGTAACAGCCGGAGATGATTCAAATTCATTCACTGGTACATCGAAGTTAATTGCAGATGCCGCAGCCTTAGCCTCTTCAGTAATGGTAATGCCATTATCCGCATCACCATCCTGATCCAGTGTTTGCAGTAAACGCAACATATTAACAACCTCAGGTGATGAGGTATCGGTTTCCCCTGCCAGGTCTAACGGCGTTACTGTTGCAGCCGCAGGTGCAGAGGGGAACTCAAGGTCTCCAATAAAAAAGGTAACATTTTCACCGCTCTGGTATTGAAATTGCCCTTGGTTATTCGTTACACCTTGAGAGGAATTCGTCCGGTATCCAATGTTAATTACTGGGCTATCAACTAATGTACCGGTTAATTGTGTTGGAATCTCTGAATCAGGGGGTGAATCATTACTTGAAGATGAGCCACCGCCGCAGGCGGAGGCTATCGCAGAAATGGCAACAGGTATTATTAATTTTCTCATCATCGAATCCTCTCATCTTATCCTTTAAGAACCGGGAAAGTTGACTGCCGGTCTGTCTACCATAGGTCAATTGCTGAAGTGTTGAAAGATCGATATGAATGTGTGTTTACTGCTCTGGAAGCTAAGCAATGGTGATTATTCGTGATCAGCTCATCATGCTGCGAAACGCGCGGATACGGCGTAAGCCATACAGGCTGAGGAGCAGTGCGGTTGCTAACTGGCTGCCCAACACAATGCTAATGCTCAATGAACTAACTCCCAAGAGATAAGTGATTACTCGCTTTTTGTTGGTTTTCATAGGTCTTGTTCACTTTATTTGCCTGAATTGAACATGATTATAAACACCGTTTAAAATAATGCTAGGATTTTAAACGCTGTTCATTATACTGCTGGTATTCAAGGTTAAGGCGCTAAGCATGGCACGCAGAAAAGATCATACCCACGACGAAATCCGTGCTCTGGCACTTGAGGCGCTGCAGTTGCATTTGCAGCAACAACCAGCCGATACCATGAGTTTGCGTAAGTTGGCGCAAGCCATCGGTTATTCTCCGGCAACTCTGGTTAACGTGTTTGGCAGTTATGATCATTTATTGCTGAGTGTCAGCGCGATTACGCTGGATCGTTTGGCGGAATCGTTAGTACATCAGTCAGATCATGAACTGACTGCCATGCAGAGGCTGCAATTCTTCGGTAAGACGTATCTGCAATTTGCTCAGCAGAATACTTATTGCTGGCAACTGCTGTTTGAGCACCGTTTACCCGCTGGTGATGAGATTCCTGATTGGCAGCAACAGCGTATTGATCAGCTGTTTGCCATGATTGAACAGGCGCTGGTGGAATTATCTTCCGACGCTGAGAATGTCCGCCAGGCGGCACGAACGGTCTGGGCATCGGTTCATGGAATCTGTACGCTGTCGCTTGGGGACAAATTGTTTTCCGACAGCCTTAGCAATGCCGATTCGATGATTGAGTCGTTAATTCATCATTACGTCATATCCTGGGCTCGCTGAGCCCTGATTTCACGAATAATAAAAGGATGTCCTCAATGAGTGAGCACGGTCAGTTTTCATTATTATCCAAACGCCGTTTTTTACCGTATTTTTTAACCCAGGCATTGGGTGCGTTTAACGATAATTTATATAAAAACGCCTTGTTGCTGATGATTGCTTTTGGTGGCATTGCCAGTAACGACGACAGCGCGCTGCTAACGAACTTGGCAGCCGGTATTTTTATTTTGCCGTTTTTTCTGTTTTCTCCGATTGCGGGGCAAATTGCCGATAAGATGGAAAAGTCACAACTGATTCGTTGGACCAAGGCATTAGAGGTGGTGATTATGTCGTTGGCTGCGGTGTCGATCCTCGCCGGAAACGTCTGGGGATTGATGGCCTTATTGTTTTTAATGGGATTGCAGTCGGCCATTTTTGGTCCGGTAAAATTTGCGTTATTACCACAACATTTATCACAGGATGAGTTGGTGGGTGGTAACGCGCTGGTGGAAATGGGTACCTTTATTGCCATTCTCGCCGGTACCATTTGTGCGGGCTTATTATTCGACTTTGAAAACAGTGCCCAGTGGATTGCCGCCGGTATTGTTGGTTTTGCCATTCTTGGATTACTAACCAGTCGTTTTATTCCTGAAGCAACAGCGAATGACCCAACACTGAATATCAACTGGAATCCGTTTACTGAACTGCTGAATACCATTCGCCAGGCTCGGGAAAATCGCGCGGTGTATTTGTCGATTGTTGCCATTAGCTGGTTCTGGTTTATTGGCGCCAGCTATTTAACTCAATTTCCGAATTTTTCCAAAGAATACCTCGGTGGTTCTACCCAATTGGTGACTGTGTTGCTGACACTGTTTTCATTGGGTGTCGCCGCAGGTTCATTAGTGTGTGAAAAACTGTCGGGTCATAAAGTTGAGCTGGGCATTGTGCCGATTGGTTCGCTTGGGATGAGTGTGTTTGGCGTTGATTTGTGGTTTGCCATTGATCAGATCCAGGTGGTCGAAGGCATGACAGCCATGGCTTTTATCGAAAATTCTGCGAACTGGCGGCTGATGATGGATATTGCTTTGGTCAGCGCTTTTGGTGGTTTGTTTGTGGTTCCGTTACAGGCACTGATTCAGCAGCGTAGTGATGATAAAAACCGTGCTCAAATTATTGCCGCAAACAACGTACTCAATGCTTTATTTATGGTAGTCAGTGCAGGTGTTGGGATTCTGTTATTGGCGGTATTGGAAATGTCGATAGGTGATTATTTCCTGGTGTTAGCCATTATGAACCTGGTTGTAGCGAGTTATGTATATGCGCAGGTTCCTGAGTTTGTTTTGCGTTTTGGCATCTGGATTCTCAGCCACACTATGTACCGTGTGAGCCATAAAGGCCTGGAAAATATCCCTGAAGAAGGTCCGGCGGTGTTGGTGTGTAATCACGTCAGTTATGTGGATGCCTTGTTGATCGCCGGTACTTATCAACGTCCGATCCGGTTTGTGATGGATAAAAATATCGCTCAAATGAAAGGGTTAAAAACTTTCTTTAAACTGGCGAAAACCATTCCAATTTGTTCCCCAAAAGCCGATGCAGAGATGTATGAGAATGCGTTTGAACGCATTAAAGCTGAACTGGATGACGGTGAGTTAGTTTGTATTTTTCCGGAAGGTAAACTCACCAAAGACGGCGAAGTGGATGAGTTTAAAAAAGGCATCGAACGTATTATTGAAGAAACGCCAGTGCCTGTGATTCCAATGGCGCTGGATGGTTTGTGGGGCAGCTTTTTCTCACATAAAGGTGGCCATGCGTTAACCACTAAGCCTAAACGCTTTTGGTCAAAAGTGTCTCTGACTGCCGGAGTGGCTGTTGAGCCTCAGCAGGTCAGTGCGAATGACCTGCGCCAAAGAGTGCTAAAGCTGCTGTAACTGTTTTTAAGGCTGTTGCAGCAAGTTTAACACTTAGCCACATCAGCTATATGTAGCTGATGTGGTGGCTAAAAACTACTCTTCTTTGTATTTGATCCGTATCCCAAGGAAGGGCTTTTCGATATAGTTATAAGTTAATGCCGAAAAAATTATTGTACTTGGGAATACAACGATCGCAGTTGTAATGATTGAATTAATAATGTGCCTGTCTTCGAAAATTTCGAAAATGATGTTGTGGTCGATACATAACCCAATGAATATAAAATGTAATAAGTATATGGAGTAACTTATTAATCCAACGGATGCTAGTGGGGAAGTTATGATGCTTGGTAGCTTCTTGTTGAACGACAAGTATCCGTATATGAAGGAAGACCACAGAATTGCCTCAATGGTTGGCGCGATAACTCTTGCTGGATGATTTAATGGCCAGCCTCCCAGTTGATTAAAGGCATAAGCGAATAAGAATATTAAAGATGTTGAGGTTATAAATAATCCATTGGCTATCTTTCCTTCTTTGAATTTTTTTATGTAGATTATTCCTAGTAATATTCCAATTAAAAACTGGTCGATCCTTCCTAATAAAGTCAGGTAAGTAATATTGTATATGTCACCATTGTTAGCAATGGCAATGAACCTTAAGGCGATGGTAAGAAATATTAAGCCTGTTAAATACCTGCCACCATAACTGTTTGTAAATAACAAAATTATCGGAAAAATAAGATAGAACTGCCACTCAACTGCAACAGTCCAGAACATCGGAGTAAAATTTCCTGCATTAATTGCGCCGGGGTAATTGGCCATAAACAATATAGTTTGGAGGAAACCAAGAACGTTAAAGCTGTTTGGGTGTGTGGATATTCCAATAAATAGTACCACCATGAAAAGGGGATATGTTCTTAAGAATCTATTGTAAAGGAACTTTCTATAATTTATTTTTGATTTGTATGTTCCTGCAGTAAAAATAAATCCACTCAGCACCATGAAAAGCGAAACGGCGGTGTGGCCTTCGACTAGTATTGCCGATATGGGCGATGAAGCTGACAACCAGTGGCTAAATGTAAATGGTTTTTCGTGTATGAGTTGATAAGATATTAATGTTAAGCCGTGATAAAACAATATTAAAAGAGCAGCAATTCCTCTTATTTGATCAACTGCTGGAAGGTAGTTTGTATTTTGGCTTTTCATGTTTTTATGTGTTGAATTTTGGGGATTGAATAGTGGGCGTTTTTAAATGTTAAAATCAGCGATTTCTTATGTTGTATTTCTTGCAGAAATATTCCTGATTATATAGGCATATAATCAGGAATGTCACTATTTGATATTAATTGAAAAGAAATAAGTTCAAAACTTAAACACATCCCGGCAGCCATCGTAATTGCGCAGGCTTTCATCCAGTGCCAATACATCTGGCAGGCGGCGCCAGCGTTTGTGGAAGAACACCATTGGGCAGACACGACCGTCGGGGAGTTGATCAATCAGCGTTTGCCACTCTTCAACCGAATCATAATCAGGGTAACTGTCACCAGTGCGGGTACCGTAAGTCGGTCCATTTAAGCGTGTCAGTTCTAATTCAAAAAACGCCTCCGGCGTTGTCCATTGTTGAGTTTGTGCGTGCCAGACCGTTAATGTTGGTTTCGTCTGGTCAAGGTCGCCATTACGTGGTGAACCATCGTCGACGTGATGACTGGCCTGGCAGCCACCTAAAAACAGTAATGAGAAAAACAAGAAAGCGAACGCGCGCATAAACAACACTCCGGTAATGAAAGATAAACATCTGACAGTATTAAAGCGTTAGATTTAAAAAAGGCAAAAAGTTCAAACCGGTGACTTCAGTCGCTATGGCTGAAGCTCAACGCTCTTCTGGCTGATCAGTTGTTGCAGGGCAAAGTCCCATTCAACCAATAATAGACTGTTATGACGGCTTTGATGTTCAACCCGGTGTTCTCCCTGATAGGCCACGGCACTGATGGCCTGGCGCAAGTCGAATTGTGAAACTTTGCCATCAACCTCTGGGCGGACTTCTAGTCCGGTACGGTTATTCACAAAGACGGGGAGGTCGGTTTCTTTCGAACGGTTACGCCAGCTATCACCTGGGCCATAGTCTCCGGGTGCCCAGTTGGCGGAGGAGATAATGAGTTCAGCTCCGGCATCTTTTAATGCCTGAGCGTGTTGCGGGCGATAGGCATCAGCACAAATTAATAACCCGATTTGTTGCTCATCCACCGTGACTAATTGTGGCTTTGTCCCCTTAGTCGACCAGGCTTCAGACACCGGGATGGTCTGAATTTTATGGTGTTTGCCAATAATCTGACCGTCACGATTAATCACAAATAACGTGTTGTACTTGTTGCCGTTGTTAACCTGTTCAACATGACTAAGGAAGAGTACAACATCAAGCTCATCGGCAAGCTGTTGTAGTTCTGCGGTCCAGCGATCCGGAGCAGGTTGAATCCAATCGTCCCCTATGGCTAAGGTAAAGCGATAGCCGCTGAGTGCCAGCTCTGGTGTTAAGATCCAATCGGCTCCGGCCTGTGCCGCCTGAATCATGGCTTGCTTTAACAACGCGGTATTTCCGGCTAAATCCCCCAGCTGAGGATCAAGATGTAAAAAGGCGATGGTTTTTTTATGGTCGTTCGCCTTTTTATCACCTGTAGCCTTTTGATGTTCAGAGATGGCTGGCGATAATAAATGATCCGGCCATTTATCCAGCCAGCCTAACGCCAGAGCCTGAATAAACAGTTCGGTTGCTGCTGCTTCGCTTGTTACGTTGACTGGTGCAGGGGCCTGCAGCTGTTGCCAATATTCACTATAACGATCACTTCTGCCGGATAGGGCAACCGCCGCCTGAGCGGCAAAGTCACGCAACGTTTCTGCCTGAATATGAGGCGTCAGCGTTTGATATTCGAATCGGTCTAACACGCTGGCAAACGCATAAGCAGCCGCGACAACACGGTTTTCATGACTGAATGCATACGGATTATTGCTGGCTTGCTGTCGTTCCGGCTCTGGCAGATAGGCTGATAAGCGCTCAATAAAATTCTTTTCATTCAGACCGAAGCGGCCCAGTGCGTTGAAAATATTGGCTTGCTCTGCAGCCGGCAGTCCATTTTGCCAAACCAGCGCTTGTTTCACCGCCTGGCGTACCGCTGTGCCCACCAATTCGCCGAGTTTTAAATGGCCGCTGCCACTTTCCAGCATAAAGGCATTCTTTGGCGCTAACGGGCTGGCAATAATCATCTGATCTGTACCTGTGCCCGTCGCTAAATGGCGGCTGTAACGGCTGCTGATGGCGAGTTCATGCAAGGCAGCTGACTTTGCTTCAGTAGCAATAATCTGCAGCTTATTCATCGCCCCGGAAGAGACGGGCTGGTTAATCAGCACCATAATATTGATGGTGCCATTCATATCATTTTTCTGCGACGTTTCAGTCTGGTTCAGTGTGTGTTTTTTATTGCCTGTGGGGGTTTCGTACCAACGGGTTGGATCGCCTGCGCGCATGGCATTGCCGCGCACTCCGGCGGTGGCATACACATCCACAATTAACGCACCAGCATCGTCCGCTTGAAACACTGCTTGCTGATGTGCCAGTAATTGCATATTGGCCGCGGTGCCCATTAAGGCCAGCTCATTTGGGTTGAGTGCTAACTCGTCTGCAATTAACTGCTGATATTGTTGTTTCGAGTTGCTCAGTACCCGGTTAACCCAGCGCATATCCGCACGGGCTTCCATGCTTTGATGATTAATCAGGTACTTAAGATCGGTTTTTTCGCCTCCATTATAAGCACTGGTGGAAATCACCCGGTGAGGTTGTTTTAGTTCTACCAGAAAAAAGCGGCCATAACGATAAGCATTAAACTGATCGGAGTCTTGCAGGCTAGTCCAGTTTGTTGCCCCCATTGAAGGAGACTTGTTTGGCACAGCAGGCTGCTCGATAGAAGGGGCTTGTTTAATCGAAGGTGACTGTTTTTCAGAAGAGTCTGGTTGTCTGGATAATGTGCTGCAGCCCAAAGCCAGAGCTGTGAACAGCAGCAGGAAGGTTTTTAATAGATTCACTAAGAGTTGAGGCCTAGAATTTCTTGTTTGAAGTCACGACCGACCGGGTTTTTACCAATCCATAATTTCAGAATGGCGTTATTCAGGTCAATCCCCGGAACACTGCCTTTTAACTGACCGTTCACAACAAAATGATTCATGCCGGTTTGTGGTTCCCACTCAATATAAATGATGGTGCCTTCGCCAATATCAATATTAAGAAATGCCTTCGCCTGGTCCATGCGAGGGGTTATTTCTGCGATTTCAGCATCGCTGATATTCAGTGGTAAGCCATCGTTAATCGAAGAAATAAAGCGACGGTAACTAACCCTGTTCGATGTAACATGAAACACCATTCGGCGAGGCTCATTTCCTTCACTGTTAGCCAGCGCCTCTTCATTCAGGCTGGTGTCCGAAACATACAATTGCCCAACATAAGACTTCACAATACCGTATGCCCGGCGAATGGCGGCGCCTTTGAGATAAAGTGTGGTTTGCTTATCCAGAGTCGTGACGGTTTCCGGGACTTCCACATCATTCAGAACCAAAGCCTGAGTATGTGTGGCAATAAAGATAACCGTAAGAAAAACCAGCAGTTGCTTCATCATTTCCGCCTGAAAGAGTTTTCGCTTGAGTAAGCAGCGATACATCAACAATTTCGATAAAGGGTAATGATGCTTATGTGAAAATGCAACGCTCTAAGCTGGGCAAGCGAACCTTACAGAAAAGAATGGCCTGATGGGCAAAGAACTTTGACTTATGTCTCTCTGTTGACTTGCGGATGACGTATGATCAGGTACAGGGCAAAACCAACTGCCACACCGGGTATTATTCCAAGTAACAGGCAAATCCACCCATATCTGACGGATAACTGGGTTGCTTCGTACACAATCCATATCAGCAGTACCAGCCAACACAATATAACGTCAGCGGAATATCCTGACGCGAATGGATTCACAAAGCCTGCGGCGAATGCGCTGATGATATCCGGGTTCTCGAAGAAGGCGGGCATCACCATGACGCAAAAAATAAGGGTGAATATTGTTGCGGTTGAAGCGAGCAGAGCTTTGAAGGTCTTTTCGTTCATCGTGATTTCCCCGAGGCCGCTGTTATCTCGGTAAATGATATAGCATTTGATCGTAGTTGCTAATTTTAGCAGTGAGAATGGTGGATAGAATACTTTAGCCACCATATTGGGCTAGCGATGGAAAAGACAATAGTGTTACAGCAAGTGTAATAAATATCATAAACTTTATAGCCATTGCTACTAGTGAATTTCGCCATAATGCTTTATCTCCTTCCGGATTACTCCATTCACCTGGCATGTCGTCATCAAGTGTAATTAAATGGCCAAACGCAGCCCAAGCTGATAAACCGCATAGTGTGTATATGTAGGCAATGTCACAAAAAGCAGATAGCGCGATGGTTATTGAAACTATGAATATACTTGAAAATATAGCGTTTTTACGAAATTCGATCATATTTTTCCCAATTATTCAGTGCATTTAGCACGAGATTAACGAGAGTACTGAGCCAGCGATGCCATTTATTATTTGGCTGGCTATTTTAGCGCCGTTAAAAGTTATATCGAGTAAAAATCCGAAGATGACAGTGATCTGTTAAGTAACCTAACCCCATATAGTCACTGTATAGCGTTGTATAAAATCAGTCTTGATCAAAGATGTATATAGATGAAAATAATATTGTCGTTACGACCAATAGTAATCCAAGTAAGCACTGAACCAACCAGCTTCTTTTATGTCAGGTGACGTTACACAAAAAAGCCCCTGTACTGCTAAAAGAGCAGTACAGGGGCTGAACAATCAATTGCAGTGTTACAGTCGGCGACTGCGCAGGAAGCCAATAAACACAGCCAGTAGAGCAAAGAGTAACGCTGCGACCTGCAGCATAATATAATCGCTGCTGGTTTCATTGTCAGATTCTTCTGAGGAAGATTCTGTTTGTTCCGAAGACGAATCGCTTGAAGCATTTTGCTGTTGTAGCTGCTCTAATTTCTCAACGGTTTCTGCTTTTAACTCCAGCTCGGCAATCCGGCTATATTCAGGAGTCTGCTCGACTGTTTCATCCACAACAGGGCGCGCCAGATCAATCTGCTGTTTTAACGCCTGCCACTGCTCAACGCTGACATGCTGTTCCAGCCAACTCAGCATTGGATTATCCGGGTCGGTATGACCACTGCCAGGTAAGCCATTTTTAGCGACTAATTCCGCAAATTCAGCGGCCAGTTGCTGAATGGTTTGCTCATCGGCATTCCAGAACTCTTTCTGAATAGCGACCAACATAATCGCCAGCATATTGGCTTTAACATGGCCGTTATGGCCTTGCGCCAAAAACTCATCCAATTGCAGCTGATGTTTATCGTCGATGTAAACCGCTTTTACTTCTTCCCAGGCCCAGTCGCCAACCAATGTCGGGTTGGTAACCTGCCAGCCCCATAAATATTCGAGGAATTCATTACCCATGGTACGGGCACCGGCATAACCATGCTCCATCAGGCCTTTTAACCATTCCGGGTTTAAGAAACGCCCCCGTAATTCCTGACGCAAAGCTAAGCCTAATGGCCGGGCTTTAAAGTTTTGTGGGTCGCTGTGGTCGAGCACAAAGTTATTGGGTGCCTGACCACTAACGGATTCAACCGCCAGGCTTAATCCGCCGAGGTAATCAAAGGCATCGTTATTATCAATTAAGCCATACAGGTTACTGGAGCGACCGAAGTAGGTATTTTCAACGTCTTTTAATAAGGTTTTAAAGGCTTTTTGAGCAGGAGCACCAAAGTCTTTTAAACCATAGCTGTGACCAATCCTGCGAATATAAACATCTGCCAGCTCGTTGCGATTTTCCCACGCGCCAGAGCGTTCAACCATACGATTAATACCCGCGCCATAACTGCCCGGTGCATCTCCAAATACCCGCATACTGGCAATCACACCAGCTTGTTTTTCATCAACGCCGTCGCGTAATAACACACGTGCCTGATCAACCCAGTGTTTGGCGACCTGATTAAAGTCTAATGATTCGCTGCCACCTTTGGCATCCTTTCCTAATAAAATCAGCGCTTCCGATAACGCCAGTGTTAACGCCGGATAATCGGTACGAATCACATCAGCAGAGGCATCTAACGCCATCAGTGAAGCGCGATTTAATAACGACATTTGCTGGCTGTATAAATCACGGAATAACCCCGAGCTGGTGAACACCACATCGCGGCGGCTACGGCCTGATTCTAATGTTTGGCGTTTTAAGCCTTTTACTAAGCCACGGCTGTTCCATACTGGTTCTAAGCCGAGCATATCCAGACCAAAGGCGATCATCACGCCTTCATCACGTACCACGTCCGATGCCCATAAAATCACCGCTTCATTTTTATCAGCACTTTGTGGATTATTTTTACGCGCATCGGCAGCCATTTCTTTGCCTAACTGCCAGGCAATTTTGGATGGAATTAAACTGGAGTCCAATGCATAAAAATTACGTCCGGTAGGTAAGCTGTCAGGGCTGCGAATCGGGTCATTGCCCTGACCCGGCGCCACATAGCGACCATTCAAACCATTGATTAATGCTGCCATCTCGGCATCCGGCGATTGTTGCAGCAATTGCTTCCAGCCGCTTTGTTTTTCTTTATCATCAGCGCTTAACGGTGAGCTATCGGAACCTTTATGACGACCGAGCATAGACTGCAGCATCATCTCGACGGCATTGTTATCCCAGTTTTTACCAAAGATATGCAAACCTAGCGGCATAAAACGCTCTTGCAGATCCGTCAGGTAATGACCAACTTCATGCACCAGCATGTCGTCGTCGACTTCTTCAAAGCTGATGCCCATTACCGCTAACTCTGCCGACATAGCTTGTGCCAGTTCATCGCGCAATTCGAGCTGGTCAACTTTTTCGACAATCTGCTGCACCAAACGCTCGGCAACGGCTTCGTTACCGCTGCCATGGCTGGCTTCAAAACTTTCGATTAACTGACGCAGTTGTAATAACTCATCGTACAGTGGTGTGCTTTCCAGCGGTGGCGTCAGGTGGTCAACCATCACCGCCAAACCACGACGCTTGGCCTGAATACCTTCACCCACGCCATCCACAATATACGGATAAATACCCGGAATATCGGCACCAATAATGCGCGAATAATCGTCTTCACCTAACCCCACACTACGGCGTGGTAAAAACTCATAAGTGGAGTGACGGCCTAGATGCACGTAGGCATCGGCTTTAAATTCGTTGCGTAAAAAATGATAAAACGCCAGGTACTGATGTGGTGGCGGGAAGGCCAAATTTGCGTGTAATAATTCTTCGTTAATTTCCCAGCCACGCGGCGGTTGTGGGCCAAGAAAGACATTACCAAATTGCAGGCCGGGCAATAATAACTGACCATTTAAGGTCATAACTTTACCGGGCGCTTCACCCCAGCCGCCTAAGCCTTCAATACCGGTTTTCTGTAACGCTTTAATCAGTTGTGGCGCTTCTTTATCCAGACAAGCCGGGTATTGGCCGTTGTTAATTTTTTGTGCTGTTTCAACTGTGTGTAAATAACACACTTCTAACTGTTCAATTAAGGCCAACGCTCTTTCACGGCCTTTGTGATCAACACCTTCCAGTAGGTGGTGCATTTCTTCAAAGGTATGATGCAGCAGGCCATCAGCCAGCTCAGGTTTTTTCGCCACAATGGTGGCTTTTAATTGTTCATGTAATAAACCAAACGGACCATTCACCATTTCGTTTTTAACGCTGGCAGGCAAGGTATTAAACCAGCCCTGGTAATTCTCCGGTTCCATTTTCTGAATACGCCCCGCCATTTGCTTCAGTGCATTGGCATCGCGTGGCAGGTTAACGCCTTTTTGTTGTAATAAATCAAGCAGCGCGTCTTGTGACTCCGGCAATTCGCCAACGTCATAGCCCTGAGCTTTTAACTGATTAAGGATTTGCCATAACGAAGCGGGTACGTCGAGGTTATCGGCTCCAATGTTATGGCGACCCGGCGGGTGGTTGTAATACACAATGGCAATGCGTTTTTCGGCATTGTTTTTTTGTTGCAGGGTATGCCAACGATTCAGGCGAGCGGTTAAGGTATTTAAGCCTTCTTGCTTGGCTTCAATCGCCTGAATACGAATACCACTGATGGCGTCGTTATGAGGCTCTCCGGCGGTGGCAATAATCAGCGGCTGAGATGCGCCCTGAAGCTCTGGCATTGCCACCTGATAATAGACTTTCTCAGCGGCCAGGCCATCCGCCGATAACTGATGTTCCACCGCGCTACGGTCGCGTAATTTAATCGCTTTTAATAGCGGTACATTCAGTTGTTGTAGCAGAGCATTCACTTGCTCACGGCCTTCACCGCCACCAATGACAAAATCCTGCAGCATCACAATGGCGCTGAGTTGCTGTTGATAAGGGATTAATTGCTCAACCGCTTTTACACCGGCTTCGCCCCAATACGCCAGGGAACCAATACATTGTTGCTTTTGCGCTTCAATTTGCTGACATAGGTGACGCAATAACGCCGCATCGGCTGGGCGGCCACCGCCAGCATGATCGAGAATGGCAACCAGCGGCTGGTTGTTAATGGCAGGAAACTGCGTCTGGATTTCACCGTTAGCAAACCAGCGCAGGCGTGGTTGAGGTAACGGTGCCGCAGCTGCTACCGGCTCACCTAATTGTTGAAATACCCAGTTAAATAATGCTTGGCTGTTATCGGCACCACCGGCTTGCCAATAAGCACGCGCCTGTAGCCATAATGACTGCTTGGGGTTTTCTTGTTTGAGGCGGCTGAGCCATTGTGAAAAGTTGTCTTCGGCGCGTTGTTTTCCCAGTTCTCGAACCTGCTGCTGGCTGCTGAAAAAACGCTGACCCTGTATTTCACTCATGCCCACCAGGCGGTGATCACTGTTAAAAATAAATAATGGCTTTTTTTGCTGGTGATAGGCTTTTAGCAGCGGCGTGAGTTCGGCAACCGCCGGGCCAAATAAACCAGCACCGACAATAGCGCTGGCATTCAGAATAAGTTGCGCTCGCTGTTCGGTATCGGCTTCATAAATCTGACCATCGGTACGTGCTTTCACCGTCAGATCTGGATGTTGTTGTTTTAATAAACGCGCGGCTTCTGCCACGGTTTCAGCATTTCGTTGTGATGTTAAGACTAATAAGTAGTCATCGGCCGCCAGCGCCTGCCAGGGCAGGAGCAGGGTGAAAAGAACGAGTATCGATAAATACCGCATAGAAACCTCAAGTCAGCAGGGCTTGAGGGAGAGAAAACGTACCGCACAGATTCCTAAGTTATCTAGAAACACAGGAATCGCCAGTACCGAGTATTCCCGCCCGGTGCATGATAAAAAAATAATAAATAGACGCTTGTGTATCTGGCTTCGCCGGGCAAATAAACAGCCGACGTTACAGTTGCGGGTACAGCCCCGGATTCGCACCGGTGTTCCACCTGGAGCTTATTTAAGCTTCAGCATCGAGCGTTGTTCTACTGATAGTTGGCTGAAATGTCAATTTGACTAAGGCCTGTTAATCGTTTTTTGGTTGCTGAAACTGTTCATAGCCATAGAACAGCAGCATGGCTACTCCGGTGGGTGGGAACAAAACACCGGTCAGAACAAACCAGAAAGCGGCTGTCTTTGGCATACCCTGCTGGCTGGGTTTTGCAGGCGCGGTCAGCGATGGTTTTTTTCTTGCGTTTATTTTTTTACCGGCACGACGTTTAAACCACATCACCAGACCCGCGAATGAAGAAAAAGCCAGTAATACACACGCCAGTGTGTTCAGCCATAAATTCCAGCTGAATACCTGGCCTTTATGCAAGGCGATACCTGCTGCCATGGATTTTGCCACCGGGTTGTAATCCTGCCAGCCAATATCCGCTAATACCTGACCCGTGTATTGATCAATATGTACGGTGCGATCTTTACGAGGGTCAACGACATCGCCACTGGTCGTCACTGACATCAGGGTATACACCCCGCTAGGTGTTTGCGGTAACGCAACCCGAAAATAATCAAAGCCCAGTTGTTGGCCCTGTTGCATAATCTGTTCGAGTGGCAAGGGGATTATCTTTTCTTGCTGGTACTGCGATTTGGATTGAAGTTGAGGCTTTGTTAGTGGTCGGGACTGGGGCACGGCAGCCAGTTCCAGATTCCACGCCACTTCTTCGTTATTTTCCGTGTTGAGTTGAGCGTGGTCAGCGAGTGTTGAAGCCGGGTCCGATTGCCAGCTGCTGGCACGTTTTTCGGTAGGAAAACTGCTCCAGGGTTGTACTAATTGTTGTCCCCAGATACCGGTCCAAGCCATACCGGTTAATACAAAAAACACCAGAATAATGGAGAGCCAGATACCCAGCGAAGCGTGAATGGATTTCCAGCTGCTGCGACTTAGGTTACCGTGTTTATTTTTTGAAAAGCGAAACCCCAGCCAATGTTTGATGGACGAATATTTTATTGGCTGTTTTTGTTTTTTTGGCCAGTAAAGATAAATACCACTGATTAATAATAATAACGAGAAACCCGCAGATAGTTCGATTAACGCATCGCCGAGCTTGCCTAAATTATTATCACCAACCTTAACGTTGCTTAACATCAAGGTGCCGTGAATATCATCGGCAATCGAATACCAGGTATCCCGTGCGCTGAGCTGACCAAGAATTTCTCCAGAATATGGATTAAGAAAAATAATCTGAGTGGGTGTTTGGCGAGAGACAATTTTAAAACGGGCGGAGCGGTCTGCGCTTTGAGGTGGTTGATATTGACGCACCCGGAACCCCGGGTACGATTTTTTAATAATATCCAGTTGTTGTGTTGCGCTTAGGGGTAAGCTTGATCCATTGGCGTCAACCTGAACCAGATGTGGATATTGCCACTGCTCAATCTGAGGATAAAACATCATCACCAAACCCGTGATGGTTAACATCAACATAAAAGGTAAGACGTACAAGCCGGCAAAAAAATGCCAGCGGCATAACGTTTGATGTTGATGTTTTTTCATAGCGTCGTGTTCGTCAATCGGGTGTTAAATAAATGCCAGATTAAAAGCGATAACCGCCTTCCAGAATAACGGTGCGTCCCGGATAGGGGTGATGCACGTAGGCTTCTTCATCCAGTAGGTTATCAATTCCTAACGCTAATTTTGCCTGATGGGTGACCTGCCAGTTGGCTTTCAGATCAACAAAGGTGTACGCATCAATGGCACCAAAGACATTGCTTTCGGTATCACTGTTATCCAGCGTGTTATAGCTGTTGCTGACCCGGCGTACATGGCTGTTCAGATCCACTTGTGGTAAGGCATGCCAGGTCACAATCAGATTATTTTGCCATTCGGGAATCCGTGGGAATTGTTTGCCCTCGGACTCTGGTGTGTATGAATTGCGGGCAATGCGTGCGTCGGTATAACTGGTGTTAAAGATCATATCAATGCTTGGATGGAACAAACCATGAATGTCGTAAGTCAGTTCGGCACCTTTGGTATTTACCTGCTCAACGTTGAGGAAGGTACTGCGACGATTCACGATGCGCTGATTAAATATCGTGTCTTGCACCCGGTCGTAAAACAGATTGATGCTCAACTCGGCACGATCAAACTGTTTGCTCAGGTTCAGGTTCTGATGAATGCCTTGCTCCGGTTTTAATTCGGCATTAGCAATATTTTGCGTCAGGGTGATATCTACGTTGTTGTATAACTCTTCAACAATCGGGAAGCGTGTTGCTTTGGCTAAGGAATAACGAGTGCTCCAGCCGGGAGCAAACTGCCAACCCACGGCAAACTTAGGTGACCAGGCATGTTCTTTACGATCCGGATGCTGACCTTCCTTGCGGAAGCCATTCATCGCCCGCCACTGTTCATAACGCACACCGACATTGACATCCCAGTCATCGGCAAAGCGCCACTGGTATTGGCTGAATAATGCCTGGGTTTCGGTATCACCACCGGAATCCGGCTGGCTGCTTTGCGGTTCATTATTAGTCGGGTTGTAACGGCCGGTATTAATTTGCAGTTTATATAAATCGTAATGGTAACCCGCGCTCAGGCTCATATCAGCGCGATTAAATAATTGATCGGTAGCCAACTTGGTATCCAGTGTTTGCCAGCCGGAACCTTTAAACTCCTGAATGTTTTCTGAGCCATCAAATGCCGGGTCGCTGGGTTTGCGCGAGGTACGAATACGCTCGTCGGTCAGAATACTGAATTGGCTGATATCCACTTTGGCGTACCAGTGATCACTTACCGGGGCGGTAATGCCGGTGCCTAACCATAAACTGTTGCGATCCTGACGACTGTCACCAAAACGTGAGCGTGAGTCCGTAGCATAAAACGGTGTGCCATTCTGAATATAATGGCCGCCATATTGAGTGTCGCCGTTGGCATCTTTGAGGAAACTGCGGGTATCTGTGGTATCGTTTTCACGCTGTTCATAAGCGATGGTGTTACGCCACTCAAATCCATCGTTCTGATAAACCGCTTTTAGTTTGTATAAATCGGTAGACGTGTCGACGACACCGGAATCACCGTAAATAATAACGTCATCACCAAATGCATCTTTTTGGCGTAAGCCACCGCTTACCACTGTTGGATTTTCATCACTGCTGTCGCTGCTGGCGAATAAACTTTGTGGCTGACCTTTGTTTTCCAGGTGGTTATAAAAACCAAATAAAGACCAGTTACCAATTTTATCGGCGTAAGAAGCAAAGAAGCGGCCACCCTTTAACGATTCATCGCGGCCATTAATATCGTAGTCCTGCTGGAATAATGCACCGTTAACGCTGATCTCGCGTTTTTGTGGTGTTTTGGTGGTTAAATTAATCACACCACCCATGGCGTTACCGGCGTATTCTGCGGAATAAGGGCCATAAATAACTTCCAGCTTTTCCAGCTCGTTCGGGGCAACAACTGACCAGCGTGGCGCACCTGACCAGCGGGTTTGTAAGTGATAATGCAGCGGCATGCCATCGGCAAACACCAGTGAACGGGTTGACTGAAACATATTGCTACCGCGAATACCCAGTGTGGCATTGGGGTCGCCAACATAGCGCTTACGCACAATCACATTGGGCTGCGACTTCAGCGCATCTTCAACGGTTGTGATGGTCAGTGCCTGTAATTGCTCCGCACTGATGTCACTGCTGGGGGCCATATCCTGGCGCGATAGTGGAGTATGGGTACCCTGCACGGCAACAGACGTCAGCTCAACGGCGTCGGCTGTGTCAGCATAGCCACAGAAGGGATAGGTGCAGGCAATAGCAATAAATAGAGGATTCAGGCGGGGCATAACAACGACTTCTGCTAATATGTTTGCGCGCAGCCTAATCGAGTTACGGTGAGAGTCAAATGTGGCAGGTTGTCGCACCCTGAATCGCTAAAATCGTAATCAGTTATAGAGTGATGAGATCGTTAATATGGAATTTGCTGAGTGTGTGTCTTTTATCTTGATTCGTGATGATCAGGTGTTGCTGGAGAAGCGTCGTGCGGATAAAGAGTTTGATCCGTCGATGGTCATGATTCCCGGTGGTCATGCGGAAGCTGGAGAAGATCACCTGCAAACGCTGGCGCGTGAATTAATGGAAGAGTTAACGATTGAAGCCGAATCCGCTGGTTATGTTTGTTCTCTTATTCATACGGCAGAATCGGAGACGGAAACCGAAGTTCAGCGGCTGCATTATTATCTGGTGTCTGAGTGGCAAGGCGACATTGAAGCGCTGGAAGCAGAATCCGTTTTCTGGCAGCCATTATCAGAATTAGAGATTGTGGATATTCAACCCGACCGCATTGCTATCGCCGAAGCGTTAAGGCTTTATAGTTAAATCATTACGAGCGTATAAAGTGTATAAATAGTGGAATGCATTTATTACGCTTTTTAAATACCTTTATTTGTTATGAGATAACATTTCAAACGGATTGGTTTTTAAGCAATAAATTGCCATATTGCGACAAAATTTATGTTGAATGAGTATTCAAGCAGTAAAGCAATATAACTGTAACAAAGCCCACCTAGGATCCCGCAACTTGTGAAACGGTATACACATACCGGTAAAAAAATAATCGATAATTACAGGTATCGGGATATTTATGAAAGCCTTAACCAAACTGTCGGCCGCTGTTGTCGCATCAACTTTGCTTGTTGCCTGCGGCAGCGATTCAGATTCCAATTCAGATGATAATTCGAATAATCAAGGGCAGGTGAAAAACCTGATTCTGATGATTGGCGATGGTATGGGAGCACAGCAAGTTGGTTTGTTGGAAGAGTACGCTCGTCGCTCTCCGGCGAATGCGGCTCGAATCAATAAAACCACAGGCCTGCAAAACCTGGCTGAAAATGGCTCGTTAGGTTTATCGATGACGGCTCCAATGGGCGCTAATGCAGGGCTGATTGTTGACTCGGCGTGTTCCGCCACTCAGCTGGCAACCGGTAAAGGTTCGATTTCTGAAGCGGTGGGTCTGGACGATAAAGGTAATAAAGTCGAAACCATTCTTGAAAAAGCTCAGAAAATGGGCAAAGCAACCGGCCTGATTACCGATACACGTTTAACCCATGCGACGCCGGCGGGTTTTGCCTCACACCGCCCGCATCGTTCTATGGAAAATGAGATTGCCGAAGATTTATTAGCAGCTGGTGTGGACGTGCTGTTAGGTGGTGGTTCTCGCCACTGGGCACCTAAAGTTGATGATTTTGCAGTACTGGCAGAGGAATTAAATGCTCCGTCACACGTGATTAAAAAATCTAAACGCAGTGCCGATGATGCGCGTAACTTGTTTGCGGAAGCAAAAACAGCTGGTTATCAGCTCGCTTTTGATAAAGCACAAATGGCCGCAGTTAATGACGGTAAATTGTTGGGTTTATTCGATGACTCTGCCATGAATGATGGTATTGAATACACCGCCTGTAAAAATAATGCGTCTCCTGAGTCTGGCAGCAAATGTGCGGATGAACCGTCGCTGGTAGATATGACTAAAAAAGCACTGGATATTCTTTCTAAAGATCCGGACGGCTTTTTCCTGATGATCGAAGGTGGGCAGATCGATTGGGCTGGCCATGTTAATGACACTGGTTGGTTATTGCATGAAATGTTGAAATTTGATGAAGCGGTTCAGGCCGTTTACGAATGGGCGGCCGAGCGTGATGATACTCTGGTTGTTGTGACTGCAGACCACGAAACCGGCGGCTTTGGTTTTGCCTACCATAAACATGATATTCCGCAAGCAAAAACACTACAGGGGGATGGCATGGTGGAGGCTGACGGCAGCCCACGTGATTATCAGCCGCAATATAACTTTGGTGCACTGGCAACGTTGGATAAAATTTACGCTCAGGAACGTTCTTTCTACGATATTTTAAGTGCCGTTGATGGCGACTGGGATTTTTCTAACAGCAGTGCGGCAGCCTGGGTCGAAGAAGTGAACAAAAGTTTGCATGCTGACTTTCATATTGACGATGCTTCCGGAGAAAAAATTGCCGCTCGTTATGATGTGCCTGCAGAAGATGTTCATCCGGATCATAAATATCTGAGTGCGACCAATATTCCTAAGTTTAACGACTTTTCTGATTTCTATGTCTACGCCGATGAAGACACAGGTGCATTAATTGCCCGTGAAGTTGCAGAAAAACAAAGTGTTACCTGGGGTAATGGCACCCATACCGCTGCACCTGTTCCAGTTTATGCCTTTGGCCCGGAAGCAATCACGAAACAGTTTTCAACCATGCAACACCATACTGACCTCGGTCAGAAGATGATGTCGGCTTTGATTGTTGAATAATTTGTTATTGATCGATTTTCTGAGCAAGTCTGTTGTTGAAGCCCCTTGTGTGATGAATCACACAAGGGGCTTATTATGCCTTTCCGCTTTTGTCTAACTTTTAATGAGAAAAATTACCTGATAACATGCTGCTCACTTTCAGGTGCCTTGCCCTGCTATGAATAACTTTAGTTGTCATTAATGACTTAAAATTTTGTTAATGATTTCAGGCGTAAGGATAATCGGGAAACAGGTACGGTGTTTTGCCTTGTCGGCAGATGGCTATGTTGTAAAGCTGCTTATCTGAAGACAGTGACACTATTCCTGTGCTGCCCCCGCAACGGTATGGAAGAACTGTGACTGCAGTTTGGCCTTTAACCACTGTCTTGTGCATGCATATCATGCAACTGAATGACGGGAAGGTTGGCCTCAGGTATTTAACAGCCTGATTCTGAGCCCGGAGACCGGCCTGAAGTAAACCAGATTTCAGGCGGGGTGCCCTGAGCGAATGGTCCTGTATTTTCAGTGCTTTTCAGCGACCGATGGCTTTGCCCTCGCATTCCCCTGCCTGATTTCCCCATTGAGGAGATTAAGGTGTTTTCTGCAGTTTCTCTTAACATCATGCATCAGATTACCGGCTTTTTGTTGGAGCCTGTGGTATGGGCGTTATTATTTTTTTTATTACTCGCCTTGTACGAATCTGGCCTGGCATTAGGAGAACGCCTGGGTGGCATTCAGCGCTTGGTTCAGCGCGGTGACCAGGCGTTATTGATGGAAATGGGAAAACGCCGCATTGAACGTGCCGATTTTATTACCCGCATTGCTCCCATGTTGGGGCTGATGGGTACATTAATTCCGCTCGGCCCTGGCTTAGCAGCTTTGGGAGATGGCGAATTAACCGTATTAACCACCGCCATTACCGTTGCGTTTGATACCACGGTGATTGGTTTATTGGCGGGGATTGTGGGGTTTGTGTTAGGGCGTGTCCGCCGTCGTTGGTATGACAAAGCCATGGCTCAATTCAGCGGTGATAAGTATGAGTGATCGTTGGCGCGCATCTTCTTTTGATGCACAGGATGACGAACCGCTCGGCCCGTTAGCTAACCTGGTCGATATTATGCTGGTTTTTGCTTGTGGGTTAATTGCCGCGCTGGTCGCAGTGAGTCCGGAATTAAAACAACATTTTAAATTAGACAATGATGTGAAGCTGGAGCGCAGTCAGGAATTAACCGATATTCCTGAATCGTTACGCCAGCAATTAGAACGTGGTGAAGCTGAGGGTTATCAATCAATGGGGCAGGTTTATAAAGACCCCAAAACCGGAAAACTGATCTTAATCGGTCAATAAATCAGTTAATTTTTTTAGCAGAGAAAGTGTATGACAATCAATCAACGTGCCCCATTATTTATGGCAGTGGCGCTGGCCTCTTTGTGGTCTTCATCCAGCTATGCGGCGGGTATTAATGCCAGTGCCGATGACGCACAATTATCCAATGTAACGGTATCAGGTCAGGCTCAGGTTGGCGAAGCCGTGTCGGCCTCAATGGGTACCGTTGTAGCAGAACAAATTGAGCAGCGCCCGATCAGCCGTGCCGGCGAGGTATTAGAAACAGTTCCGGGTTTAATCGTTACCCAGCATAGTGGTGAAGGCAAAGCGAATCAGTATTTCCTGCGCGGTTTTAATCTAGATCACGGCACTGACTTTGCGACCTTTATTGATGGCATGCCAGTGAATATGCGCACACACGGTCATGGTCAGGGTTATACCGATATTAATTTTTTGATCCCAGAATTGGTTGAATCACTGGATTATAAAAAAGGTCCGTATTACGCCAGTGAAGGGGATTTTGCCAACGCCGGTGCCGTGCGTATTCATACCCGTCAGCGTTTAAATAATAACCTGTTAAAAGTTGGTGTCGGTGAATACGGTTATCAACGCATTTTATTAGCAGGTAGCAGCGAACTGAATAACGGTGATGAACTGATTGCTGCATTAGACACCAGCCGTTATGACGGCCCATGGGAAGTGGAACAGGAACAGGAAAAATATTCTGGTCTGATCAAATATTCATTTGGTGACAGCATTAACGGTGGTGCGATCACTGCCATGGCATATCAGAATGACTGGACCGCAACCGATCAGCTGCCTCAGCGTTACGTTGATAATGGTGGTGATCGTTTTGATTCGCTGGATGATGATGCCGGTGGTAAGACGCATCGTCGCAGCCTGAGTTATGAAGGTTGGAATGATTTTGGCGGACGTGAATTAAGAACCAATGCTTACCTGATTGATTATGGACTGAAATTATATGCCAATCATACTTATGCCATTGATCAGGATAATGGCGACGAATTTCACCAACATGACGAGCGTAAAATCTTAGGTGGTTCTGCGTTGCTGGATTTATACAACGGCGAAAAAACCCAATGGCAGGCGGGGATAGATTTACGCCATGATCGCATCTCCGATGTGGGTTTGGCGGGTACTCAAAATCGCGATATTTATGAGCGCCGTGTTCGTCACCGGGTGGAAGAAACTGGTTTAGGGTTATTTGTACAGAACAACCACCAGTGGAGCAGCAAATTACGCACTCAGATTGGCGCGCGCTTCGATTATATTTCAGCGATTGTTAAAAACCGGTTGGAAAATAACGACAGCAGCGGTGAGAGTGATACACGTGTAAGCCCTAAATTCAGCTTGATTTATCAACTGGCAGCGCAGACTCAGGTGTTTGCTAACTATGGCCAGGGTTTTCACTCAAACGATGCACGAGGTTTTGCTGAGCAGGATGCTACGCCGCTGGTTCAGAGTGAAGGGGCTGACCTGGGTCTGCAAACGCAGCTGGCGAATGACCTGCAGCTGGCTGTATCGCTCTGGTGGCTGACGCTGGATTCTGAATTAATCTTTGTTGGCGATGATGGCACAACCGAAGCATCGGATAAATCCGAACGCCGTGGTGTTGAAGCCAGTGTTTTCTGGCAGCCACAACCCTGGCTGATTCTGGATTCGGATCTGGCTTTCAGTCGCGCTCGTCTGAAGCCAGAAGGTGAAAAGGAGCAATATATCCCTGGTGCTGTTGAGCAGGTGTTCAGCTTGGGTATGACCATTGATGGTCTGGGGGACTGGAATGCCGGTTTACGCCTTCGCCACTTTGGTAAGTTTGCTTTAAATGAAGATAACAGCCGTAAAGCGGACGCCGTGACCTTATTAAACGCACAGGCAAATTATCAGGTGACACCATCGGTACAGTTGGGCCTTGAGCTGATTAACCTGACGGATGAAGAAGGTAATGACATTACCTACTTATATGAATCGCGTTTGCCTGGAGAAGACGTGCCAGCCGGTGCTGAAGGTATCGAAGATGAACACTTCCATCCGGTTGAGCCACGAATGGTGCGCGCGAATCTGACGTACGAGTTCTGATAAGCCGTTTTTATCGATGGTTAAACCATACGAAAGCCACTGTCGCATTATGTGTCAGTGGCTTTTTTATGCGTATATTCCCCTAAAGATATTAATAAGAATCTAACTGATAATATATTGCAAATGACTCTTCTAACTATATAGTGTGCGACCTATACGAATGGTAATTAGTCTTATTAAGGATAGGGTTATGAAGTTGTTTGCTAAAGCGCCTCTGGCGTTAGCCGTTGTGATGGCGGCTTCTGTGAATGCAGAAACCGCTGATACTGTGCCAACAGAAGATGAGGTTGTGTTAAATCAAGTCGTTGTTGTTGGTGATAACTTTGAAGGGCGCACAACCAGTGTTGGCAGAATGGATGTAGAAATCACAGAAACACCTTATTCGGTTTCTGTGATTACGCAGGATTTCTTCACCGCAACTGGTGTTAAGACCATTCAGGATGCATTGCAATATTCTGCTGGTGTCAACGGCGCATCATTTGGTATCGACTCTCGTACAGATTCTTCAACCATTCGTGCCGTTCGACCTATTTTATATCTGGATGGCATGCGAAAGTCGGTCGGAAATTATAACAATACTCGTCAGAACCCGTTTACCCTGGAGCGCCTGGAAATACTAAAAGGCCCGTCATCCGTCAGCTATGGTCAATCCGGTACTGGTGGTATTGTTAATATGGTGAGCAAGCGCCCTCAAGCTGAGTTTGGCGGTGAAGTCTGGGCACAAGTAGGCACGTTTGATAGAAAGCAGTTAGCGGTGGACGTGACTGGCCCAATTGATGCGGACGGGCAGTTCTTGTACCGCTTGGTGGCTTTGAAACGTGATTCGGAATCGCAAACGGATTATGTAGACGATGACAGCATGATTTTGATGCCGTCTCTGACTTGGGCCCCATCAGCTCAAACCTCTATGACGTTGATGATGAACAAGCAGAAAGACCAGACTGGATCATCTACGCAGTTCCTGCCACTGGCTGGTACAGTACTGCCTAACCCTAATGGTGATATCGATCAATCTCTGTTTGTGAGTGAGCCTGACTTTGATCGCTTTGACTCCGAGCAAACGGCTTATACTCTGAGTTTTGATCATATTTTTAATGAGGTGTTCTCGTTATCGGCTAACTACCGCGATTCACAAAGTGATGTGAAATATGATTCCATGTGGCCGGTTGTATTTCCGCAGTCGTTCCAGCCTCTTTTTTACCCAGGAAGCGATGTTCATCGTTTTGAAGCCGATGGCCGTACCGCTAACCGTACTGCTCGTGCCAGTAAATTGTCTGCCGATGCAAAAACATTGGATGTTCGTTTAAATGCTGATTTCCGTACCGGATCACTTGAACATCGAGTGGTATTCGGTCTGGATGCGCAGGATATTACTACTGATAATAATTACTCAGAGATCAACACTGCTCAGGTAATTGCCTTTAACCCAGGCGCTGCCGTTGATTTATCACTGGATTTATATAACCCGCAATATGGTCAATTATCAGCAGAAGGCCTGGCCGCTCTGGATGCATTGCGACCGGCTAACAGGCCGTCATCGACGTTGGAGCAACAAGGCGTTTATTTGATGGATCAGATTCGTTATGAAAACTGGATCGTATCAGCAGGCCTTCGACACGATCATGTGAAAAATAGTACACAAGGTGAATCAGACTCAGATAAAGACAGTGAAATGACTCATCAGTTAGGGGTAATGCACCAGTTCAATAATGGCTTGTCACCCTATGTCAGTTATGCTGAGTCGTTTGAACCGATTGCAGGTACTGACGACGCCGGTAAGCGTTATAAGCCAGCTACTGGTCAGCAAGTAGAAGCAGGTGTTAAATATCAACCTGCAGGAACCAAGCTGTTAATTACCGCAGCTTATTATGAAATTGATGAAAAGAATCGCCTGACGACTGACCCAAATAATGTTCTAAGCCAAATCCAGGTAGAGTCTGAGATTGACGGTTATGAGCTTGAAGTTCAAGGCACCTTAGGTCAATTTGATTTTATTGCGGGTTATACAAAACTGGATGCAACCCGCAAGCCTGAAGATGGTGGGTCTTCTACTAAGCTGGAAGCCGTCCCTGAAGAACAGGCTTCTGCCTGGGTTACTCACCGCTTTGCGAATCAGCTGACTGGCTTCCGTGTTGGTCTGGGGGCTCGTTACGTTGGTACTACATATGATGGCAGCGATAACCGAGAGTTAGAAACCGATTCGTTTACGCTCTACGATGCAATGCTTGGTTATGAGCTGAAAAACTGGTTCTTCAGCTTGAATGGCCGCAATATTACCAATAAAGAGCACTTAAACTCTTGTCTGGCCCGTGGTGATTGTTTTGCCGGGGAAGAGCGGACCGTATCGGCTGACGTTCGCTATAAATTCTGATCAAGAAGAATTTGTGAAGTTGTTTAACCGCATTCATCAATTGATGAATGCGGTTTTTTTTACTCTTTAAACTTATCTGGTTAAAAAACAACCAAACTGACAGTGTGCTTTAACGAATGCCCGTTAGCGGCTGTTATAATCAAAAAATTCACAGAATTATCCACAGAAACTGTGGAAAGTCTTCGGTAATTTTCCCCACCCGTATTTCATCTTTGTCATAAAAAGTGCTCCGCAGTGCTTGACTTTGTTTGGCTGTTATAAAATTGGCACCTTTGTATCAGAAACCTCTGGAGGCCTTGAAATATAAGGTTTTTTTATTTTTTTATGAGCTGGTTAAAAAATAGACCAGTTTGCTATAAGTACGGTTTTATAGGGTTTGTGACGGTTTTGCTCAGACTATTCACAAAGTTATTCACAGATTCTGTGAGCAACTCCACTATTGACAGGCGTGCTTTATGCACAATCTGGCCAGAACAAAAAAAGAGTGGAAAAATGGGTTGGGCATATTGACTTGTGCACAACTCGACACTGTATAGCGAGTTTTTGGGTTTGATGTTGAAGAAAAGATATTTGTGTTTAAAGAGGTAGTGAATATCACCTAGTTTGTTGTGGCTGTTATTAGGTGGCATTCTGATACTTCAATGTTGATAGTTATGGGTTCAGGGAGAGGATTTATGAAATTTTATCAATGGATAGGCTTTGTTTGTCTCGTAGTGTCTTGTGATATCGATGCCGAACACTGTGAAGCAAAACTTCCAGACTCGTCTGTTTACATTGGCAACTGTGAAGATGGGCTGTTCCATGGTCAGGGAAAATTGGAGTGGCGCGATGGTTCTTCTTATAAAGGAGAATTCAACAGTGGTTTGATAGAAGGACAAGGGATCTTTACATCCGGTGTTGGCTGGACTCATGAAGGGTCATTTAAAGATGGCTCTTTGCATGGTTATGGCATTTATATTGATCCAACGGGAGATCGTTATGAAGGCGAGTTTAAGCACGGTGTATATCATGGAGTTGGTGTTTTTACAGGCCGCAATGGTGACGTATGTAAGGCTGAATATCGAGATGGCTTGATGCATGGTAAAGGTCGTTGCAGTTATTCTGATGGAGCGAAAGTTAACGCGGAATGGAAAGAAGGATTGTTGTCCGGTGTTGGCCAGACCCTTATGCCAAATGGTGATCTTTACGAGGGACAATATCGTGATGGTTATTGGAATGGTTTAGGAACATTCACATATGTCAGTGGTGATATTTATGTCGGAGAGTTTGCTAACGGTATGTTCCATGGAGAAGGAGAGGTCAGGTATTCGGATGGTACGCACTTAAAAGGGAAGTGGGTAAAGGGCGAGTATCAAGACAGTACTTTTTCTGAACACTGTGAATCTACAGCTATATAAAAAACGCCCCTAGATCAATCCCGACATTGACCGATGCCGAAGATGGATCTGGGGGCGTCTTATAAACTGCTGAGCCACCCTCATAGCCCATGGATTATATTAAGACTTTTGCGGGAAAATACACTGCGACAGGATGTCGCAGTGTTATTCAACAGGGGTGCTAATAGCAGGTGCTTTTAACAGACGAGCAGTTAATAGACCTCTACTGCGGGCAGGTTATCGCCCATTTCACCCTCATCATCACCAACTTCTTCATCATAAAATTGTGTACGGCCCAACTCGCCGTATTCACTGTAGCCCCAGCATTTGACGTCATGGTTGTCCAATAAGGCACACATCTGGTACCCACGACCGGCAAACTCAACGACTGTTCGGCCGCTGCCCATATCTGGCTGCGGTGCTGTGGCAATTAGCTCACCATCATCATCGCCCCAGTCATTACCACTCGGGTCGCCATTAATGGCGTAATCTTCGTCACCCCAGCATCGATGCTCGCCGTTAGAAAGGCGTGCACAGGTGTTGTAATAGGTAGCAATTAACTGATCAAACATCAGCCCCTGGCCAGTTTGCAGGATATTTTCATCGCGGCGAACGATGGAGCTGAGGCGGCCATCGCCGTTATCAAAGCCAATATCGATTTGTGTGCCTCCGGCATCCGGGCAATATGCCGAGCCAACTGGCAGTGAGCGGGTTTCGCTAATATAGGTTTGTGAGTCGGTATGGCAGTATTCGCGTGTACTGCTGGGTTCATTGTTATCGATTACGCCATTGCCATTGAGGTCGGTCACTTGTTGATATTCAAGTCCACCCAGGTCACAACTGGTCGCCGGGTCACTTGGATCAATCACATTAACCCGGCCCAGCAAGTTCTGATCTGCGCACAGGGACTCTCTGCGTTCAAAGGCGGTACTCTCGATGGTTCTATCGCTAAGGCCTAAGCCAATCTGGCCGTCTCCATTATCACCCCAGCATCGGACGCGGCCATCGGTGAGAATGGCACAGGCATGTCGGTAGCCAATTTCAATCTGTTCAGCCAGGTCGTTGTTGAGCTCAACAAAAGGCAGGTTGTTGCCCATATCGAAGGTGGATCTGCCTTTATAACTCTCGTCATCATTGAGGCCTAATATGGTGGAACGATTCCGGCCCCAGCACTTCGCGCGGCCATCGGTCAGTACTGCACAGCTGCTGGTGTATCCGGCACTGATTGATTTAGCGAGCAGAGGCTGGCCTTCATTATCGGTTCCTAAGTCGACATAAGGCAGGTTGTCGCCCATGCTACCAGTGTTGTCACCACGATCGGTTGTATCGCCATAACCCAGTTGACCGCTGCCTGCCTCTCCCCAGCATTTAATCCGGCCGTTATCCAATAACACGCAGGTATGATCATCGCCGCCAGCGATGGCCGTGGCGTAACGGTCGGTTCCTAATTGAACGGCAGGCAGTGCATTGCCTAATTCCGCTAGGTCGTCACCGGTAACTGAGCTATTGCCATTGTCACGCTCAAGACCGGTGTAATCATCGTCACCCCAGCACTTAACGATATTGTCGCTGGGTTGATCGCCACCAGAGAACAAGCCACAGCTGAAGTCTTCACCCAGGGTAAGGTCTAATAATGGTTCATCGCCAATCAGTGCCGGGGGCAGGTTGGAACCCATGTCTGAAATCTGGAGTTTGCCATCGTTGTTGTCATCGACACCAACATACAGGCCTTTACCACCTTGTTCGCAAACAAACTTATCGGCGCTCAGAGGCTCCTCGCGGTAAATGTAGGTTTTTGTTGCGGTATTACAGTATTTGCCGGTTTTGTTCTGTTCATCATCATCCAACAGGCCATTGCCATTATTGTCTGGGCCACGGCGATAACTAATGCCACCAAGCATGTCGCTGCAGGTGTTGTCATCGTTAGCGATTTGTTGGATAACCATCAGGCCTTCTGCATTACCTTCGTTGCAACTGTATTGCAGGTCGGCTTCTCCATATGCGGTGCCATATTCTTTTTCTCCGCCAGTGGCGAAGTTATAGTCCTCTCCATAGCCCCAGCATTTTAAAAGATTGTCCTGAGACAAGGCGCAGCTGGAGTAATAACCGCCAAAAATGCGGGCGGTGACCGGTAAAATATCCAGCTGAAGAGGATTGGCCGGCATTTCAATCTGACCAGCGCCCGATAAATTAATCAGCAGGCTTTCGCGCAGTTCTTTATCATTGTCATCGATAATGGTGACATCAAAACTGGCAGACGTTTGCCCGGCTGGAATAATAAAGCTACTGGTTAGGGTGAAGTCGCTGCCTGCCTGAGCATGTTCGGCGTAAGGATCTAAGGCGGCAACTTGTGAGTGAGAAACCGTTATTTGATTATCAATGCAGCTGGCTTCTTGCAGTTCAACCTGAACCGTAGCGTTGCCAGCATTCTCATTAATAGTCATTGCTGACTGCGCGAAGCTCAGTTGCGGACCGGCATCGCCATCGTAATCAATACGGCCAAAACCGGCAGAGCTACCCAGAGTGCTACTCGTCTGCAGCATAAAATATTCGCTGCACTCATAGCGGTCATCATCGATGAGTTCAATCTGAATTTGTTTGTTTTGGTCACCTGCCGCAAATACCAGTTCGCCGGCACTGGCGCGGTAGTCTTCACCGGACTCTGCGGTGACATCGACCGTGCCCCAGGTCACCGTCACCGTTTCGGTTGCTGGCTCAGGAAGTGACAGAGTAAAGGTTATCTGACCACTGTCTTCATTTGCCTGGGAGTTGCTAATGATGGGCAACTGGGTATTTTTGCCGTCAGCACCGTCAGCACCGTCAGCACCGTCAGCACCGTCAGCACCGTCAGCACCGTCAGCACCGTCAGCACCGTCAGCACCGTCAGCACCGTCAGCACCGTCAGCACCATTACAGATATATTGAGTCTCGGTTACTTCTTGGTCGTCTAATACACCATTGTTATTACTATCCAGTCCGGTATCGACGCGTGTACCGCCAGTTGGGCACTGTTCTCCGGCTGTCAGGTTTGTGCTGCGCAGCAAGGCATTACCGGAGGGGGAGGCGGGTGCTGGCTCGGTCGTTTCAGGTGTATTGGTTTCTGGCGTGGGATCGGAAGAGCTGCTGCCTCCACCACCGCAGGCGGTTAATGTCAGGGTCGTGATCAATAAAGGCAAGGCTACCGGTGTTGAGGAAGGCATATCAGGCTCTGCTTGTTCGTTCTTTAGTGGCGGATGAGTATATTTTTTATTCAATTTCTGCTCAATGCATTTTTTTACATTTATATACAAACCGATACAAAGTCAGCGGTTTTAGAGCTTAAATCCGGAAAATTTGCCTGATATTTGAACTGTTCGCTCGGGTTTGTTAGTATCCGCGCTCCATTTTGTCCCTTGATCGGTCGGTTTTTATCGGTTGATTTCATGTCTCCTGTTAGACATGAGGACAAACTCCTTGCCTTACCGGATGGGCCGGAAGGCTAAAACCCATAGGGAGCTGACAATGCGTCACTACGAAATCGTTTTTCTGGTACACCCAGATCAGAGCGAACAAGTACCAGCCATGGTAGAGCGTTACACCAACACAATCGAAGCTGACGGTGGCCAGATTCACCGCTTCGAAGACTGGGGTCGTCGCCACCTGGCATACCCAATCAACGACGTTCATAAAGCACACTACATTCTGATGAATGTTGAGTGTTCTCAGGAAGCCCTGGACGAACTGACTACCAACTTCCGTTACAACGACGCTGTTCTGCGTAACCTGGTAATCCGTCGTGATGAAGCTATTACCGAAATTTCTCCGATCAAAGCTGCTGAAAGCCGCGAAGATCGTCGTCGTTCTGAATCTCGTCAGGAAACTGCTGAGACTACAGAAGAAGCACCAGCTGCTGAAGAAGCTGCTGAAGAGACCCAAGCTGAAGACAGCGCTGAGTAATAGGAGATTTAATCATGGCACGTTTTTTCCGTCGTCGTAAGTTCTGCCGTTTCACTGCTGAAGGCGTATCCGAAATCGATTACAAAGATATGGATACTCTGAAAGGCTACATCACTGAAACTGGCAAAATCGTACCAAGCCGTATCACTGGTACTCGTGCAAAATATCAGCGTCAGCTGTCTACTGCGATCAAGCGCGCGCGCTACATCGCACTGCTGCCGTACACTGATCAGCACGACAACTAAGTTGATTGATCCAAGCTAGCTGCGTTGCGCTAGCTTTGTTAAAAATGACCTCGTTGTGCTCATGTATATCTTCATACACTGCGCGAACTTGGTCATTTTTGCCTTGCTATCATGGCCTCGCTTACGCTTGGTGAACGTAGAATTGGATCTCAAATTAGGTTGAATGTGATGAAAAAATTGGCTCAATGGGCCATGTCCGGTCGCTGGCAGGCAGCTGTCGCGGCCGGTGGTTGTTTAGCTTTCCCGTTATTGTTCTGGATCGGTGCTGCGTTGTTGGCACTGGTGATCTTGCGGTATGGCTGGCAACAAGCGGGTCAGGTTGTGTTATGGGCGTTATTGCCGGGTATTGCCTGGCTGGCCATGGGCGATCCGACTCCGTTATTAACTGCTTTGGGCACCAGCGCCCTGGCGGTGATGCTGCGTACCAGTATTCGTCTTGATTGGACGGTGATGGCATCCGCAGTATTGGGCATTGTGGCGTATTTTCTGCTGCCATCGGTATTACCTGATGTGTTACCTCAGGTGGTTGCCAGCAGTGAACAAGCCATTGCTGAGGCGTTAAAAGAGCAGCCGGAAATGGCCGCTCAAATACAGCCTTTAGTTGGCCCGATGATGAATGGCGTACTGGCTGCGCTTCATTCGCTGGTATTTATGTTGTGTCTGTTACTGGGACGCTATTGGCAAAGTACCTTTTATAACCCTGGCGGGTTTGGTACTGAGTTCAAACAGCTTCGACTGCCGTTGGCATTTACATTACCGGTGATTCTGGTGATGTTCAGCGCCAGCCAGTTAGATCCGGAGCTGGCAGGATTGATGCCGGTATTTACCATACCGCTGATGCTTGCCGGACTGGCTCTGTTCCATGGCCTGGTCACGCAGACCAAAGCCAGCCCTGCGTGGATGACCGTGGTATACATCGGTTTATTCGTGTTAGGGCCATACATGTACACATTACTAATTTTCGTAGCGTGTCTGGATAGTGCCTGGAACTTCCGCGCGCGACTACCAAAAGACACGGCAGACTGATTTCAGAAACAGTTTTAGCCCTGTAATGAGGAATTAAAAATGCAAATTATCCTGTTAGAAAAAGTAGCAAACCTGGGTGAACTGGGCGAACAAGTAAACGTTAAGCCTGGTTACGCTCGTAACTTCCTGTTCCCACAAAACAAAGCAGTACCTGCGACTAAAGCAAACGTTGAGCAATTCGAAGCTCGTCGTGCTGAGCTGGAAAAAGCAGCTGCTGAGAAACTGGCTGAAGCAAACGGCCGTAAAGAGAAAATCGAAGGCATCGAGCTGTCTGTTGCAGTACGCGCAGGCGACGAAGGTAAGCTGTTCGGTTCTCTGGGTAACCGTGACATCGCGGAACTGGCTACCGAAGCTGGCGTTGAACTGAGCAAAGCTGAAGTTCGTCTGCCTACCGGTCCTATCCGTTCTGTTGGTGAGTTCGACGTTGCGATTCACCTGCACGCAGAAGTAAACGCTGTTCTGAAACTGCACGTAGTTGCTGAATAAGAACTGTGTACAAGAGACTGTTTGATCAGTCCATGGCGCGCTGTTAATGACAGCGCCGCTGTAAAAAGGCACTATTAGATTCTTTCTGATAGTGCCTTTTTTATTGTCTCTGGATTTTCTGAAAACAACTCCGTATGTCTGACTTTATAAACGACGATTACATCCCGGAAGCGGATGGCGAATATGGCGCTACGGTTGCCTCCAGCAAAACACCGCCACACTCGGTAGAAGCGGAACAATCGGTGTTAGGCTCGCTGATGCTGGACGAGCGCGCCTGGGAGTCGGTATCGGAATCCACCGAAGATTCCGATTTTTATCGTCAGGATCACCGCCAGATTTTTCGTGCCATCACCCACCTGGTGAAATCAGAGCAACCGATTGACGTCGTTACCGTTGCTGAAGAACTCGAAGAGCGCGGTCAACTCGATAAAGTCGGTGGGGCAGCCTACTTAAGTCGCCTGGTGGATATGACACCGTCCATCGATAACTGTGGTGCTTATGCTGAGATTGTGCGTGAGCGCTCTCAGCAGCGTCGTTTGATTGAAGCCGCCACCGACATTATGGATAAGGCCTACGAGCCGGATGGTGCCACGGCATTGGACTTGTTATCGGATGCCGAAAAATCCATTGCTCAAATCGCCGAGGGCAACCGCCAGGACGGTGGCCCACAAGTGGTCGCCCCGATTCTGAAGAGCACGCTCGATCAGCTGGATGAAATGTTTAACCAGCCGGATGGGCTATCAGGCTTAACCACCGGCTTTAACGAGATTGATAACCGTACTTCCGGTTGGCAAAAAGCGGATCTGGTGATTGTTGCGGCGCGTCCGTCGATGGGTAAAACCACCTACGCCATGAACCTGGTGGAAAATGCGTTATTAGCCACCAAGCGCCCATGTTTGGTGTTCTCGATGGAGATGCCATCGGAATCCATTGTGATGCGGATGTTGTCGTCGATTGGCAAAATCGACCAGACCCGTATCCGTAGTGGCAAGCTGGTGGATGAAGACTGGCCGAAGCTGTCGGCGGCTGTGAATATGCTCAAAGACCTGCCGCTCTACATTGACGATACCGCAGCCTTAACACCGCAAGAGATGCGTAACCGCGCGCGCAAAGTGTATCGCGAGAACAACAACGATCTGGCCATGATCATGGTGGATTACCTGCAGTTGATGCGAGTGTCTGGCCCATCAGAAGGCCGGACTCAGGAAATTTCTGAAATCTCGCGCTCGTTAAAAGCCATGGCAAAAGAATTTAACTGCCCGATGATCGCGCTGTCGCAGCTGAACCGCTCGTTGGAGCAACGCCCGAACAAACGCCCGGTGAACTCGGATCTGCGGGAATCGGGTGCGATCGAGCAGGACGCGGATATTATTCAGTTTATTTACCGCGACGAAGTGTATAACGAAGATTCACCGGATAAAGGTGTGGCCGAATTGATTACCGGTAAGCACCGGAACGGCCCGATTGGTACCGACCGCTTAGCCTTTATTGGCAAGCACACCCGTTTTGAAAACCTCGCCCACGGTTATGAGGGCGATGACGATTATTGATGAGAAAGAGCGGTAAGCCGTATTGTTTTCAGCCGCCGCGCGGAAGGGCCATCCCTGGCCCTGCCGCGCTACCGCGACATCCTGTCGCTGCTTTTGAAAATCAATACGACTCACCGCCTAATAAATCTCGACGTTGTACGGGCTCGGATGTTTTGCTGAAGGGGTCGATCACAGGATGTGATCGATTAGCGTACAGGGATGTATTCACAGCGCCCCGAAAGCAAAATATCCGAGTCCGTACTGTTTAGTATCGGAATTATTATGAATTTTACACCCGAGCTGCAATTTGAAGGTGCAGACTTCCGCGGCCGCGTTCGCTCCCTCAGCGACGACGATCAGGCCAACCTGTTAAATCTCTACCAGCATCCGGAATTACCGGGACAACGGCCATTAGATCCTGAATCCGAGCAGGCACAGGATCACATCGCACGGATGATCGAACTCAGCGTACAAATGGCCGCAACCCAGCGTGGCATCATGTGGGCGCTGGAAATCAACGATGAATTTCAGGGTATGGTCAGCGTATTTGACTGGCAGCCATCACTGTTACGCGCCACTTTGCGAGTGGATGGTTTAGCAGCACTCACTAACCAGCAACGCGCCAGCGCGCTGGCGGTGTGTATGGATTTTATGGCCGAAAAATACCACCTGCGTAACTTCGCTTATCAGTGGATTCAGGGACAAGACGAAGCCTTGTTAACCACGCTGGAAAATATCGGTTTCGAACGTAGTGCGACTATGCGCGAAGCCTGGAAACTGGTGAACGATAGCGGTGAAAAATCCTACGTTGATATCATTCAGCTGAACCGAGTTCTTGATATAAAAGAGAGCGGCCGTAAAGAAGGAGAAGAATCATGAACTGGAATTTTTCGACTCCGAACTTCTCCTTGCGTTTACCCCAAGCTGACCAAGACGGCGATGCATTGTATGAGCTATTAAGCCAGCCCGGAGTGATGGCGCATATCCCGAAAGCCTCCATGTCGGTTTCTGCACAATCACTCGACGAACTGCGCCGTGTGGCGATGCGTTTTGAGGTGCGTGAAAGTGCCTGCTGGATGGTCGAAGGTGCTTTTGATAAGCAATTAATTGCCCGTGTTGGCATTCAGAAGATTAACTGGATGACCGAAAGCGCTCAGTTCTGGTGGGAATTAAGCGATAAAGTCGATTTTTCGGTACTGGCGGAAGTCATTCCTGCGGTGATGAATTTCTGTTTTGATGAGCTGCAGTTAAACCGCCTGGAAATGCGCCTGGTAAAAGATTCACCATTGCACGAAGACTATCTCAAACAGCTTGGTTTTCAATTGGAAGGATGTTTGCCAGCCCAGCAAGAGTTTGAAGGGCAATCCGTTGACCTGAAGCTGTATTCTTTCCTGGCGAACGATCGCGGTTAGATTTCAGGGAGCAAGGATGCGTTTATTACCAGCACTTTTATTGCTATCTCTGAGCTTGCCAGCCATGGCTGGTAAGCTGGATGACTTTGAACAGTCGGCTACGACGTCTCAATCAGAGAAACAATCTTCTAAAAAACATTCGCCATCATCGGGTAAAAGCTCACAATCATCGAGCCGCAGCTCAGAAACATCTGGTTTTGCTGGTGCTATGGTGGAAGCAATCCTCTTTCCCATTGTTGAAGTCGTCGTTAAAACCACGGTATATGCAGCCGCACACGCTACTGACCAGGTGTTGACGACGGGAACACAAGGCAGCCTGAAACAATCCGAGCGTACTTTGCAGGAGCCCATCGATATTCCGGATTTATCGGAAGATGCGGATGGGCATTATGGCGTACCTCTTTTATTAGCCGATATCAGCTATGGCAGTGGCGATGATATTGAATGGCGCGATTTACGCCTGGAAACAGGTTACGGCCCAATCAGTTTATTCTACCGCCGTTCAAAATATCTGGAGCCGGATATTGACGATGAGATGCTGGTTTCTAACTTTAGTGTTAACTATCGTTTGTATTACGGCGCCCGTGTGGAGTTTGATGCGGGCCTTGGAAAGTATTGGCTGCAGGGAAATGATGATACTTCTTCCGCCTCACTCAGGCTGGCATTAAAACTGCGCATGTTCGATAACGTTTGGCTGACCGCAAGCCGTATTGCAACAATGGGCGATGAACTCGATCTTTCCGATAGTGAATATGCTCTGGTGTACGGTAAGCGACATTGGTTTGTCAGAAGTTACTACCGTCGCCTTAATGCCGAAAATTCATCGCTGGATGGCTTTGGTTTTGGGGTAGGTTTGCTATATTAATAACCCTAATATTTATAGAAGTTTAAAATAAGGACGTACGTATGGAATTTATCTTTAATATTCTTTTTACCGTTGAAGCATTTGCTTTAATTCTGGTGCTGATTGTTCTGAAAAGCAGCATCAAATTTGTACCACAAAACCGTGCCTGGCTGGTTGAGCGTTTTGGTAAATACCAATCTACCAAAGAAGCGGGTCTGAATTTCATTATCCCGTTTATTGATCAGATTGCCGCTGACCGTAGTTTGAAAGAGCAAGCGGTAGACGTGCCAAGCCAATCTGCAATTACCCGTGACAACATCACGCTGACGGTTGATGGTGTTCTGTATTTTCGTGTACTCGACCCTTACAAAGCCAGCTACGGTGTTGATGATTATGTATTTGCAGTAACACAACTGGCGCAAACCACCATGCGTTCTGAACTGGGTAAAATGGAACTGGATAAAACCTTCGAAGAGCGTAGCCAGTTAAATGCATCGATCGTCAATTCCATTAACGAAGCGTCTGAGCCATGGGGTATTCAGGTACTGCGTTACGAAATTAAAGACATTGTGCCACCACGTTCTGTTATGGATGCCATGGAAGCACAAATGAAAGCTGAGCGGGTTAAACGTGCTCAGATTCTGGAGTCTGAAGGGGATCGTCAATCAGCCATTAACGTCGCTGAAGGTAAAAAGCAGGCACAGGTTCTGGCAGCGGAAGCTGACAAAGCCGAACAAATCCTGAATGCAGAAGGTGAAGCTCAGGCGATTATTGCGGTAGCGGATGCACAGGCAGAAGCGTTACGCAAAGTCGGTGAAGCAGCAAACACTGCTGAAGGTCAAAAAGCCATTCAGCTGGATCTGGCGACCAAAGCGATTGGTGCCAAAGAAGCGATTGCACGTGAGTCCTCTGTTGTTCTGTTGCCAGAAAATAATACCGATGCCAGCGCTCTGGTCGCTTCTTCGATGTCGATTATTAACTCTCTGAATAAACAACAGAGCTGATTGGTTAGAGATCGGGAGACCAGATGATGGAATTTTTCAGCAGTGACAATATGGCCGAGATCCTGATGGTAGCAGGCCTGGCTGCATTAATTATTGAAGTGGCTGTGCTTGGGTTCGCTACCTTTGTGTTGTTGTTTCTGGGAGCCTCGCTGCTGATTACCGGCCTGGCGATGACTGTTGGTTTGCTTGATACCACTTTGGTTACTGCGCTTTGGAGTAATGCACTACTGACTACCGTGCTGGCGCTGGGGTTATGGAAGCCGCTGCGCCGGATGCAGAATAATGTTGAGAGCAAGGAAGTGAATAGCGACTTTGCAGCAGAGACATTTATTCTCGAAGTGGATGTTGATATTCAGGGGAATACCACTCGCGCCTATTCTGGTGTGCAGTGGAAGTTGAAAAGCCAGCAGCCAATTGCCGCAGGTACTTTGGTTAAAGTTATCAAAACCGAAGTGGGTGTGATGTGGGTTGAAGCAGCCTGATATCACCGATCTTTAATCTGTAAAAAAGCACAGCCCTGGCTGTGCTTTTTTGTATATCACTGTTTTTCAAATGAAGTGACTAACTCATGCAGCAGAATTGTTGCATCAGCTGATTGGTTTGCACGTAATAATTCATACGCTTTTTTTACTTTAAGCTGCAGCTCTTGTAACGCAACGGAGTTGTTTTCCTGTGCTTGCTGCTCAACTTCTGCAATCGGCCGTGTTTTAGCGTTTGCCAGACATTTGATCTGCTTATTCAGACCTTTTTCCTGTTGGCATAAGTTAACCTCAATATCAGAAACATAAGCTTTATTCGCAATTTCCTTCATGCAATCTTTGAAATTTTTATTAAATCCTCTGGCTGTCTGACATAGCAGTAACGTATTTTCCTGATAGTCGTTGTTTTTGATCATTTCCAGACACGATTTGGTTTTGTTCCAACTGCCCAGTTTCTGACAGTGGTCCATCGCAGGTTCGTTAAAACGAGCTTCTTTAACCATGGATAAACATTGTTTGGTATAGGTTTTTTGTTTCAGGTTCTGGCACATATCAACGGCAGTTTGTTGATAAACTTCGTCGGCCTGAACTGGGAGTATCACACTGCAACAAATAACCAGAGTGGAGAGTATTGTTTTCATTATTGGATTCCTACTGCTGAAAAACCAGTGATTCAGAGGTGCCAAATATAAAGCTGTAGCAGTATATTGTCGATGAAAATACAGAATGTCCGTTGAACGCATAGCTGAAAAAACCACCCTCTGCATTGGGAACAACAGAGGGTGGTGAAGGTGAGTAATGTAGTTAGAGTAAGAATGAAGCGAAAATTGTTGTCAGCAATAATCGTTATTGTCAGTAATTCTTTGCCATAAATGCTTTCAGATTGCCCATCGCCATTTGGCTGACTTTTTTACGCAATAATGGCGTCCAGCCCAGTAATAAACCCGGCAGGCCTAGCGCCTGGCGACTCCAGCGCCAGAAGTTAAAACGGTCGATATGTTTAATAATTTTGCCGTCTTTAAATTCAAATTCAGCATCAATAATGTTGTGAACAAAACGCCCGGTCTGACTGAAGTTGTATTTAGGCTCCCAGTGGGCGGTTACTTGGCCGTTTTTTTCGGTGACTGAAAAATCAATGGTCATACCATCAGCACGTTCACACAGCATGTGCCACATAGCTCCCGGTTCAATACCGTTGAGCTCAAATGCTTCATCACGGAAGTAAGCATCCGGATGGTAACAGGCTTTCATCGTCTCATAATCGAGATTCTGAAAGGCGGTGTAAAAGGTTTTGATCAGCTCTTGATGGGCGCTCATACGTTGCTCTCAATGGTTTTGATTTATCAGGGGAGTAGTCAACTGGTATCCAGTGTAGCGCCTGTCAGTTATCACTCGTTAGTGGCATTTATGCCTCCTTGGGTGGATAATCGGGACGTATCTTTTCTGAATTATCGAGACACCTATGAAACGCTGCGTGATTCTTGCACTGGATAACTGTCCTTTGTCATCGGTCTCCGGGCCGATGGAAATCCTGCTGTTGGCCTGCAGGCTAGCTGGGGTAGAAGACTGGCGTATCGAGATCGTTGCCGAGCGTCAGCTCCAGGTGGCCGGTAATGGTGGTGTTAGCCTGAAGGCGCACCAGACAATAGCGGATGTGAAACAAGCTGATTTGGTGATTGTGGGGGCTATTGGTGATCCGAGAATGCGTACAGAGGAGATTGCTCCAAAAACATTACAGTGGATTCAGGCCTTGCAGCAGCAGGGCAGCCAATTAGTGAGTATTTGTACCGGCGCGTATGTCCTGGCTTGTGCCGGTGTGTTAGCCCATAAGCGGGTCACCAGTCATTGGGCTGTGATCGACTGGCTGGCACAGCAGTTCCCGGAATGTGATTGGCAGCCGGGTGCCATGCTGACTCAGGATGGTCAGGTGTGTTGTTCTGGGGGCGCCAGTGCTTATCAGGATATGAGCTTATTATTGGTGCGCCAGTATTTTGGTGACGCCATTGCTCGCCAGGTGGCCAGATCGGTTCTGATTGACCTCGACCGTCATAGCCAGTTGCAATACGCCAGCTTTATGCCACAACGGCAACATCAGGATCATTTAATTCATCTGGTTCAGGATTGGCTGGAACAACATGCTTGTGAGCCATGTACTCAGCAGGAGCTGGCTGAATTAATTAACCTGAGTGAGCGCCAGTTTAAGCGCCGCTTTAAACAAGCGCTGCAACAAACACCACTGTCTTATATTCAGGCGCTAAGGATTGAAGCCGCAAAAAAAGAACTTGAAACCAATCTGAAACATATTGATGTGATTGCCCGTGATTGCGGCTACGAGGATGTGCGTTTTTTCAGAGAATTATTTAAACGTAATACCGGGTTGGCGCCGAGCGAATATCGCACGAAATTTTCATCCTAAGGTTTGCTGTACTAAAAAACGTTTGCCACTTTCAATTCCCCTTTGGTAATCCTGCTGCAAAGCGTGTTTTGAGCTGCCTACCAGTGAGCTGGACAACGCTTGCTGAGGAAATATCTGCTCAATTTCAACATCCGCCGGTGGGTTGTTTATAAACGCCAGATTACGCTGATAGCTGTCTTCATGATGGGTAATTAAATCAATGACTTTAGGACAGTAGTGCGAATTACAAATCATCGATTTAATTTTGTGCACCCAGGGTGAGGTTAAGCTGGTTTCTTCCGTTACGGTGCGTAATACCGTGATTTTTCGGGCTCCGCGATTGTACGCTTCTTCCACTGGGAGCGGCGCCGACAGACCACCATCAACATAATGATGCTCACCAATTTTCACGCCGCCTTTATACAGCACGGGTAACGCGCTGGAGGCTTTTAACATATCCATCCAGTTGTTTTTATCCGGCGAAAAAAATTCGGCACGGCGGTTATCACTGCGGGTTGCCGAAAAATACAGTTGGCGTTGCTGCAAACGCTTATAACCACGTTCGATATCCAGCCCTGAAGCCTGACCATGAACCTGCTCGAAGTACCAGTCGAGATCAACGGCGTGTTTACCAATTAAAGAACGCTGCCACTTAAAAAATTGCGGCTGCGACGATAACTCGGTAATGGCGTGATAACCAAAGCCCGGTTGACAGGTCATGTAACTGGATAAGTTTTGAGCGCCAGCAGACGTGCCGATTAAAATCTCAAACGGGTTAAATCCAGCATGTAACCAAGCATCGAGAATACCCGCGGTAAACACACCACGTTGGCCACCACCTTCGGCAACAAGAGCATGGCCCTGTTGAGGTAATTCAGGGCCGCAGATTTCAGCACGGCAGGGGTGGCAGTTAGCGGATGAGATGGATTGCTGTGATTGCATAGTCAGGCAGCCCTGTTTGAAGGATCTGCACTGACTATAGAGTGGTGTTATCAATTATTTAAATTGATCTTCACTTATTGCTTAATAGCTTCGATTAATCCGATGAGGCGATCAATGCTTCTGACGCGGCTTTGATGCCTTTGCGAATGCGCTGGTGTGTACCACAGCGGCAAATCACGTTCATGGCATTGTTAATGTCTTCATCAGAGGGCGTTGGGTTGTTCTCCAGCAGTGCGGCAGCCGTCATAATCTGCCCGGATTGGCAGTAGCCACACTGAGGCACCTGATGTTCAACCCAGGCTTGTTGCAACGGGTGGTCGTTGTCTTCGCTCAGGCCTTCGATGGTGGTAATGGATTTGCCCAGCACACTGCTCACCGGGGTGATGCACGAGCGCGTTGGGTAGCCATCCACGTGCACGGTACAGGCACCACACATACCAACACCACAACCAAACTTGGTACCGGTTAACTCCAGATTTTCACGCACAAACCACAGCAGCGGTTTGTCGCTGTCGTTATTGCTGTCGCTGTCGGTTAGTTCAATGGTTTGGCCATTAATGGTAATTGTGTTCATCCTCAGGCTCCGTTCGAATAACCGTAATGTTTAATCGGTAAGCGCCGGATGCGCTCTCCGGTGGCAGCATAAATCGCATTGGTCAGGGCTGGAATCAGCGCTGGAATTGCTGGTTCGCCAACGCCGCTGGGTGGTTCTGCACTGGCGATAATATGCACATCGACTTGTGGCATATGGCGGGTATAGAGGGTCTGGTAATCGTAAAAATTATTCTGTTCTACCTGCCCGTTGCGGAAGGTTAATTCTTCCATAAAGGTGCCACACAAGGCCCAGAAAATACCGCCTTCAAATTGTGCTCTGATACTGTCCGGGTTAACCGCTACGCCACAATCGACCACGGCAGTCACTTTATGAATGATGACTTTTTTCTGTTCATCTATCGACAGTTCAACGACCTGAGCGACAAAACTCTTATTGGAGAACGATACGGCAATCCCCTGATGATGGTTACTGGCTTGTTTGCCCCAACCAGCCTCTTCAGCGGCACGATCTAATACGGTTAATAAACGGCGGTGATCCAGGCCTTTTTTATTGGCCACCCAGTTCGATTGCTCAAGGGTATTCAGCAGTAACTGGCGGCGGTATTGGTAAGGATCAATACCAGCCAGGTGTGCTGCTTCATCCACCACCGATTCGGCATAAAAGCCGGTGTAAGAGTGCATGACAGCACGGTGGTTACCGGTGGGCACTGGCAGCTCTGCCAGCTCAACCGACATATCAAAATCATCAACGGCATACGGAAACGGCCCCGTTGCAATCAGGCTGTCGGTCATGCCCGAAGCGACGGCACCTTTGGTCATTTTATCGATGGGAAAGTGTCGCGTGGCAGGCATGGTCAACGATTGAAAACGGCCAAAATAATGCGGTGCGGTGATCTGGCTGTGCCACAGTTGTGGATATCCCTGATCGTTTAATCCAACCTGAAAACGCGCGACACTGGCAGGGCGGTAATAACCGTGTTTCATGTCTTCTTCGCGCGACCAGATCAGCTTTACCGGTACCTTGCTTTGTTGTGCCACATACACGGCGTACACCACATAATCGATTTCTAAGCGGCGGCCAAAAGCACCTCCCAGGTAGGGGGTGTGTACGGTGATGTTTTCGGCATCCAAGCCGGTGAGGATAGTGGCACATTTTTCAGCGCCTGAGGTGTTTTGTGTTGGTGCCCAGATTTCACAATGTGTATCGCTCACGCGGGCTGTGGCATTCATTGGTTCAAGCGGCGCATGAGTTAAGAATGGCGTCTCGTATTCCACCTCCAGCTTTTTCTGGAACGGGCGGGTATCGCCTTTTTCCATCTCGTTCAAAGTATCAACCATGCTGCTGCGAATGCTGTCGCTGCTGAGCTTCGCGTATTGGCCGTCGTACCACTCAATATCAATTAAGGCCAGTGCTTTTTGCGCGGTAAAGTAAGAATCCGCGACCACTGCAATACCCGCAGGCTGGAACTGATTGGTTAAATCTTTCGGGATGGCAATCACTTCCTCAACACCGGGCAAAGCCAGTGCTTTATCGGCATTGTAGGAGGCTAAGTCGCCTTCCAGCGTCGGACACAGACGAATCGAAGCGGTGCGGGCATCCGGAATATTCACGTCGACGCCATACACCGCATCGCCCGCAGTTTTCAGCGGAATATCGACACGTGGAATCGATTGACCGATCAGCTTGAAGTCTTGCGGTTGTTTCAGCGTTGGATTGCGGGGTGGTGTTAAGTGCGCAGCGTACTGTGCTAATTCACCATAGCTGAGTTTTTTGCCGGAACTATGAATCACCCAGCCTTGCTCGGTACGGCACGAATCCACACTGACTTGCCATTTGGCGGCAGCCGCCTCGACCAGCATCTGACGCACGCCGGCACCCAGCACCCGCATAGGCTCCCAGAATGCCCATACACTGCGGCTGGCGGCGGTCATCTGGGCGTATAACATCGGGTTGTTAAAGGCCGGATGATTAGTGGCAAACTCGGTACGAACCTGGCTCCAGTCGGCATCCAGCTCTTCGGCCACAATCATCGTCAGGCCCGTTTCCACCCCCTGGCCCATCTCAACCGAGGGCACCTGATAGGTAATCACGCCGTGTTCATCGATATGCAGCCAGGTATGCGTCACATCAGGCGTGTCGTCGCTGGAAGTCGAAGCCGATAACGGCATCGCTGAGGAACATGAGGCTAACAAACCGCCCGAATACAATACGGATATTTTAAGAAACTGGCGTCGTGACAGGGACGTATGCGGCATAACAAACGGCGCTCTACGGTGTGCATATTGGCCTATGATGTTAATCAGCCGAGACAGGCTGTCGTAGTGACATTTTTTAGTATCCCTTACTAAAAAATGGCATACAGTCGCAGCAGATAAATCCTTAGGCGTGCCGATGCCATGTATTGAGATGCCATGTGCCGTTATGCATGTATTGTCAGGCGTCCGGTAAAGGTGTAGTCAGCACCGGAATATCGCGAAACAGTTGTGTCAGCCAGTGATGCAGGGCCTGGATCTCAGGTTTGTTCTGGTTGGACTTCGGAGTTACCAGCCAATATCCCCGCTCAGTTTGAAATTGTTTCCCGTAAGGTGTCACCAGACGACCATCGTTAATCCAGCGGTTGGCGCTGGGAAGAATGGCCAGTGCGATGCCAAGGCCATCAGCAGCGGCTTTAACAGCGGCGAAATGTGAGTCACAAATAATGCGGTTCTTGATTTGAGCGATGGTGTCCGATGCCAGAAAAGCCTGCCAGGTTGCCATATCTTCCGATTCACTGATCAGGCGGTGGGACACTAAATCTTGTAATTCTTCAACACTGTGCGCTTCAGCGTAAACCGGGCTGCATACCGGGGTAACGGCAGAAAAGCATAAACGTTGTGTGTAAAGCTCCGGCCACTGGCCATCACCAAAACGAATGGCGGCATCGATCTGCTCCGTCTCAAAATCGACATAGCGGTTGCGCGCTTCGATACGCAGTTCGGTATCGGTCGCATAGTCAGCAAAGCTCAGGTAGTTCGGCATCAGTAGTTCCTGAGCAATAAACAATGGTGCACTGATGTGCAACGAACGACTTTGAAAACGCCGCTGAAAACCAACATAACCCTGACGGTGCAACTGCATCATCTGACGTGCAATCTGAAAATAATAATCTCCGGCATCGGTCAGGCTAAGGCTGCGGGTGTGGCGCAAAAACAGGTCTTCCCCCAGCCACTGTTCAAATGCTTTTACTTGCTGGCCCACCGCCGGTGCCGTGACATTCAGCTCCGCCGCGGCCTGTTTAAAACTGAGGTGACGGGCGGCGGCTTCAAATACCGGGATAAACTGAATGGGTGGGGTACGGGATGACAAGGTCATGACTCGATTTGTAATGGTATGAGAAACTATATCTTTTCTATAGCGTAGAAATCATGGTTTGTACACGGATTTTGTATCGAATAACTTTGTTATCACCGATAACAAGTACATTCCTTTCAGGAGTTGAGTCATGTCTGATAAGCCACAAGTTGCTTTGGTAATGGGTGCCGGAGATGCCATTGGCGCTGCCATTAGCCGCCAGTTTGCCCGAGCCGGATTTATTACCTGTATGGCACGCCGTAACGGCGATCAGTTACAGCCTTTGGTAGAAGAGTTGAAGGCCGAAGGTCACGATGCCCGTGGTTTCAGTTGCGATGCCCGTAATGAAGAACAAGTGGAGCAGTTATTTGCTCAAATCGAAGCGGATATTGGCGAGCTTGAAGTGGTGATTTTTAACATCGGAGCGAATGTGCCGATGAGTATTCTGTCGACCAGCAGTCGTAAATTTATGAAGATCTGGGAGATGGCTTGTTTTTCTGGTTTCCTGACCGGGCGAGAAGCCGCGCGAGTGATGACCAAGCGCAAGCGCGGTACCATCCTGTTTACCGGCGCAACTGCCAGCGTTCGGGGTGGTGCAGGTTTTGGAGCATTTGCCAGCGCCAAGCATGGCTTACGCGCACTGGCACAAAGCATGGCACGCGAGTTGGGGCCGCAGAATATTCATGTGGCGCATGTGGTGATTGATGCGGCGGTGGATACTCAATGGATTCGGGATAATCACCCGAAGTATTCAGAATTGGCAGAAAAAGACGGTGTTGTAAAACCCGATGATCTGGCAAAAAACTACCTGATGTTGCATCAACAGCCGCGTAATGCCTGGACGTTTGAGTTGGATGTTCGTCCATGGGCCGAAAAATGGTGAGACGAAGCTGCCTGCTTCGATTACGCTTCTTAGGAAAATAAGTAAGACTTAAAAGAGAAAAAACATGAGCACAACTATCGAATTTTATTTTGATTTTGGCAGCCCGATGGCGTACCTGGCCCACAAGCGTTTTGATTATTTACGTGAAAAATACGACGTGAATATTGAATACCGCCCAATGTTATTAGGCGGTGTTCATAAAGCCACTAAAAACCAACCACCGGCAGCTATTCCGGTAAAAGGCATGTATTTACTGAAGCACGATGTGCCGCGTTTTGTTAAGCGTTATCAGGTGCCGTTTAAAATGAACCCTCACTTCCCGGTGAATACATTGCCACTGATGCGCGGCTGTTTTGCCGCTGAAAAGCTCGGTGTTGCAGAGGCATATAACAATGTGATGTTTGATGCCTTGTGGAATCAAGGACTGAATATGGCCGACCCGGAAGTGATTAAACAGGTTCTGCTGGATAATGACCTACCTGCTGACGAGTTGCTGGCAGCCACTCAGGACCCAGCCGTTAAACAACAGCTGATTGATGCCACTGAAGCGGCAGTTAAACGTAACTGTTTTGGTGCGCCGACCATGTTTGTCGAAGGTGAAATGTTCTTTGGCCAGGATCGTTTAGATTTTGTAGAAGAGATTCTGCAGCAAGGGTGAACGTGAGGCTGGAATGTTACGGACACCTTAATCTTATTTAGATTTGGGTGTCTGTTTTATCGGAGCAAAATCACAGTTGAATCACCGTCGCTTGTTAGGCATTTGACTCCAAATATGTATTCCGGATATGCGGATAAACTGCTAATTTTACTTTAGTCAATTTACGGTCTAGATTATCTAGTGCGCCTTGACATGGTTGAGCGCTGTTAAGCTCAAAGTAAATATTTTCTACTATGTCAGTAATTCCATTCATGGCATGAACCATTTCTTTATTTCCAACAAGATTAGATATAGCTCTAACTGAATATGCATCGCTAGTCGCTGGAAGCAACGCAGTTTTAGCTTTTATTACGTCTCCAGAATGAAAATGTAGTGCGGCTTCATTAACACAAGCCTCTACATTTTCCAATTTAATAGTTAGCTCTTTTACCAAATTCTTTTTATCTTCAATTGCACTTTTCTCTAGTTCATTCTTATGGCTTCGATCAGAAAGAAAATACGATGTCAATCCAGCAATGGAAGCGCCAAGTCCAATTTTTACTGCAGTATCTACAATATCAAGAATAGTTGTCATAGTTGATGCCTAACGCCCCTAAGCAGAGGCACATTTGTTTTTAGCTGCGAAGCCGCGCTAAATTTTTCTTACTGACCTAGTTTGTTAGATTTTTTACCTTCTAGTCAGTGGCTGTATGTTTCTTGATCTAAGCCTTCTATCGATATTAGAACGTTATTCGCATATAGAGATTCCTCAAAAAATCCAGTTTTTCTTTTGAACACTGCTCCATATTTAACTTTGCCAGGGTATTCAGAAGCGTAACGCTTTAACGCGTATTGTAAGCCTGGCTTGGAAACACCATGAACATCCCCCCAAGCAGCTAAAGTGCTTGTGCCAATAAATTGATAACCCTTTAGCTGCTTGGTAATCAGCTGCCTCAATTCTATCCATTTGCTATCAACTATTTCTTGCATAAAAGCCAAATTAGCCGAATTTTCATTGTCTTTCTTAGTTTCGTAATGCATTGCAAGCCAAGGAACAATAATAAATAAAGATAGAAATATGAATAGGAAACTCCAATACTCCCATATGAAAAAGAACATCCCAAAAACAATCAGCCCTGGTATTAATAGAAAAGGATGTTTAAAACCTAAAATCAGGTCATCAATAATGTAATCCAAGAAAGATTGATCGCAGTTATTCGACAATACCGATTCCCAATAATGTCTCAGCAAACCAAAATACGTAAGTAGAGACACAGACCAAATAAAGGTCATATGCCAGCTAGATATTTGTATGTCCGTAAATAGGTAGTTGACCCCGAATTCACTCTTTTTAGAAGACATAACTACGGATGAAATAGTAACAAAATCAGCAATCAACCCGATTGCAACGACGGAAACAGTAGGAATTGAAATTTTCTTCACCCTAGTTGATCACTCCTTTTCGAATATAATATTTCATCGCTAAAATCTAACACTTTAATAATCCGTCCTTACAAGGTCGCATACCTTGCAAGCTAACCCTACTTTGCAAGGAATCGCCAGATTCTTCGACATTCCATAGGCAAGAACAGACTTCATTCAGAAACCTTCCATAGCAATCGGTCATAGCAAGTAATCCTTTTCAAGCATGCGCTAAGCACACCTTTATTAATGTTTAAAATATCACCAGCAAGGCATGCAGACAAGCTTTATGGACTGCTCGACTTACCGAAGAAACTTTGCAGCAAGAGTGAACGAATACCACTGAATCTGCTGACAGCTGATACCGCTCTGGTATCGGCTGTCATTTGTGTCGCTATAGCTAAAGTCGGGTGTTACTTTTTCTGTTATCGCCTAGTCTGAAGTATTGGTTCTGATATCAATTCAAGGAGGCTGGCCATGAACATCACCCGGGTTATTCTGGTACTGATATTGTTGGCTTTGTCACTACCGGGGTTGGCCGAACGTAAAACCATTCTGGTGATTGAAAGTTATCATCAACAGCACCCGTGGGATGCCAGTTACCTCGAAGCTCTGCGGGAAAATCTGTCAGAGTATGAGCTGGTGACCTTTGAAATGGACACAAAACGCCTGTCTCCCTCAGCTTACCAACAACAGGCTGACAAAGCCTGGCAGTTATACTCTTCTATTGCCCCTGATTTGGTGATTCTCGGGGATGACAATGCCGTAAAATATATGGTGCCCCGATTGAAACACACAAATACGCCGGTTGTTTTTCTGGGGGTTAATGCCAATCCGCGAGCAACAGGGCTGGCTGATATTGATAATGTGACGGGTATTCTCGAACGCCCCTTGTTCCGGCGTTCCATTACCGAGGCTAACCGACTGTTTAACTATCAGTTGGAAAAAATTCTGATCTTATTTGATGACAGCCATACCTCCGGTATCGCAATTAATGAATTTACCGGTGGTGCGGCATCGATGGACTTTGCTGAATTACAGGTGGATTTTCGTTTATCGAATCGACTGGATGAGTGGCATAACGCCGTGATAAGTGCTGAACATCATGGTTACGATGCCATTATTATTGGTTTGTATCATACCGTGTTTGACGGCGAAAACCGCCATGTCGATTCAGAAGATATTATTCGCTGGATCAATAAAAACAGCACGATTCCAGTCTTTTCGTTTTGGGATTTCTCCGTCGGATACGACAAAGCGATTGGTGGTGTGGTGCTGGTGGGTAAGCAGCAGGGAGAAGAAGCGGCAGCCTTGGTTAAACGTATCTTACGTCGCCAGCCGGATAGTTTACCAGGAATAAAAACGGCCGAACGTGGCCAGTATCGTTACAGTCAATCCCAGCTAAAACGCTGGGACATTGATGTAAGCGAATCGTTGCGGCCGGGGTCAGTGTTGGTTGATTAACCCACTGAATCATTCACAACAAATTATTATTGCCGTCCCGCGCAATTAATAACTGATCGTCTGGATTATCAGCGATGTTATTGGCATCGTCGGCAATCCAATCCTCCATGCACTCTCTGTCTTCAATGCAAGGGTCGGTTAATGCTTCTAAAAAGGCGACTAAATCACTCACATCCTGATTATCCAGGCGAATGCCTGGCAAACGTGAAGTGCCGTTGCGGCGTTCAGTATCGAGTTTGTCAGCGGCTGCCAGGCTGTGGTTTAACGATTGCAGATAGAGAGTACGACAGTCGTTAATATCGCGGAATTGTTGCAGATCACATTGGCGATTATTGCGGAAATAACTGTCAATGGCGGCACGCGGATTCACATAATGACGCACCACCTGTTCCAGCGTTGCATACGACCCGGCGTGACCATAAGGAGCTGTCTGCGCAATATTTAACAGCGAAGGTGTGCGGAAACGATAACGATCGGCTGTGTTGCCGGTTTCCCGTTCGCGGCCAAAGTCGTCGCTGTTGTTTATGTTGCTGACACTGTTGGCTCCATCGCCTTTGCCCGGACCAATCTGTGGAAACGCTACGGTGTGATGTTGTTCATCACTCAACAGTGGGCCGTTGTGGCAAGCGGAACAACCCGCCCCTCCTTGTTGTGGTGTATTAAAAAATAACAACGCGCCACGTTTTTCAGCATCAGACAGTGCACTGGTATCACCATCCAGATAATTACGCCATGGTGAATTAATAAACACCATGGAGCGTTCGTATTCGCCAATGGCAAAAGCGATATTGTCGAAGGTGATTAAATTTTCTGCGGATGCGGTTTGAGCAAAAGCCTGTTGAAAGAGTGCCAACCATTCGTTGCGGGCTAATTCACCCTGGCCGTCACCATAATTGCCAATACGTGCGGCTAAATGATCGCGTACAGAATTATTATCATTGCCTGACTCAAAGGTAGTTCCACGCATTTCTTCAGCAGACGTAACCGGGAATCGTGCCTGTGCCGCTGCCAGGTTGCCTCCGGCGTTAGCATCCGCCTGTAAATAGGCGCTATCGGGTGTGCGAATGCCACTCACAGCGCCATTCGCATTGGTTTCCTTGCCGAGGCTTTCAACCCGGGAATCCCAGAACAAGCTGTTATCCCATAAGGCTACATTAAACACCGTGGGAGAATTGCGTGGCACTTCCGGTAAGCCGGAGTGGTGGACTCTGCCAGGCCCAAGAACATCCGGAGAAACGGCTCCAACACCAACCGGCAGACTTAACTGATCGGTTCCACCCAGCATCGGGTGATGGCAGGTGACACAGGCGCTGTCAAAATCGCCCCCCAGGCTTTTGCTAAAAAACAGCGCTTTTCCCAACTGCGCCATGTCAGATTCAATATCCGGGATGCTGCGATTAGCAATGGGTGAGCGCGATAAATCCTGTTGGCTGATCAACAGTTGCAGTTGTTGATCCAGTGCTGTCAGAACGGCTGGGGTTTGTGGGTCAGGTGTTTGTGGGTCGGAAGCTTCAACAGGGTTTTCCGTTGGATCGTGTGTCGTGCTACTGGTGTTGCTTTCTCCACTTCCACACGCTGTTAATAACAGGCTGGTGAATAATGAGGCGACGGTTTTTCTATTTATCGGTAACGTTCTCATTCTGGCGCTCCTTTTTGGCTGCTGAATACCACTGTAGGAAGCAAAAGCGCAGGAATTCGTGAATGAATGTGCAAGCAATGTGAAAGCGCCGGGAAAAGCGTGAAGTGTGCTGCAAATTTCGTTAATTTATCGTTTTACACCATTGTTTATATTCAGGCATCCCGTTGACGATTCAGAATAAATTAATTGCTGCTTTTTTAGGCACCATCTCTTTGTTGTTATTAACAATGGTGCTGGCCGTGCAGTGGAGCTTTGATCAGGGCTTACTGGAATACGTCAATCGCCAGCAGTTACAACAACAGGAACGTTTAGTACAACAGCTACAGCGTTATTATCAACGCTATGGCAGCTGGGATGACATCCGTGTCCACTGGCGCTCCATTATGGACAAGGTGCTTGAGCGTGATCGTAAACGGCTCAGACAAGAGCGGCAGAATAAGGAAAAGTCATCTCATATACCGCCTTTAGGTCATAAGCCGCGCCGTGGTAGCAATAACTTTCGGCCAGGTTTATTAGCGGCGGACAAAACCCTATTGCTGGGTCGTTATGAGGAGGATTTTGCGCTGTCTGAAATCCGGGTGAATGACCAACGGGTTGGCTGGGTCACCATGCCGCCAGCAAAACAACTGACCGATGCCGCTGATTTGGCCTTTCGTAATCATCAGTTTGCCGCGCTGATCGTGGTGGCTGCGGTGATGATCGTCATGGCGCTGCTGGTAGCAATTCCATTGGCACGTCACTGGACCCGACCATTGCGCTCCATTGCCCACACCACACATCGCTTAACTCAGGGTGATTATCAGCAACGATTAACGCCTCATGGTCGTGATGAGTTGGCGCAGCTGGCCAACGACGTAAACACTCTGGCACAAACGCTGGAAGATAATGAAAATGCCCGTAAACATTGGGTCGCCAGTGTGTCACATGAGTTACGGACACCGGTGGCCATTTTACGCGGCGAAATTGAAGCCATTATGGATGGCATTCGGCCATTGGACATGACCAGTTTAAAATCTCTGCAGCAAGAAGCCGAACAACTGACCCGATTGATTCAGGATTTATACGAATTAACCAATGCCGATCTGGGAGCCATGCGCTACCGCAAAGAGCCTTTCGATTTAACGATATTATTGGACGATACACTGGCGTTATACCAAACCGCTTTACGCGAGGCCGGTGTGCAGTTGCATTGGCAGGCACAGCACAGTGCGCCAGTTTGGGCCGATGGCAATCGGCTGCAGCAAGTGCTGGAAAATATTTTATCCAACACCATGAAATACGCCGCAGCAGATGATTTGTATATCGCATTGCAGGTTGAACAGAATCAGATTCAGTTAATGATTGAAGATTCTGGTCATGGGGTTCCGGATGAAGCATTGGATAAATTGTTTGATCATTTATATCGGGTCGAAGCATCACGTAATCGTGAAACCGGCGGCTCCGGTTTAGGGTTGGCGATTTGTAAAAAAATTATCGAAGCACACGATGGCAATATTCATGCCTTTAAAAGCCAGCATGGTGGCTTAGGCATTCAGATTATTTTGCCATTGTTCGCGGAGCAAGCACGATGAACATTCTGATTATTGAAGACGAAATAAAACTCGCTACCTTATTGGCTGATTATTTACGCCAGGCCGATTATCAGGTAGCGATGGTGCACGATGGTAATGAAGCACTGGAGGCATTTCAGCAGCAACAACCAGACTTGGTGTTGCTTGACCTGATGCTACCCGGGAAAGACGGCTTAACTATTTGCCGTGAAATACGCCAGCAGTCGGATGTGCCTGTGGTGATGGTTACAGCCAAGGTTGAAGAAATCGATCGTTTATTAGGGCTGGAACTGGGCGCTGACGATTATATTTGCAAACCATTCAGTCCACGAGAAGTGGTGGCCCGTGTTAAAGCGATTCTGCGCCGGGTACAACGCCTGCAGCAACCGGAGGCGGCTGAAAGCGTAACGGAGTTGCAGCTGGTTAACGATAAACTGCAAGCCAGTTTGTGTGGGCAACCACTGGATTTAACGGCCATCGAATTTCAGTTATTACAAACCTTATCGCAGGAACCGGGCCGGGTTTTTTCGCGGGATCAGTTAATGGATCATATCTATCGCGATCATCGGGTTGTCAGTGACCGCACGGTGGATAGTCACGTTAAAAAACTGCGCAAAAAAATGTCCGAAGCCGCCCCGCAGCAAGAATGGATTTATTCGGTGTATGGGGTTGGTTATAAATATGAAGGGAGCTGAGAAAAAGCCTTACAGGCTTTCTCTCAATGCCGCCAGCCGTTGCTTCTGCTCTTTATTCTCCAGCGGGTGTTCGATGGTTTGCGGAATCGCTTTGGCAATTTCCATTTCCAGCTCTTCACCATTCTGAATACGTTTCAGCAGAATTTCATAGTTTCGCTTATACACCGGAAACGCTTTGTCTTCAGGGGTATTGGCGATGAAATACCAATCGCTGGCACGCCCGGCGAAATACACCGCCGGATGGCTCCAGCGATATTCTTTTTTAGGCGACGGTGCGCGGCAGGCTTCGATATAGGCGGCGTAAGCGTTGGGTAAACCCAATACTTCGGCGGTGTCACAGCGCTCTAATACTTCGTGTACGCTGGGTAAAAAGCGACTTTCTTTCACCGCTTTTTCTGCCGCACGCATAATCACTTCGCCGCTGTATTCCACCAATAAACGCGACCACAGGCGCTTGGCCATAATCATGGTGTCGTAATCCGGAAACGCCTTTAAAAACTGGTTGTGATAATTAAAGCGGAATAATTCAAAAATCTGATTAATCGCTTCTTTTTGTTCAACCGTGGCGTCCGGCGTTTGATTACCAGCTGGTGTCTTTGAGTCGCTGGACGCTTGCTTCAGCTGTTGTGTAACCCGGTTGAGCAGCTGTGTGCTGGGTGTGTTGTCCATGTTGTTCTCCCGCCGGGTTATTGTTTGAGTGGTTGCTGGTTTGAGCTAAACGCTTGGCCCATTGTTGTTTCACATATTGTAAAAAGCGACTGTTCCAGCTGGTATGCACCTGATTAGAATCGCGCCAATACAACACAAATTCGGGTACCAGGCTTTGTGCGAACTGATGATCAATATGACCCATGGATAAAATATCAAAGCAGTCTGGGTCGGGTTGCCAGTTCTCAGCAATACGCGTGGGTACTGTGGAATGTTCTACCGAAGCACTGTAACGCGCCCATTGTTGGCGTACGTGCTGAATAAATTTGCTGTTCCAGGTTTTAAAGGCGTCACCGCGTTCGGCCCAGTACAGCACAAACTCCGGCACCGCATCCTGAATAAACTGCGGATCAATGCCCGCTCGCTGCAGAATCTGGCAGGCATCCTGACTTGGTAGCCAATCACTCTGAATGGCTTTGGCCTCATCAGCCTGAACATTAAAAGCGGTGCGATCGCGCGAAGTATCCTGAAGGTTTGTTTGAGCCTGTGCAAACGCTGGCTGGCCAAACTTCTGTTGCTGCATCTGCTTTTGCTGACGCGCGGCATCATTTTGGGTGTAGGCCCACTGGCTTTTAACATGCTGGAAAAAGCGGTGATTCCAGTCGCGGCGATTAGCCCCCAGCTCCTGGCCTTTCAGAATAAAGCTATCCAGCTGCGTCATGGCAAACGCGCTGCTGATGCCATGTTGCTCTAGGCGAGTCAGAGTATCGGCATTGGGCTGCCATTGATTATTCAGCGGCTGGTGTGGTGAGGCCATATGAGGCTGACTTTGTTGTGGCTGGTGAGCCTGCGGCAGCATTGCGGATTGCTGGCCAAAACCGAATATCAACCCTTCACCATCAGGAAAAACGTCTCCCTGCAATTGCACCAGGCCTTTATCAATCAGGCTGTGCAGCACCCGGCGAATGGTTACGTCATCCCAAAAAGGCAGCTGATTACGCAGTGCCTGGTTATGCAGGCGCACCCAAGCTTGCCCCTGTAAGCTGGCGGCGTCATTAAAGACGGTGAGCAATACCGCTTCTTCCAACCCAATGGTGGCCGCCAGTGTGGCAGACAGCGGGATGGTTTTGTCAGTCAGCAGCGGATGGCTCGGCATTCATCGGGTTCCGTGTTAGTGGTTCAGTTTCACAATCTGCTATTGTACCCGTTTTGCCACAAGCTACTACTTCTGCAGTGAGTTAAGCCGTTTATGACACGTCCGACCCAAGCTTTTATCAACTGGTCTCATTTTCGCCACAATTACCAACTGGCGAAACAAAAGGCCGCCGGGCGCGTGTATGCCGTGATTAAAGCCAATGGTTATGGTCATGGCATTGTTGCCTGTGCCCGAGCCCTGGGCGATGCCGATGGTTTTGCGGTGGCCTGTGTGGATGAGGCATTGTTGTTACGCGAGGCGGGTATTAAACGCCCGGTGCTGGTACTGCAGGGCGCGTATGACGCGAATGAATGGCAGCTGGCCAGCACACACGATTTGCAGCTGGTGGTTCACCATGCGCAACAGCTTGAGCAGCGGGCACAGGCACTGCTGGAAAATCCGGTAGCTATCTGGCTGAAGGTGAACTCTGGCATGAATCGCCTGGGGGTTCGCGCTGAAGAAGCTGAATCTTTATTAGCTCACATCGCTGCCGATGAGCAACTGCAGCTACAGCATGTGATGACCCACTTTGCCGATGCGGATCTGGCCCAGCCTGAAGCGTTATCGGCCGCCTTAGAAACGATGCAATCCTGCGACTGGCCGGTTTCTCTGAGTGTTTCAAACAGTGCCGCAACGCTGACACAACTGGCAGCGGATATCGAAACCAGCGACTCCGTCAGTCGCCCTGGCATTATGTTGTATGGCTCGTCGCCGTTAGCGAATCAAAGTGCGGCTGAGCTGGGGTTAAAAACCGTGATGTCGTTACGCTCGCAAGTCATTCACACTCATGACGTCAAAGCCGGTGAAAAAGTGGGTTACGGCGGAAATTGGACGGCTGAAAAAGACAGCCGTATTGCGGTGGTGGCGATTGGTTATGGTGATGGTTATCCGCGCCAGGCCCCTTGTGGCACCCCGATGATGATTAACGGCCATCGTTGTTCGTTAGTTGGGCGGGTATCCATGGATATGATTACTGTGGATATTTCTGAATTTGACGATATTCAAATGGGTGATACGGTTGAGTTATGGGGCGAGCAGATTGATGTGGATGAAATTGCAGCCCTGTGTCACACCATCGCCTATGAATTGTTTTGCCAGTTAACACCGCGAGTAAAGCGAGTGGCTGTTGAGGGCTAAGCCCTCAAAATGAGTTGAATGGATAGATTGTTTTTCAAAGCAGCCACAGGATGTGGCGGTAGGATCGCCGGCACAAGGATGTGCCGTCCGATCCGGCGGCTGAAAAATAATGTATTCGTTTAACTCTACTATTCAGGAATCTAAAAAATGGATTATTTAAAAATTCGCGAATATTTATTATCCAAGCCCGAAGCCTGGGAAGACTTTCCGTTTTACCCGGACGTTGCGGTAATGAAAGTCAAAAATAAAATGTTTGCGACTTTGGCTCCGGCTAACTCAAAAGAAATTGAAGAACACGGTAATTGCTACCGGATGAATCTGAAGTGTGACCCTGAAGAAGCCATTCAATTACGTGATGTCTTTGAGTCTGTGCTTGCCGGATACCATATGAATAAAAAACACTGGAACACCATCATTCTCAATGGCGAAGTGCCGATGGGTGAACTAGAGCGCATGATTGATAACTCCTATGCACTGGTGCTGAAAAGTATGACCAAGGCGGAACGACGGTCGCTGGAAACCACCTATTCTGAAGAGCAATTGTACCCGCATTAATCGGGTATTCCTTTTTTAACATGCACCTCCCCAAAAAACTCAAACATTCTTAAAATCAAACAAAAATGTTAGTATTCATGCCTGATTTTTTACCACATGGGCAGAATTCTGATGTCTTTTCAAAACCTGAAATTTTCTATTGAACATGGCATTGCCCGCATTACACTAAACCGCCCACACGAAGGCAACGCGTTTAATCAGGCTCTGGCTGATGAACTGGATGATGTCGCACGCGAGTGTCTGATGAGCAAGCAGGTTCGTGTTGTGATTCTGGCGGCGGAAGGCAAGTTATTTTCCGGTGGTGGTGATCTGGCCTTTATGCAGGAAAACGCTGACCACCTGGATATTGCCATCAAGAAGCTGGCCGATCGCCTGCACTCAGCGTATGCCGCTTTTGCCAGAATGAGCGCTCCGGTTATTGTGAAAGTTCAGGGCACCGCTGCAGGCATTGGTTTAAGTTTATCGATGCAGGGAGATATCACGGTTGCCTCTGACAAAGCCAAGTTTGCTGCGGCGTATACCGGTGTCGGGCTAAACCCGGATGGCGGTTTAACCTATCTGTTGCCACGTGCGATTGGTTTTAAACGCGCCAAAGCTTTTATCTTACAAAATCAGATTATTTCTGCCGAGCAAGCGCTGGATTGGGGGCTGATTAATCAGGTTGTTGCCCATGATGAACTCGACGATACCGTCGAAGCTCTGGCCAAACAATTAGCGGCGGGTTCTGTTGGCTCCTTCGCCGCAGTGAAACAGCTGTTGTCGCGTACCTACAATGAAACGCTGGAATCACAAATGCACCTTGAAGGCATGGCGTTAGCTGAAAATGCGATGTCGGCTAACGGCAAAGAGGGAATTCAGGCATTTTTAGATGGCCGCAAACCTGAATTTCAACACGATTAATTTTGTTGTAACCACTCAATACTCATCAAGGTTTATGGCATAACATTGGATTCAATGCCGTTAACTTTGATTCTGAATTAAGGAAATTGACCTTATGAAAACCAAAATTACTGAAATGTTAGGCATTGAGCACCCAATCATGCAGGGTGGTATGCATTATGTTGGCTTTGCTGAGCTGGCCGCGGCGGTTTCAAATGCCGGTGGTTTGGGCACGATCACCGGGTTAACCCAGCGTTCAGCTGCTGACCTGGCGAATGAAATTGCTCGCTGTAATGATATGACGGATAAACCATTTGCAGTGAATTTAACGTTTCTGCCAACGGTCAATTCACCAGACTATCCGGGCTATATTGATGCGATTATTAAAGGTGGTGTCACCGTTGTTGAAACGGCAGGCCGCAGCCCTGAGAAATACATGCCGCTGCTGAAAGATGCAGGCATTAAAGTGGTTCACAAATGTACTTCGGTCAAACATGCACTGAAAGCGCAGTCGATTGGTTGTGATGCGGTATCGGTTGATGGTTTTGAGTGTGGTGGCCACCCGGGTGAAGATGATATTCCGAATATGATTTTATTGCCCCGTGCAGCTGACGAGCTGGAAATTCCATTCCTGGCATCGGGCGGCATGGCCGATGCCCGCTCTTTGGTGGCGGCGTTAGCCATGGGTGCAGAGGGCATTAACATGGGTACCCGCTTCGTTGCGACCCAGGAAGCACCGGTACACGATAATGTGAAGCAGGCGATTGTGAATGCCACCGAAAAAGACACACGTCTGGTGATGCGTCCACTGCGTAACACCGAGCGTGTATTAACCAATCCTGCGGTTGAAAAAGTATTGGAAAAAGAGCGTGAGCTGGGTGCAGACCTGACGTTTGATGATATCGCCAATGAAGTGGTGGGTGTTTACCCACGCGTGATGAAAGACGGTGATATGGATGCCGGTGCCTGGTCTTGTGGCATGGTCGCGGGTTTGATTCACAGCGTACCAACGTGTGAAGAGCTGATCTCCGGTATTATGAATGACGCCAATGCACTGATTGCTGAGCGTCTGAAATCATTATTGTAATTTTTCCGGTAAGCCGTTCATTTCATCGTGTCATGCCGGTTGTGGTGAAGTCGGATCGATTGTCGTGAATTGCGTTGCTGAACCTATTAAAAAGGGCTTTTATTGAAAAATAAAAGCCCTTTTTCGTTAGCCACAAATAACCTCAAAAATTATTTGTTGAAAAACTCCGCAACCGCATCGGTCGATACTTTGACGGCTTCTGGTTTGTGGTAGAAATCAACGTGGCTGAATCCACCAACAGCCAACACTTCCGGATTGTTGGTCAGCTTCTCAATGAAGGCTGTTGAGCAAATCGCGGTTGGTGCATCCTGACCGTATACCACCAGAGTAGGCTGCACAATTTTCTCGGCATAGTGTTCACACAATGAGAACAGCGATTGCATTGGTTGGTCACCCACATGCATGTTGCTGAAATTCGTCACCGCTTTTGGCCCTTTAACACCATCACGGCCGTAGTAACTGTATGTCTCACGTGCCATATCCGGGAAGGCTGCTGTGGCAACAAATGCTTCTTCTGATTGCTCGTCATTCAAGCCGAATGGGGCAACATAGTCAGGCTCGCCGCTTTCATACATTGCTTGAGCAGAGGCGTTGGCAGCAGCAATCATTGGATCGGTCACTTCACGACCTAACCATTGGAACGCATCAGCGGCCATCATGCCGGATACTGTGGCAATCTTTTTAATGCGGTGATCCGTAACGGCCGCCGAAGAAATGATTGAACCACCCTGACACACGCCCAGACCCAGGATTTCTTCAACGTAAGGCAGAGTGCCTAAATAAGACACGGCATCCCAGGTGTTTTCGATTAAGCGGAACATATAACGGGATTTTTTGTGTTCGCCGGGCAGTGCGGGTGAGTCACCCATGCCGAGGTAATCGAACGCCAGAAAGATAAAGCCTCGTTTTGCCATTTCCGGGCCATAGGTACCCAGTACTTGTTCTTTAACCTGTGGGAATGGGCTGGCACCCACAATGGCTTTGTATTGTTTATTCGCATCAAAACCGTCAGGCAGGTACAAATTACCCACCAAATCAACGCCAAATGATTTAAACGTTACTTTTTCGATAGTCATACTGTCACTCCTTAGTGCCATGATTCAAAAGATACCGAAATCATCATAGGCATTACCGGAGTGAAGAGCAGTGCACAAAACTGCATGATGTGGATACAAAATGACGAAGGCTGTGCTTTTGCAAAAGACACAAAAAAGGAGGCCTGTTAGCCTCCTTTTATGATAGAGCCTGCAGTGCAGACCCAAGGTATCGCGGTAAAGAGAATCAGCCGAACATCGCAGCCATTTTCTCTTTTATGATGGTCTCTGCATCGTCGGCAATGGTCTTAACCAACTCATCACAGGTTGGGATCTCTTTAATCAGACCGCCGCACATACCCCAGGTCACCATGCCTGCGTTAACTTCACCGGTTGACCAGGCTTTTTCCTGATTCGCACCACTGACGTAAGGGTGGACTTCAGAGAATTCAGCGCCTTCTTTTTCCAGTTCCTGTACTTTCAGGGCAATATCATTTTTGAACACGCGCGCAGTGTTTTTGTAAGAGCGGAAAATCAGCGAGGTGTCGGTTTCTTTCATATTCACAATGGCTTGTTTAATACCGTCATGAACCGGCGCTTCCTGAGTCGCCAGGAAACGGGTGCCCATGTTGATACCATCGGCACCTAATGCCAGTGCCGCAGCCATACCACGGCCATCCGCGATACCACCGGATGCCAGAATCGGAATGCTCAGTGCATCGGCAGCGGCCGGAATTAATACCAGGCCAGGAACATCTTCTTCACCCGGGTGGCCAGCACATTCAAAACCATCGATGCTGACGGCTGCCACACCAATTTTTTCTGCTTTTAAGGCGTGACGAACAGCAACACACTTGTGGATCACTTTAACGCCATGGGCGTTGAATTTTTCCATAAATGGCTCTGGGCTACGGCCTGCGGTTTCAACAATCTTAACGCCACTGTCGCAGATCACATCAACGTATTCGTTGTAGTCAATTTGTGACGCAACCACGCCTACAGTCAGGTTAACGGCAAACGGTTTATCGGTGAGAGACTGGCACTTTTCGATCTCTGCTTTCAGCAGCTCCGGGGTTGGCAGGGTCAGGGCGGTCATAATACCCAGGCCGCCAGCATTCGAGACGGCTGCCGCTAATTCGGCGGTACCAACACGCATCATGCCACCACAAACGATTGGGTATTCGATGCCAAGTAATTCAGTAATGCGGGTTTTCATAATATCTCCACTGATTCAGGTCACGGCGCTGTGCGCGGTGGTATTCAGATTCATTCACACAAGATGGGCTTATTATGTGCAATGTTTAGATAGGTTGGAATGATCAAGTATTACATATTGATGACTATGTAATTCATAATGGGAGTTGGGTGTTGGCAGCTCTTACTTTTGAATAAGGTCACATTGCTTTCGCTTGGTGGCAGACGTGAATCAAACAGTGCTGTATATTCACCTCGTTATTAACAACAGGACGCTGGGCCCGTTCGTGGCGAAAAGGGAGTTGGCCTTGCTCGTTTTCAGACATTTCCGGAATCTGCTTTTTAGCCGTATGTTATATCGCTGCTTGCTTATTATGGCCGCTGGACTGTTATCGCTGACTGCATCAGCGGATCGATTGATCATGGAAAATGGCGATATGTTAACCGGCACGGTTCGTTACATGGATGGTAATAAACTCAGGCTCTCTACTTCACATTCCGGCCCTGTGATGGTTCAACGTCGCCGTATTCATAGTTTGGTGATTGAACGTAACGTCAATATTGAGCTGAAAAACGGCCAGGAAGTACAAGGCAGCTTACAAAGTGTCAGCACCGGGGTGACCCAAGTGAATCGAATCGACGATACTCCTCTGCGGCTTGACTCTCTGGCCGATATTTCTTTTTTGTATTATGTCTCTCCCCTGAATCAGGAAGTGGACGTTTCTGGCTCAATTATTGGCGAAGTGGATTTTGAAAATACCGAGAGCCGAAATAATCATATCGAGTGGGAAGTCGCCCTGGATAATACGGTCAGCTATGCTGGCTTTCGTAATAACACGCGCCTGGAATATGAAAAAGACAGTACCAACGGCCGTGCGGTGAACCGTGAAACCATTTTTGATAATAGCAGCGATTATTTGTTTGCTGAAAAGGTCTTTGTTACCGGGCGTTTCCGTTACGAAGAAGACTTATTTGAAAACCTGAGCCGGCGTTATGTACTGGGTGTGGGGTTGGGTCACCAAGCCTGGAAAAATCCGTTTCGCGAATTGATTTACAGCGTTGACCTGGTGCACCTGGATGAGCGTTATCAGCAGGGCCAGGACATTGTTGAAAAAGGTATTGAGTTTCGCCTGAATTTTAAAGAAGAAACTCTGATAAACGGGCTCTACTTTCAGCATGAGAGTTCGGTGTTATTCATCAGTCTTGATAACCGCCGGATTGAAAGCCTGTCATCTCTGGAATATGGTCTGCCTTATAATATCGGCATCAATCTCAATTACGAATGGGATTACAACGATGCACCTGAGGCAGGCAATGGAAAAGCTTATCGTAATTTAACAATTGGAGTGTCATACCGATGGTAAAAAGCAACGTAACCAAAAAACTAATACAACCTCTGAGTATTTTAACCTGCGCTGCATTATTAGCTGGTTGTGAAAGTTTTATGACAATTAATACCAATACCCCTAATGCCTCTGACACCAGTGAGCCTGTTAGCCAGCCTTCATGCCCGGAAGTTGAACAAACAAATAATGTGCAGGATAAAGTGGTATTTGGTCAGTTAGAGTACACCACGATTAACCCTTCGGGTTGGCGTATGAAGTCGCGGATTGACTCTGGCGCGACCACTACTTCAATTGATGCTCGTGATATCAAGCCGTTTGAGCGCGATGGTCAATCCTGGGTGCGTTTTAATTTATTTGACCGTAATAACGGCAAAACCTTTGAGATTGAAAAGCCGGTTTCTCGTATTGTTGAAATCAAGCGTCATGGTACGGAAAAGCAAAAGCGTTATGTTGTTGAGTTGGAGCTGACTATTGGCTCGGTCAGCGATAGGGTTGAAGTTTCTCTGACCGATCGCAGCGACTTCACTTATCCGGTGTTGATCGGCCGTAATTTTATGATGGATCGTGCCATTATTGATGTGAGCAAAAAATACGTTGCTAAAAAAGCCGCTCAGTAATTTTTAATATAAGGAAATAATCACATGTCGAGCCGTTATCAGGTTTATTTTATCGCCTTTGTGCTGATTGCTCTGGGACTGGGGATAACCTTTTATAAGTCGAATGAAATGGGCTTTCCTCTGGTAAAAGGAGAAAGCAAAGAGGTATGGACTGTTGAAGCTGTGGTGACATTCAGAGCACTGACTGACCCAAAAGAAGCGAAGGTCAGTCTGACATTGCCCAATCAACAAAGTGGTATTGTGATTCTTGATGAACAATACACCACTAATGGTTATGGCCTGACAACCCGTGAAGAAAATAATATCCGCCAAGCCCAATGGAGTATTCGTCAGGCCAGCGGGCCACAGCGTTTATATTATAAAACTCAGCTGCTGTACGATTGGAAACAACAGATTGAACAAATGCCAGAGCCCAATTTACAGCCTCAGGCCGATTTTAATAAAAACGAATTGGCAGCGGCGCAGACCATTGTTGATAAAGCTTTTGATCAGTCATCAGACGTCAACACTCTGGTAAAACAACTGATTGAAATTATTCAGACCAATGATCTGCCAGAAGTGGGCTTTTTGTTGCAGCAAAATCTGGAACTTGGCAGCAAACCACAGCTGATCAAAAATCTGTTGGCGCTAAAAGGCGTCGACTCTACCATTGTTCGTGGTGTCTATCTGGAAGATGGTCAACGCCGTAAATTGCCGTCAGAAGTGTTATCTGTTTATGTCGACAATGAGTGGAAGCTTTATAACTTTGAATCCGATCGTGACACTTCACTGGAGAATTTCTTAATCTGGCAGATTGGTGGCAACTCCTTGTTGGATGTTGAGGGTGGTGTTGATTCTCAGGTTCGTTTCTCCATCATCAGTAACTTCTTATCCAGCCAAAAAGTAGCCGTGTGGAATAACCTGTATCTGGATGGTGAAGATGCAGATCTGAGTATTTATGCACTGCCGATTGAACAGCAAAGTGTATTTAAACTGATTTTACTGATTCCGCTGGGCGCGCTGGTCGTGGTGTTTTTGCGGGTGCTGGTGGGGATTAAAACGTCGGGCACTTTTATGCCGGTATTAATTGCATTGGCATTTCTGGAGACAACTCTGATTACCGGCTTACCAGTATTTCTGACGATTATCCTGATCGGTTTATTGATTCGCTCTTATCTCAGCAATATCAATTTATTATTGGTCGCCCGGGTGGCGGCGATTGTCACCATTGTGGTTGGGTTGATGGGGTTGATCAGTATTACCAGTCATAAACTGGGTATTGAGCAAGGCCTGACCGTCACCTTCTTCCCTATGATTATTCTGGCCTGGACGATTGAACGTATGTCGATTGTCTGGGAAGAAGAAGGGCCTAAAGATGTATTGGTTCAGGGCTCAGGTAGTTTGCTGGTTGCCATCGCCTGTTATTTTGTCATGACCTCAGAGGCCATTATTTATATTGCTTTTAACTTCCCTGAAATCCATCTGGCGACGTTAGGCGCGATTCTGATTCTGGGGCAATACAATGGCTATCGCTTGTCTGAACTGGTGCGCTTTGGTCAGGTCAGTAAATCGGAAGATGAGTGGAATATTCCGGCTCAGAAATCTGAGAGCCAGGGAGGCAACTGATGTTAGCCAATCCGTTTACGTTAAAACGCATGGGTATCTTAGGCATGAACCGACGGAACGTCGATTTTATCGCCCGATACAATAACCGTCGTTATTACCCGCTGGTGGATGACAAGTTAAAAACCAAACAGGCCGCGCTTAAAGCCGGTATATCAGTGCCGGAACTGATTGGTGTGATTTCACATCAGTTTGAAATCAAACCTGCTTTGGATAAGTTTCTGCTGCTGAATCAGTTTGTGATCAAGCCGGCACAAGGCAGTGGTGGTAAAGGAATCCTGGTAATTGTTGGTCGTGATGGCGACCATTTTCTTAAACCCAGTGGCGAAGTGGTGACACTAATGGATATCCAGCGCCATATCTCCAATACCCTCAGCGGCCTGTACAGTTTGGGTGGTCGCAATGATGTGGCCATGGTGGAAAATCTGGTGAGCTTTGATCCTCGCTTTAACGATTACAGCTATCAGGGGGTGCCGGATATCCGGGTGATTATCTTTAAAGGATTCCCGGTGATGGCAATGATGCGTTGCTCGACCGAAGACTCCGATGGCAAGGCTAATCTGCACCAGGGGGCAGTCGGGGTTGGTCTGGATATCGCAACCGGTAAAAGTTTGTTTGCGGTTCAGAATGGTTTGTTAATAGAGCGCCACCCGGATACGGATAAACGCTTCGATGAGCTTGATATTCCGCATTGGCAAACCATCCTGCAGTTATCGGCGGCCTGCTTTGAAATGACTCATCTGGGTTACCTCGGTGCCGATATTGTACTGGATGAAAAGTTGGGGCCGTTGATTCTGGAAGTGAATGCTCGTCCTGGGCTGGCGATTCAGATTGCTAATCAGGTCGGCCTTGGGAAACGTCTGGAAGCGGTTGAAAATCTCGAACATTTTGAGTTGTCGGTGGATGAGCGGGTGCAGTGGTCTATTGACCAATGGCAGCACTAGTAGGTGAAAGCGGCGCTTAATTGTGAAGTTTGATGTTTGTTAACACATCTCAATTGCGCCGTCATAAGAACCTGATAAAGTGTTTGCCAGAAAGACTTCAGATGAATCAACAAAGGACAGTATTATGTTAAAACAAATCATGGCATGGGCTGGCATCTTGCTGCTGGCAGGCTGTAGCTCAATCAGTACCGATTACGACTACAACGAAGACGTAAACTTAGCTGAATTGAAAAAATGGAACTGGCTGGAAACCTCAAAAGACAGTGGTTCTCATAAATATCATGTGGATGGTTTAAATGATCGCCGTATCCGTGAAGGGTTAGAGCAGCAATTAACCTCTGCAGGTTTAACCAAGGTGCCAGCAGAAGAAGCTCAGATTCTGGTGAATTACCTGACTAAGGTAGAGAACAAAACGGATGTGAATACCTTCTACACCAGCTTTGGTTACTACCCGTATTCATATCGTGGTTTGGGTGCAGGTTTGCAGGCTGACACCCGCGTGCATGAGTACAAAGAAGGGACTCTGATCATTGATATCGTTGATGCTAAAAGCAAAGATCTGCTGTGGCGTGGTGCCGGCTCCGACACAATCAAAGAAGGTCGTACTCCGGCCGAGCGTACTGAACAGATTCAGGAAGCCTTAAAAACCATCTTTGAAGCCTATCCTCCGGGCAAGAAGAAGTAATCGCCTGATAAAATCGTACAGCATCACTGAAAAAGCCGGATTCATCAGAATCCGGCTTTTTTGTTTCTGCTAAGGTGCAGTAGATCAGGCCAACATCATTGCACCAGGTCTAACATCTCCTGAGCATGCGCCAGGGTTTGTTGAGTAATATCCACACCACCTAACATGCGTGCTAACTCTTCCGAGCGTTGTTTGTTGTTGAGTTCACGAATCTGAGTGTGAGTGGAATTATCGCCGCTGATTTTACTCACCTGAAAATGTTGGTGAGCCTGAGCAGCAACCTGTGGCTGGTGGGTCACACACATAACCTGGCCGTCCTCTTTGCCTAAAGATCGCATTAAACGACCTACGCGCTCGGCGGTACCGCCACCAATGCCGACATCCACTTCATCAAAAATCAAACTTGGAATCTGGCTGGTAGCTGCAGTCACTACCTGAATCGCCAAGCTGATACGAGAGAGCTCACCACCAGAAAGCACTTTGGCCAACGGCCCGGAAGGCATACCCGGGTTGGTTTGTACGTGGAAGCTGATGTTGTCGATACCGTGTTGATTGGCTTGTTGAGACTCGAGCGCCTCTAATTGAGTCATAAAACGCGCACGACCTAATGCCAGTGAGTCAAAGTGTGCTTCCACTTCTTTATCAAGTTTCGCGGCTGCTTTCTGACGTTTTTTTGATAGCTTTTGTGCCAGCTGTTGGAAGTGTTCGCGCAGACGTTCCACTTCCTGTTCCAGTTCTAATAAATCATCGTCGCTGAGATTTAACTGAGCTAACTGATCTTCCTGTTCCTGCCAGTATGGATATAGGCGCTGTGGTTGAATCTGATGCTTGCGGGCCACCGAAAAGATTTCACCTAAACGACTCTCTACTTGCTGTAACCGATGCGGATTTATATCGACTTGTTCCAGATAGCGCTGCAGCGATAAGCCAGCTTCTTCCAGCTGGATATGCGCTTGCTGTAACAACTCTTTGGCTTCCAGCAGAGTTGGGTGATTGTCATCCAGTTGATTCAGTAGATTCATCGCCTGGTAGGCCAGTTGAGTTGCGGCCATTTCAGCGCTCTCGTTACCCAGGCAGGAAGCCAGAGCTTGCTGGCCGCTGAGCAACATGGTTTCAGCGTTGGCTAACCGTTTATGTTCGGCTTCTAACTCATCCAATTCGTTTTCACTCAGGTTTAACTCACGTAATTCTTCAACCTGATAGCTGAGTAGCTGACGCTGTGCCTGTATTTCGCTGCTTTCTTCGCTAAGGGTTTTTAACCGTTGGGCATTCTTCTGCCAGTGTTTAAAGGCTTGTGAAACCGCACGAGCATCCTGTTGTAAATTGCCAAAAGCATCCACCAGTTGTCGTGGTGTATCTTTTTGCAGCAGGCGTTGGTGAGCATGTTGCGAGTGAACATCAATCAGGCATTGAGCCAGATCTTTGAGATCATTGGCAGAGGCCGGGCGGCCATTGATATAACCACGGGAGCGGCCTTCGCTGGAAACCACCCGACGCAGGATAATCTGATCATCGTCCGTGGGCAGGTCACGTTGCTCTAACCAGCTTCTGGCATTGTCGTTTGGGGTGAAACTGGCACTGACTTCGGCTTTATTGGCACCAAAGCGCACGCTATCGGCTTCCGCTCTTTGTCCGAGTGCGATGCCGAGAGCATCCAGCAGAATCGACTTGCCTGCACCGGTTTCGCCGGTAATCACCGCCATGCCGGGTTTAAATTCCAGCTCCAGTTCATCCACTAACGCAAACTGATGGATAGATAAATGTAACAACATACCCAGCTCCTATACTGATCATGCATACAGTGTTTATATGTACAGTGTCTCTGGCTGTCAAGAATTTAATCGACTTTCCGTCAAGTTGTGTGAGTTTCAGCCCTTGAAAACGGTTCTGGCGCTCCCATATACCTCTCATCGAAACAAATTGAACGATCCCTGATTGAGGAAAAGTTGATGTCTGAAGAGCAGAACATTCAGGACGAAATCCAGAAGCCAGCTGAAGAGCAGGTTGAAGCAACCGAAGCGACTGCAGAAGAAGCAGTTGAAGGCGCAAATGAGCAAACCGGTGACGAAGCACTGACTTCTCTGCTGGAAGCCGCTCAACAGGAAATCGCTGATCTGAAAGATCAGATGTTACGGGTTCAGGCAGAGATGCAGAACGTACGTCGCCGTGCCGAAGCGGATGTCGAAAAAGCGCATAAGTTTGGCGTAGAAAAGTTCGCTAACGAAATGTTAAGCGTGGCAGACAACCTGGATCGTGCACTGGCCGCTGCCGGTGATGACGAAGCGACCAAACCTCTGCGTGAAGGTGTGGAAATGACACTGACGGGTTTTGCGGCTGGTCTTGCGAAATTCAAAGTAGAAACCGTTGATCCGATGGGTGAAACCTTTAACCCGGAATTGCACCAGGCAATGTCGATGATTGAGAGCGCAGAAGCAGCGCCTAACACCGTGATTGCTGTAATGCAGAAGGGTTATACCTTGCAAGGTCGTCTGTTGCGTCCCGCCATGGTGATGGTGAGCAAGGGTGCTCCGCAAATCGACGAAAACGCATAATTTTTTATCCGCCCAGCCTTGAAAGGCGAGCGAGCGGACTTATATAGAAATCAATACAAAATCTATTGTTAATAATTTTTTGAGGCGGCCAGCGCCGCCCAACGTTGGAGATCACGATTATGGGTAAAATTATTGGTATCGACCTGGGCACCACCAACTCTTGTGTGGCCGTTCTGGATGGCGAAAAGTCAAAAGTTGTTGAGAACGCAGAAGGCGATCGTACTACCCCTTCCATCATTGCTTACACCGATGGCGAAACCTTAGTAGGCCAGCCAGCTAAGCGTCAGGCAGTAACTAACCCGGACAACACCCTGTTCGCGATTAAGCGTCTGATTGGTCGTCGTTTTAAAGATGACGTGGTTCAGAAAGACATCTCTATGGTTCCGTACAAAATCATCGAAGCGGACAATGGCGATGCTTGGGTATCGGTAAAAGACGACAAGTTTGCACCACCACAGGTTTCTGCTGAAGTTCTGAAAAAGATGAAGAAAACCGCAGAAGATTTCCTGGGTGAAGAAGTGACTGAAGCGGTTATTACTGTTCCGGCTTACTTCAATGACTCTCAGCGTCAGGCAACCAAAGATGCCGGTAAAATCGCGGGTTTAGAAGTTAAGCGTATCATCAACGAGCCAACCGCTGCGGCACTGGCTTACGGCATCGATAAAGAAGGCGGCGACCGCACCATCGCGGTATATGACTTAGGTGGTGGTACGTTCGATATCTCCATTATTGAAGTTGCTGACGTTGATGGCGAGAAGCAGTTCGAAGTACTGGCAACCAATGGTGATACCTTCCTGGGTGGTGAAGACTTCGATATGGCCATGATTGAATATCTGGCTGACGAATTTAAGAAAGAAAGCGGCATCGATCTGCACAATGACCCACTGGCTCTGCAGCGTCTGAAAGAAGCGGCTGAGAAAGCAAAAGTTGAGCTTTCTTCTGCACAACAAACTGACGTGAACCTGCCGTACATCACGGCGGATGCGACCGGTCCTAAGCACTTAAACGTAAAAGTGACTCGTGCCAAGCTGGAATCTCTGGTTGAAGATCTGGTTGCTCGCTCTCTGGAGCCATGTCGTATTGCTCTGCAAGACGCGGACCTGTCTTCCAGCGAAATTGACGAAGTGATCCTGGTGGGCGGTCAGACCCGTATGCCAATGGTTCAGGAAAAAGTCGCTGAGTTCTTCGGTAAAGAGCCTCGTAAAGACGTTAACCCGGATGAAGCGGTTGCTGTTGGTGCATCGATTCAGGGTGCGGTACTGGCTGGTGACGTGAAAGACGTACTGCTGCTGGACGTGACGCCTCTGACTCTGGGTATCGAAACCATGGGTGGCGTTGCAACTGCGGTTATCGAGAAAAACACCACGATTCCTTCGAAGAAATCTCAGGTGTTCTCAACCGCTGATGACAACCAGCCAGCAGTAACCATCCATGTGGTACAGGGTGAGCGTAAGCAAGCGGCACAAAACAAATCTCTGGGTCGCTTCGATCTGTCTGATATTCCACCGGCTCCACGTGGTGTACCTCAGATTGAAGTGACCTTCGACATCGATGCGAACGGTATTCTGAACGTAAGCGCGAAAGACAAGGCGACTGGTAAAGAGCAGTCCATCGTGATTAAAGCCTCTTCTGGCCTGAGCGATGACGAGATCGAGAAGATGGTTGCTGACGCAGAAGCGAATGCTGAAGCGGATAAGCAGTTCGAAGAGCTGATTCAGGTTCGTAACACAGCCGATGGCCTGATCCACGCGACTAAGAAAACTCTGGAAGAAGCCGGTGATAAGGCGACTGAAGAAGAGAAAACTGCGATCGAAAAAGCTGTTGCTGATTTAGAAGAAGCAATCAAAACTGACGACAAAGCTGACATCGAAGCGAAGACTAACGCGCTGACCGAAGCATCCAGCTCTCTGGCACAGAAGATGTACGCTGAGCAGGCTCAGGCACAGCAAGGTGCGGAAGGCGCTGCGGATGCCGGTGCACAGCAAGGTGGTCAGGACGACGACGTTGTAGACGCTGAGTTTGAAGAAGTAAAAGATAAGTAAGCGTTTAACGCTTAATACTGAGAAATAGTCGGCGGTGTTTTCAAGCCGCCGCGCCGAAGGGCCATCCCTGGCCCTGCCGCGCTACCGTGACATCCTGTCACTGCTTTATGAAAACACCTCCGACCATTTCTTGATAACTCCTCAATCGCTGTTTGTTAAAGTAGCGGTTTCGGATAAAGAAGATTAGTCAGATTGTTTTTCGAAAACAGCCCGATGGACTCGGGCGTTCCCATCTCAGGATTCAGGGACGCTCCTTGAGATGGGTGTGACAGAAAAATAATGTGACTGATCTTCAAACAAAACGCGGTTAGAAAACTACCCGCGTTTTTTTGCCATTAAAACGAGCAAAATCATGTCGAAACGAGATTATTACGAAGTACTTGGTGTAGCCAAAGGCGTCGATAAAAAAGAGCTGAAAAAAGCGTATCGTAAAATTGCGATGAAATATCACCCGGACCGTAACCCGGATGATGCTGATGCCGAAGCCAAGTTCAAAGAAGCGACAGAAGCTTACGAAATCTTAGGCGATGAGCAGAAGCGTGCTGCGTACGACCAGTATGGTCATGCGGGTGTGGATGGTCAGGCTGGCGGCTTTGGTGGCGGCGGTGCTGGTGGCTTCAGTGATATTTTCGGCGATGTCTTCGGCGATATTTTTGGCGGCGGAGGCGGTGGTGGTCGCGGCGGTCGTGGTGGCCCACAACGTGGTTCCGACTTACGTTACACCATGGAGCTGACACTTGAAGAAGCGGTACGCGGTGTCGAAAAGAAAATTCGCGTTCCTACTCTGACGACCTGTGATACTTGTGATGGTTCTGGCGCTAAAGATGGCTCTAAGCCTAAAACCTGTAGCACCTGTCATGGTCAGGGCCAGGTGCGTATGCAGCAGGGTTTTTTCTCTGTTCAGCAAACCTGCCCAACGTGTCGTGGTCAGGGCACTATCATTGATGACCCATGTAACAGCTGTCATGGTCGTGGTGTTAAAGAAGAAACCAAAACACTGTCGGTGAAAATTCCACCGGGTGTTGATACCGGCGATCGCGTTCGCTTATCCGGCGAAGGTGAAGCGGGTGCCATGGGTGGTCCAGCGGGCGACTTGTATGTACAGGTGAGCGTACGTGAGCACGAGTTATTCCATCGCGATGGCCGTAACCTCTATTGCGATGTGCCTATCAGCATCGTGGATGCAGCCTTAGGCGGTGAACTGGAAGTGCCAACGCTGGATGGCCGCGTTAAGCTGAAGATTCCTGCCGAAACACAAAGCGGTAAATTATTCCGCTTGCGTGGTAAAGGTGTAGTTCCTGTGCGCGGTGGTGCTCCGGGCGACTTGCTGTGTCGTGTGCAGGTAGAAACGCCGGTGAATCTGACCAAAGAGCAGAAAGAATTGTTACAACAATTCCAGGCATCTTTGAATGGTGAAAAAGCGGGCGAAAAACATTCACCACAAAATAAGAGTTTCTTTGAGCGAGCGAAGCGTTTCTTCGAAGAAATGTAATTACCTCTCTCTTCTGTATAACGCTGAAGAGTCGGGATGTTTTTATAGCAGCGACAGGATGTCGCGCTAGCGCGGGAGGGCCATGGATGGCCCTTCGGCGCGGCGGCTAAAAATATCCCGGCTGTTCAGCCACTGTTTTCTCTATATAATCCTTTCAATTTTCTCTATCGAACTCTCAGGAAACACCATGACTCGCATTGCTATTACCGGAGCTGCTGGCCGTATGGGCCGTGTCTTAATTGAAGCGGTTGCTAACGATGAAAACGCACAACTGGGTGCCACTGTTGTATTGGCTGATGATCCGATGGCGGGCATTGATGCAGGCAGTCTGGCGGGTCTTGGGAAGGAAATGGGTGTTAAAACAGCAACCAGTCTGGACGCGGTGATTAACGACTTTGATGTCCTGATCGATTTCACTTCTCCTGAATCCACCATGGCTAATGTTGAGCTGTGCCGTACCCACGGCAAAAGCATCGTGATTGGCACTACCGGTTTGACCGATGAGCAGAAAGTACGTCTGCAGCAAGCGTCGAACGACATGGGGATTGTATTTGCTCCGAACTACTCCGTAGGCGTTAACCTGTGTCTGAACCTGTTACGCATGGCGGCCAAAGTGATGGGCGATGACAGTGATATCGAAGTGATTGAAATGCACCACAAGCATAAAGTAGATGCACCATCTGGTACGGCGCTGCGCATGGGTGAAGTCGTTGCCGAAACCATGGGCTGGGATTTAAACGAAGTAGCGTGTTACGGCCGTGAAGGTCAGACCGGTGCTCGCCCGCACAAACAAATTGGCTTTGAAACCATTCGTGGTGGTGACGTAGTGGGTGATCATACTGTGATGTTTGCTGCTGATGGTGAACGTGTTGAAGTGACTCACAAAGCTCAAAGTCGGATGACTTTCGCAAAAGGCGCCGTGCGCAGTGCAAAATGGATTAGCGAACAAACACATGGCTTGTACGATATGCAGGATGTGTTGGGTTTTTAACTCTGAGTCTGATCAAACAATAAAAAAACCGCTTCTGCAAAGAAGCGGTTTTTTTTATTTCTCATCACAAGCGGAATAGAAGGTTTAGCCTTTGACGCCCAGCATGTGATCAAAGCCACGCTCAACCATTTTTTCCATGCCGCGTGGTTTGCCGTTTGGATCAAATACCATCGACACCAGCATTTGAGCATTACCTAATGCCCAACGTGCGCGTTCTTTCGGAGCCAGGCCTGATTCCATTAAACCTTGTTTGACGCCTTTATCGACTTGCTTGGCGATCATGTCCAGTAATCGGTTCTGGAACTCCAGATAAGATGGCCAGGTCTCTTCACGTACTGAAGCACTCCACTCCAGCCAGACTTTAATATAAGAAGGGTTTTCCTCACAGGCATTAAGGAATGCCTTGATATGAGTGCGAATAGCCTGAACCGGGTCGGTTTCTTCGGCGTAAACTGACTCAGCTAATGAAACTAAATAGTTTTCGACATCTTCCAATACTGCTTCAACTAATGCTTCGCGAGTTTTGAAATAATTAAAAACGGTTGCGACGGATACTCCGCCCATTTCGGCAATTTCCGTATGCCCACCGCGGCCAATACCACGACGTGCGAACACTTCGACGGCATAGGTTAATAGCAAGCGTCTACGTTCTTCTGGCTGCAGACGACGACGACCATCAACGGCTACTGGCATGATTAGACCTCTGTTTTGGTTATATTTTTAATTTCTTAAACGGAATGTTTATTATTTAAATTCTCGTTTTATTGAGAGATTTGACTGTATTTAACGAACACACTGTTTAACCTCTCAATACCACTGTAATGAAAAACGTTACAGCCGTGCGAGTGAAGCACTTTCAGGTATCAAATTGTATGTTACATTATGTAAATTGGTGTAACTAGGCCTTTTTTCATAAAAACCGGGTATGTCCGGAAACGCTTATTTTTTCTGGCTTTTTTGGCACATTTGTATCGTTAACATTAAGTATATTAATTGACTGTGTGGCCAAATATCCTCTTATGGAATATCAATATATTATTTATCTATATAAATGATTTAATGGTTTATCCATAGCGACACTGATAACCGCTTAAATATTGAATATATATTCAATTAGTGAGCAGGGTGCATTGGTTACTCTCTTATGAATAACGTTTGAAAGGATTTTCTGATATATCGGAAAATCTCAGATTGTATTCCTGCTTGTATGTCGGAATACGGTATTGAGGTGATGTTTTAAGGTAGGGTAGAGAAGAACTTTCTTAAGCTACTGGCCCGGCTTTGCATGTGGACATAAGTATCTGTTTTTAGTATCCTTTAGTGTTAGTTTAAGCATGTAACGCAACAGCCACTGAAAGAGTAGCCGTGCAGATCAGAATTTAGTCAAAAAAGCGGGATGAAACCTTCTGGGTTCCATCCCGCTTTTTTGCGACTTGAGCCTGCAGTTTTTGCGTTACCCGTGTCGCCAGATTGTTCTTACTTCGGGGATTTGAGCCTTGTCTACGCCAGCCATTCTAGCTCTTGAGGACGGCAGCATCTTCAAAGGTACCGCTATTGGTGCCGAAGGTCTGTCTGTGGGAGAGGTGGTATTTAACACCTCCATGACCGGTTATCAGGAGATCCTGACTGACCCATCCTATGCCAACCAGATTGTTACACTGACTTACCCACACATCGGCAACTACGGTGTGAATAGCGAAGACGAAGAGTCTCGCGGTATTTTTGCCAAAGGACTGGTGATTCGCGATCTGCCTCTGATCGCTTCTAACTTCCGCAGTGAAAAAGCGCTGGACGAGTACCTGAAAGAACACAACATTCTGGGTATTGCCGATATCGATACTCGTCGTCTGACGCGTATCTTGCGAGAAAAAGGGTCTCTGAACGGCTGTATCATGGCCGGCGCTGACGCCAAATCAGAAGAAGGCATCGCCAAAGCCATTGAGGCGGCTAAAGGGTTCCCTGGCCTGAAAGGCATGGATCTGGCGAAAGAAGTAACCACTACTGAAGCTTACAGCTGGACTCAGCAAGACTGGACGCTGGGTAAAGGCTTCGGCGAGCTGAAAGATGCGAAGTACAAAGTGGTTGCTTATGACTTCGGTGTGAAACGCAACATCCTGCGCCTGTTAGCCGAACGTGGTTGTGAACTGACGGTTGTTCCGGCTCAGACTCCTGCATCTGAAGTGTTGGCGATGAATCCAGACGGTATCTTCCTGTCGAATGGCCCGGGTGACCCTGAGCCATGTACTTACGCCATCGAAGCGATTAAAGAAATTTTAGAAACCGACATTCCTGTGTTTGGTATCTGTTTAGGTCACCAATTACTGGCTCTGGCATCGGGCGCACAAACCGTGAAAATGCCTCACGGTCATCACGGTGGTAACCACCCGGTACAGGATCTGGATAGCAAGGTTGTGATGATCACTTCCCAAAACCATGGTTTTGCCGTTGATGAAGCCACTCTGCCTGCCAACTTAAAAGCGACTCACAAGTCCCTGTTCGACGGCACTCTGCAAGGTATTGCTCGTACTGACAAGCCTGCGTTCAGCTTCCAGGGTCACCCTGAAGCAAGTCCTGGTCCGCGCGATGTTGCGCCTCTGTTCGACCACTTCATTGAACTGATTGAAAAAGCCAACGCTTAAGAGAGCCTGAGACATGCCAAAACGTACCGACCTTAAAAGTATCTTAATTATTGGTGCTGGTCCGATCGTGATCGGTCAGGCCTGTGAATTTGACTACTCTGGCGCACAGGCTTGTAAAGCCCTGCGTGAAGAGGGTTACCGTGTCATTCTGGTGAACTCTAACCCAGCCACCATTATGACCGACCCGTCCATGGCAGATGCCACTTACATCGAGCCAATCACGGTAGAAGCGGTTACCAAAATCATCGAAAAAGAACGTCCGGATGCGCTGCTGCCGACCATGGGTGGTCAGACTGCACTGAACTGTGCATTGGGTCTTGAATCGGCTGGCGTACTGGAAAAGTACGACGTTGAAATGATTGGTGCAAAAGCCGACGTCATCGATAAAGCCGAAGACCGTAACCGTTTCGACCAGGCAATGAAAAAAATCGGCCTGGAATGTCCGAAAGCGGGTATCGCTCACAGCATGGAAGAAGCGCGCGAAGTTCAGAAGGACTTAGGCTTCCCATGTATTATTCGTCCTTCTTTCACCATGGGTGGTACCGGTGGTGGCATTGCGTATAACAAAGAAGAGTTCGAAGAAATCTGTACTCGTGGCCTGGACCTGTCGCCAACCAGCGAGCTGCTGATCGACGAATCCCTGATCGGCTGGAAAGAATACGAGATGGAAGTGGTTCGTGATAAGAACGACAACTGCATCATCATCTGTTCGATCGAAAACTTTGACGCCATGGGTGTTCACACGGGTGACTCCATCACAGTGGCGCCAGCTCAGACTCTGACCGATAAAGAATACCAAATCATGCGTGATGCCTCTTTGGCTGTACTGCGTGAAATCGGCGTAGAAACCGGTGGTTCTAACGTTCAGTTTGGCCTGGATCCAAAAACCGGCCGTATGGTTGTGATCGAGATGAACCCTCGTGTATCTCGTTCTTCGGCACTGGCTTCTAAAGCCACCGGTTTCCCGATTGCGAAAGTAGCCGCCAAGCTGGCGATTGGTTACACCCTGGACGAATTGCAAAACGACATCACCGGTGGTGCGACTCCGGCTTCTTTCGAGCCATCCATCGATTATGTTGTTACTAAGATTCCTCGTTTCACCTTCGAAAAATTCCCACAAGCGGATGGTCGTCTGACCACACAAATGAAGTCTGTGGGTGAGGTGATGGCCATTGGTCGTACGCAACAGGAATCCATGCAGAAAGCGCTGCGTGGCTTAGAAGTTGGCGCGACGGGTTTCGATCCGAAAGTGGATCTGCAAGCCGAAGGTTCGCGTGAGAAGATCATTGCCGAACTGAACACCCCAGGAGCGGATCGCATCTGGTACGTGGGTGATGCGTTCCGTATTGGCCTGAGTGTGGACGAGATTTACCAATACTCCGGTATTGATCCATGGTTCCTGGTACAGATCGAAGACATCATTAAAGACGAAGCCAATGTCGCTGAAAGCAGCCTGAGTGCACTGGATGCTGACGCGATTTTCCGTCTGAAGCGTAAAGGTTTCTCCGATGCGCGTCTGGCTGAATTGCTGGGTGTGTCTGAAAAAGCGTTCCGTAAGCACCGTCAGAAGCTGAATATTCGTCCAGTCTACAAGCGTGTTGATACCTGTGCCGCCGAATTTGCCACCGACACTGCGTACATGTACTCCACGTACGAAGAAGAGTGTGAAGCGAACCCAACCGATCGTGAAAAAATCATCGTTCTGGGTGGTGGTCCTAACCGTATTGGCCAGGGTATTGAGTTCGATTACTGCTGTGTACACGCAGCACTGGCGGCGAAAGAAGAAGGTTACGAAGCCATTATGGTGAACTGTAACCCTGAAACCGTTTCGACCGACTACGATACCTCCGACCGTCTGTTCTTTGAGCCTCTGACACTGGAAGATGTATTAGAGATTTGTGACAAAGAGCAGCCAAAAGGTGTGATCGTTCAGTACGGTGGTCAAACGCCACTGAAGCTGGCGAATGAATTAGAAGCCGCTGGTGTCCCCATTATTGGTACCTCGCCAGAAGCCATCGACCGTGCGGAAGACCGTGAGCGCTTCCAACAAATGATCCAGCGTCTGGGTCTGAAGCAGCCGGTTAACGCGACCGTAACCTCGGCTGAAGAAGCCGTCATCAAGGCCAACGAAATTGGTTACCCGCTGGTGGTACGTCCTTCCTATGTATTGGGTGGTCGTGCGATGGAAATCGTTAACAACGAAGAATCCCTGCGTCGCTACATGCGTGAAGCGGTACAGGTTTCTAACGATTCTCCGGTACTGCTGGACTACTTCCTGAACCGTGCGGTTGAAGTGGACATCGACGCAGTCTGTGACGGCGAACAAGTGGTGATCGGCGCGATCATGCAGCACATCGAACAAGCCGGTATTCATTCCGGTGACTCGGCCTGTTCTCTGCCTCCGTACAGCTTGCCTGAAGATGTTCAGAACGAGATGCGTGAGCAGGTTAAGAAAATGGCGCTGGAACTGGGCGTTGTTGGCTTAATGAATACTCAGCTGGCATGGCAGGATGGTGAAATTTACGTGATCGAGGTGAACCCTCGCGCATCCCGTACGGTTCCATTCGTATCTAAGTGTATCGGTACCTCTCTGGCGGCGATTGCGGCTAAGGTAATGTCCGGTAAAACACTGGCTGAATTGGGCTTCACCGCCGAAATTATTCCACCGTATTATTCGGTGAAAGAAGCGGTCTTCCCGTTCAACAAGTTCCAGGGTGTTGATCCGATCTTAGGCCCTGAAATGAAGTCTACCGGTGAAGTGATGGGCGCAGGTAAAACCTTCGGCGAAGCTTTCTTTAAAGCTCAGCTGGGTGCCAGTGCGCAGATTCCGGATTCTGGCACTGCTTTTGTTTCGGTGCGTGATGCCGATAAAGAAGGTGTGGTTGAAGTGGCCAAAGGTCTGGTTGAATGTGGCTTTAAGCTGGTTTCAACTTCGGGAACCTGTCAGTTACTGCAAGACTCCGGTATCGAAGTTGAGCGTGTGAACAAAGTGACTGAAGGTCGTCCACATATCGTTGATATGATTAAGAACGATGAAATCGCGTTGATCGTGAACACTACTGAAGGTGCTCAGGCCATTGCGGATTCTGCTGATATTCGTCGCAGTGCGCTGCAGCATAAGGTTTATTACACCACCACATTGGCGGGTGCAGAAGCCGTTGTTGAAGGTCTGCGCTCTGAAGGTCTGAAAGACGTTCATCGTTTACAAGAGTTACACGCGACTATTAAATAGTCGCGTTGCAAGGAGAAAACAATGCAAAAGTACCCGATGACCGTTGAAGGTGAAGCGGCTTTGCAAGCAGAGTTAACCGAATTAAAAACGGTTGCTCGCCCTAAGGTGATTGCGGATATCGCAGAGGCGCGTGAGCATGGTGACCTGAAAGAAAACGCTGAATATCACGCTGCGCGTGAACAGCAGGGTTTTATTGAAGGCCGTATTCAGGATATTGAAGGTAAGCTGTCAAATTCACAGGTTATCGACATTAAAAATATCCCGCACTCGGGCAAAGTATTGTTTGGTACCACTGTGAGCCTGATCAACCTGGATACCGATGAAGAAGTGACCTACCAGATTGTGGGTGATGATGAAGCGGATATTAAGCAGAACAAAATCTCTGTGTCTTCACCGATTGCGCGTGCGTTAATTGGTAAAGAAGAAGGTGATGTGGCTGTGGTTCAGGTTCCTGCCGGCGCCGTTGAATACGAGATCGATCAGGTAAAACATCTGTAATTGATACCTGTCCCGCGACATAAAAATCCCGTTATGCCTTTAGGTATAACGGGATTTTTTTCGGCTGGCGAAAGCCGTTGTTATTTCAATCTTAAATTTAATGCATAGGAAAATGATGTCAGCGACTCAACAACCTACAGCAAAACAACCTACAGCAAAGTTATTGGCTGTTTTGCTTGCGATGCTGACGGCTGTTGCGCCTTTAGCCATTGATATGTACTTGCCGGCGATGAAAGTCATGGCGGGGGATTTGCGTGTCGATATTCATCAGGTTGAGCTGAGCATCAGTGCATTTTTAATCGGTTATGCGATCGGACAATTGGTTGGCGGGCCAATGTCGGATCGCTTTGGGCGAAAGCCGGTCATTTTTGCCGGATTAATCATTTTTGCACTTACGAGCTTGCTACTCAGCTTCGCAGACAGCCTGCAATGGTTGTTGGTTATGCGTGTCGTACAAGCGATTGGTGGCGGTATAGCGATTGTAAATTCTTCAGCCATGATCCGGGATTTATTCTCTGGTGATGAAGCCGCCAAAGTAATGTCTATGGTCGCCATGGTAATGATGAGTGCTCCTTTGCTGGCACCTTTGTTGGGTTCCCAGGTGGTTTATTATTTCGGATGGCAAAGCATTTTCACTGCTTTGGCTGTCTATGCTGTGCTGGTGATGATTCTGGTTATCCGTAAGCTACCGGAAACCCATAGTGTAAAGTCGACGGAGCGTACATCGACGGGAATACGTGGCGTGTTGTTGGGTTATTGGGAAGTATTAAGTCACCGCCAGGCATTTGGATTTGTCGGTGCAGTGGCTTTTGCTTTTAGCGGTATGTTTGCCTTTATTACTGCTGCTCCGTTTGTCTATATGGAACTTTATGGTGCAACGGAAAGGCAATTTCCATTTTTATTTGGTGCCAATATTATCGTGATGATGTTGATGAATCGCATTAACATCCTGGCGTTAGAGCGCTTTCATGCTGTGAGTATTCTGCAGGTTGGTTTGTTAATCCAGTTTATGGCTGGTTGTGGTCTACTGGTTGCGGCTTTAATGACAGCAGAGCTGTATTGGGTCGTTTTTCTGAATATGGTGTTTGTTGGCGCTTTAGGCTTGATTGCAGCGAACGGAACCTCCGCGGCTCTGAATTTTTTTCCGCACCGTTCCGGCACGGCGACGGCTGTCATTGGTGTCACTGAGTTCGCCATGGGTGCTGCTGTGGGAGTTGTTTGGTCAATATTGCATGATGGAACACTTGGGCCGGTCGCTGTTGTGATGCTTGGCTGTTCTGCTGTTGCATTATTATGTGTATGTAAGCCAGAACGTACCGGAGCGCCTTGAAGGTTGCTCCGGGTGTATCTGTGTAGGCCTGTGTTTTTGCTAAGGGCAGGCAATAGCCGGTAGGTCCTGCAGATCTTCGTCGCTGTCTTCTTGTTCAATTTGTTTCATCATTTCCTGCAGCTTGAAGCGTGCCTGGCGGCGTTTTAATGCCTTATTCCAGCGGCGCTGTTGAACTTCATCGGTTAGCTCCAGCTGCGGTACAGGTGTCGGTCTGTTGTTTTCTCCCATCGCCACCATGGTGAAATAACAGGTATGTGTATGACGCACTGTTTTTTCTTGTATGTTTTCGGAAATCACTTTAATACCAATTTCCATTGACGTGCGGCCGGTGTAATTAATGGTTGCCAGGCAAGTAACCAGTTCACCAATATAAATTGGCTCTTTAAAGAAAACGTTATCAACCGACAGGGTGACGGCGTAGTGGCCGGCGTAACGCATAGCACAGGTGTAAGCCACTTTATCGAGCAGTTTGAGCAGTTCACCGCCATGCATTTTTCCGGAAAAATTTGCCAGATCCGGAGTAACCAGTTCGGTCATTTCAGTTTGAATGATTTGTGCCATATTCGCCTCTGCTTATTGAGCGCGGCGATTTTAATCCGACTGATGCAATAAGACTATGGTTTTAGCTAAAAGCTCAGTCGAAGTGGCCATTGTATGGTCTGTTGCACTTATGAGGTGAGTTCAGGGGGCTTTGATGCCGTTTGTTTCCTGAAGTGTGCCGGTGTGTGGCCAAAAAATTGTTTAAATGCTTTTTTAAAGGCGCTGTCTGATGAATACCCAACCAGTTCTGCCAGGTTGTTAACCGGAGTACTGGTTTCTTCAATGTATTGTTTCGCTCGTTGCATACGGCAAGACAACAGATAACGCATAGCGGTAGTTCCGACCAGGTCATGAAAGTGCTGGGCAAACCGGGAGCGTGACATGCCAGAATGTTTTGCCAACTCATGTAGCGTCCAGTGAGTTTCTGGTTGTGTGTGCATTAATCCCAGCGCAACGGATATGTGCCGATCGTTCAATGCCGCGATAAAGTTATTTTTTTGCGGGTTGAGCTGAATAAAGGTGCGCATTACCTGAATAAATAATAACTCGGTGATTTTGTCTTTTAACAGTTCGCTGCCGGGTTTTTGTGACGCGCTTTCAGTGGCAATCATTTCCAGTGCGCTGTGTAAAAAACGAAACTGCAGTCGTTGCTGCTGAGTGATGTGAATAACTTCGGGCAGCGAATCAATAAACTGGTTTTGAATATTGCGATCGTATTCAAAGTAACCACACACAATATTAAAATGCTCATGCTCGCCAGAGAACGGGTTGTTGCCGCTGATAATTTGTTCTACCGCTGTGGCTCCAGGGATGAGCGTACTGCTGCGTTGGTCAAAGATCTGATGCTTGCTGCCGTGTGGAAGAATCACAATATCCCCGGTAACCAAAGGAACAGGATCCTCGTCATTCAGCTGCAGCCAGCATTGCCCTCGCTCTATGATATGAAATGAAGCGCGCTGGTCTCGATCAATATCCAGCCCCCAGGGTGAGCAGAAGCAGGAGTTAAAGTAAACGCTGCCACGCAAGTGAATGTGACGCAATATTGAACTCAGGATATCCATTTTATTCCTATAAAAGACTCTGAAGCATTTATTTGAGACTTTTAAGCACTGAAAGTTTCATGCTGGTGACGATAATTAACCTCGTAGTACAGAACTATTCATAGCGAGGTTTAACCCATGAAGTTTTCTATCAAAAAATTATGCTTGTCTCTGGGGATGGTTGCTGCCGTTGCCGGTAATGCCGTAGCGGATGGTCTGCCAGATCCGGGTGTTGAGTTCAGCAAGGGCAATACGGCGGTGGTGATTACTGACCCACAAAATGACTTTCTGAGTCCGGATGGTGTGACTTGGGGTGTGGTTGGTAAAAGCGTGACCGAGAATAACACGGTTGAAAACATCGAAAGCCTGATGAAAGCGGCAAAAGCCGAGGGGGTGCCAGTCTTTGTTTCACCTCACTATTACTATCCACATGATCACGAATGGGAGCATGAAGGTTCTCTGGAAGTGTTAATGCACAGCATCAAGATGTTTGATCGTAAAGATCCACTGTCGTTAGCGGGTTTTACCAAATCGGGTGCTGACTGGCTGGAGCGTTATAAACCACTGATTAACGACGGCAAAACCATCGTAACCAACCCTCATAAGGTTTATGGCCCAGAAACTAACGATCTGGTGCTACAGCTGCGTAAGCGCAATATTGATAAGGTGATTCTGGCGGGTATGTCTTCTAACCTGTGTACTGAATCTCACCTGCGTGAGCTGATGGAGCAGGGTTTTGAAGTGCAGGTTGTTTCCGATGCAACGGCCGGTGCTATTTTACCAGGACTGAACGCGTATGAAGCGTCTCTGGTGAACTTCCGCATGATTGCTAATGCGGTACGTGATACCAAGACCACTGTTAAACAGATCAAGGATCTGTAATACCTGATGCAGTTTGAGTTGCTGCATAACAGGTGGTTTCTTACCTTCCCTGATGTCAGGGCGGTATTCAACTGATACCTGCTTTGATATGAGTTTGGCGCATTTCATCGAAATGCGCCTTTTTTATTGCGGCTTTTTTATTGTCGCTCAGAAATCCGCGGTTGAGGTAAATAAACCAACACGCAAATCTTTTGCCTGGTAAATCTCGCGGCCATCCACTTCCATGCGGGCATCGGCAATACCCATCACCAGTTTTTGTTCCATTACACGCTTCACGTCGATACGGTAGGTCACTTTTTCAGCGGTAGGCAGTACCTGACCACGAAATTTCACTTCACCACAGCCCAGCGCACGACCACGACCCGGATTGCCGCGCCAGCCAAGGAAGAAACCAACCAGTTGCCACATAGCGTCCAGTCCTAGGCAGCCCGGCATTACCGGATCACCTTCGAAGTGACAGTCGAAGAACCACAGGGATGGGTCGATATCCAATTCGGCAACAATTTCTCCTTTGCCATAAGCACCACCTTCAGAGCTGATATGAACAATACGATCCATCATTAACATGTTAGGTAATGGTAGGCGGGCATTGCCTTCGCCAAACATTTCTCCATGGCCACAAGCTAATAATTGGTCGCGCTCGAAGGAGTTAGGTTGAGACATCGGGTGTTCCTCATCATCGATAAAACAGATTGAGAGCAACACTGACACAGAGGAATCAAATTAGCTAATGAAGGTTTTTTGAAAAAAAGGAACAAATAAAGCAGACGGCAGGAGTGTGGCGAGGAATCACCTTGATTCAAACATCAGGGTGATTCCAGTGAGATGTCAGAATCAGACTTTTTCAACCAGTAGTGAACCAATCGAATAGCCTGCGCCAAATGAGCAGATCAGGCCACGATCACCACTCTGGAAATCGTCTTTGTATTTGTGGAAAGCAATGACAGAACCTGAAGACGCAGTATTGGCAAATTCATCCAGTACAACCGGTGCTTCGTCTGCGGTCGGCATACGTCCCAACAGTTTTTTCACGGCAAAATTGTTCATGTTGATGTTAGCCTGATGCAACCACATACGTTTCATATCTTCGGCATTAATCTGATTTTCTTCCAGTTGCTCACCAATGAAGTTGGTCACCAGTGGTAACAGTTCTTTGAAGACTTTTCGGCCGCGCTGTTTAAATGCGTATCGATTGGCTGGTAGATTGTCGAAACAATAGTCTGCATACGACGCATCGGTACGGATGTTATCGGAGAACTCGGTAAATTGCTTGGTATTAAGAACCCGGAAAGCATGTTCCGGGTTTGCATTTTCTTCCAGTTCCATGATGGCCGCCGTGGCCACATCACCAAAGATAAAGTGGCTGTCGCGGTCTTTAAAATCCAGGCCCGGTGTCGTGAATTCCGGATTAACAAACAACACACACTTTGCTGTGCCTGCTTTCAAAGCGGTGAATGCGTTGATCATGCCGAATGTGGCGGATGAGCAAGCAATACCCATATCGTAAGCAAAGCCTTTGATGCCCAGGTCGCGCTGAATTTCAACCGACATGCCCGGGTAGTCGCGCTGACGGAAGGTGCTTGAAACAATGACCATATCGATGTCTGCGGCGGTTTTGCCAGCTTGTTCCATGGCGCCTTTGGCGGCAGCGATGCCCATGCTCACAATTTCAGGTGTCTGGCCTTCCTGAGTCATTGGAAAAACCGGGTGCATGATTTCTGGATCAACGATGCCATCTTTATACATGGCGTAGCGCGACTTAATACCGGATGCCTTCTCAATAAATTCCGGACTGGAGTGAGACAAGGCTTCTGTTTCTCCAGCTTCGATCGATGCAGCATTTTGTGCATTAAAGTTGTCGACGTATTGGTTAAAAGCGTTAACCAGCTCTTCATTGGTGATCACGTGTGGTGGGACAAACAGCCCGGTGCCGGAGATAACAACATTCGACATATCTGATGAAACCTTTGTTAAAACTTTTATTATGAACGCCACATGATTGTCATATAACTATGGTGGCAAGCCAAATTTTGACCCATTATCACCGGAACGGCTCAGCCTTCCAACCGCTGAATTGGTATATGCTGGGGTTTCTGTCTTGCAATTTTCAGGATGGGTTATGTTACGACAATATTTAATGCTGTTCAGAACGCTATGGCTCGGAATTATCTGGTCTTGTGCCTATATTGTGAGGCCTGTGCTGGAGCAAAAGGGGTATTTTCCACATCACGGAATAGATGTTGTGCACGCAAGTGTTGGAATCGGAGCCGTCTGTGGTGCTCTGATGCTGCTCATGGTGTTGGTACAAAAAGCATTTAACTGGCGGCAACTGCCGCAACAGTTGATCTTGATTATGCTATTGATGTCGCTGATGTATTTTGCCTTGATGCCTTGGTGGAAACTGCAAATGATGTTATTGCATGCATTAGCCGTCTTAGGGCTGATTTGGGTATTGCTGGCTCCGGGTAAGGTGATTTTTACTAACCATGAAGCCAGAAATGAGCAAGGTTCCAGAAATGAGCAAGGTTAAAGGCGAGCTAGATGATCAGCGAGCCATTATGGTCGCTGAAGATTAGACAGTTTAGGATTCGCCTTTGGATTCTTACGCAGCAATAACGCAACCTTACCAATTTGCTGCACCAGTTCAGCACCACTCAGCTTGACCAGTTCAGCAATCACCGCGTGTTTCACTTCGCGGTCGGCCACGGCGATTTTGACTTTAATCAGCTCGTGATCGTCTAGAGCGCGGTTCAGCTCTTCCATCACGCCTTCGGTGATGCCATTGCCAGCCACGGTGACAACCGGGTTCAGGTTATGACCAATAGAGCGGTATGCTTTTTTCTGTTCGTTTGATAATGCCATAAAGCTTCTGTTTCAGTGCGATGTTAGAATCGCCTTATTTAAACCAAAATAAGGCGTGATTAACGCTTAGTATACCTGACCTTGGAGTAAAACCCCCTATGTCACGTTCGACGCGTTCAAAAACCAGTGCTAACTGGCTGAAAGAACATGTAGACGATATGTATGTGCAGATGGCACAGCAGGATGGCTATCGAACCCGCGCCAGTTACAAACTGCTGGAGCTGGATGAGAAAGACCAGTTATTAAAGCCGGGCAGTACGGTGCTGGATCTGGGCTCAGCTCCGGGTGGCTGGTCGCAGGTGGTGGCAAACAAGCTGAATGGTAACGGTGTGGTGATCGCTTCCGATATCCTGCCGATGGACAATATTGCTGATGTCACCTTTATTCAGGGGGACTTCACTGAAGACTCTGTTTTTGAAGAAATCATGGCCGTGGTTGATGGTCGTCCGGTAGACCTTGTAATTTCAGATATGGCCCCCAATATGTCTGGTATGTCTTCTATCGATCAGCCAGGTGCCATGTATCTGGTTGAACTGGCGCTGGATATGGCGCGTCAGACTCTGAAAGCTAATGGCAACTTTGTCGCCAAGGTGTTTCAGGGCGAAGGATTTGATGAATACCTGGCCGACGTGCGTCAGTCCTTCAGTAAGGTGCTGATTCGCAAGCCTAAAGCCTCGCGGGCGCGTTCCCGGGAAGTTTATATCGTTGGCAAAGGTTTTCGTGCTTAGTAATTGCTTGCTAAGCTAGGAACAGGATCAAAATTCAACACACTCAGATCTGCGTACAGAAAGTAAGGAACACGTGGTTCTGCTGAGTTAAGAGGTATGCCACTCATGGCAAAAAATTTCGTATTGTGGGCCGTTATCGCCGCTGTTCTGATGATGGTGTTTAACAACTTTCAGAACGTGGGTCGTGGCCAGGAATATTCTTATTCTCAGTTTATGACCGCGGTTCAGAATGGTCAGGTCGAGAAAGTGACGATCTCAGGTCAGAGCATCACAGGGCGCACCACCTCTGGTGAAACCTTTGAGTCTGTATTGCCAACCTATGATGAAAAGTTGATTGATACACTGCTGGATCATCGTGTTGAGGTGGTCGGTGAGAAACCTGAAAAGCAGGGGTTCTTTGCGCAGTTATTGTTAGCTTCTTTGCCGATTCTGATCATTATCGCCGTCTTCATGCTGTTTATGCGTCAAATGCAGGGTGGCGCTGGCGGTAAGGGTGGCCCGATGGCATTTGGCAAAAGTAAAGCCAAGTTGCTGAGTGAAGATCAGATTAAGACGACCTTTGAGGACGTTGCAGGCTGCGATGAAGCCAAAGAAGACGTAAAAGAGCTGGTCGACTTTCTGAGTGACCCGGGCAAATATCAGCGCCTGGGCGGCAATATCCCCCGTGGTGTTCTGATGGTGGGTCAGCCGGGTACGGGTAAAACTCTGTTAGCTAAAGCCATTGCCGGTGAAGCACGAGTACCTTTTTTCTCTATTTCCGGTTCTGACTTTGTTGAAATGTTTGTGGGTGTTGGTGCATCCCGTGTGCGTGACATGTTCGAGCAAGCCAAAAAACAAGCACCTTGTATTATTTTTATCGACGAAATTGATGCCGTTGGTCGTTCTCGTGGTGTTGGCATTGGTGGCGGTAATGATGAACGTGAACAAACCTTGAACCAGCTGCTGGTCGAGATGGATGGCTTTGAAGGTAATGACGGCATTATTGTGATTGCCGCAACTAACCGCCCAGACGTATTAGATCCTGCGTTATTACGTCCGGGTCGTTTTGACCGTCAGGTAACGGTAGGCCTGCCGGATATTCGTGGTCGTGAGCAAATTCTGCAAGTTCATATGAAAAAAGTGCCACTGGCAGATGATGTGAATGCATCACTGATCGCCCGTGGTACACCGGGTTTCTCCGGTGCCGACCTGGCTAATCTGGTGAACGAAGCCTCTTTGTTTGCAGCGCGTGCCAACCGCAATCTGGTCACCATGGAAGAGTTCGAGAAAGCCAAGGATAAGATCCTGATGGGTGCCGAACGTAAGACCATGGTGATGTCGGAAGCAGAAAAAACCAACACCGCTTACCACGAAGCTGGTCATGCGATTGTTGGTCGTATCGTTCCAGAGCACGACCCGGTTTATAAAGTGTCTATTATTCCGCGTGGCCGTGCACTGGGTGTGACTATGTTCTTGCCGGAAGAAGATCGTCACTCCATTAGTAAGCGTGGTATTGAAAGTAATATTTGCTCGCTGTACGGCGGTCGTATCGCTGAAGAGATGACGTTGGGCAAAGACGGTGTCACAACCGGGGCATCGAACGATATCGAGCGTGCCACCAAATACGCCCGTAACTACGTTACTAAATGGGGTTTATCCGATAAGTTAGGTGCGCAGTTGTATTCTGAAGAAGAGCAGCAAAGCTACCTTGGCAGTTCTGGTGGTGGTCAGTTGTCCCACCTGTCGGACGAAACCGCCCGTACCATTGATGCCGAAGTGAAAGATCTTTTGGATCGTTGTTACGATCGTGCCACTCAGATTCTGGAAGACAATCGCGATAAACTGGAGTTGATGAAAGACGCATTGATGGAGTATGAAACCATTGATACCGATCAGATCGACGACATTATGGCGGGGAAAAAGCCACGCCCACCTAAGTCCTGGGATAATAATGGTTCAGGGCCAGCGGCGCCGGCGGCAGAAAGCCACGATATGGCAAAAGACGATGGTGATGACTCTGTTGGTGATGCGGCAGGTGAGCAAAATACCTGATTCTCATCATCACTTATAAAAAGGCGGCTTGGCCGCCTTTTTTGTTATGTGTTGCACACGATCACAACTATGATGTGTTTTTCTCACGCCGCTCCGAAGGGCCATCCATGGCCCTGCCGAGCTACCGCGACATCCTGTCGCTGCTTCGAAAAGCACATCATAGTCAGATCGTTAATTTACAAGCGGAAGTGAATAGCTTGATTTTACAATGCGGCCAGCGTTCGCTGGATTTATCTCAAGCCCAGGTGATGGGCATTCTGAATGTGACTCCGGATTCCTTTTCGGATGGCGGTCGTTTTAATTCGTTAGATGCGGCGTTAAGGAAGGCTGAGCAAATGATGCGGGACGGTGCCGCCATTATTGATATTGGTGGTGAATCAACTCGCCCGGGTGCGGAACCGGTGACTCTGCAACAAGAGCTGGATCGTGTGATTCCGGTGGTGGAGGCCATCGCAACTGAGCTGGATGTCGTGATCTCGGTGGACACCAGTACCGCAGAAGTCATTCGACAGGCTAGTACGGCGGGAGCGCATTTAATTAATGACGTACGTGCGCTGCAACGCGACGGGGCATTGCAGGCAGCGGCTGAATCCGGATTGCCTGTGTGCCTGATGCATATGCAGGGTGATCCGAAAACCATGCAGAATGATCCAGATTATGATGATGTGGTTGAGGATGTGAAAAGCTTCCTTGCTGATCGTATCCAAGCGTGCGAAAACGCCGGTATTCAGAGAAACTCTATTTTGCTGGATCCGGGTTTTGGCTTTGGTAAAACCTATGAGCATAATTTTCAGCTGTTAAATCGTCTGGATGCACTCGAATCGCTGGGTTTACCTTTGCTGGTGGGATTGTCGCGAAAGCGTATGATTGGTACCGCAACCGGTTGTGAACAAGCGGATCAGCGTGTATCCGGCAGTGTTTCCGGGGCGGTGATCAGTGCGATGAAAGGCGCGCGAATTTTGCGTGTACATGATGTAAAAGCAACGGCTGAAGCATTGGCGGTCGTTAATGCCTGTTTAGCAGCGGGTTGAAAAATAGCGGTTTAAAAAATAAAGAAGGAAGACGGATGTCGAGAAAATATTTCGGAACCGATGGTATTCGTGGTGAGGTCGGTCAGTTCCCGATTACCCCAGAATTTGTGATGAAGCTTGGTTGGGCAGCCGGTAAAGTGTTTGCCGAGCAAGGCAAAAAAACCATTCTGATTGGTAAAGACACGCGTATTTCAGGTTATATGTTTGAGTCTGCGCTGGAGGCCGGTTTGTCAGCGGCAGGCGTGGACAGTGGTTTATTGGGCCCGATGCCAACGCCGGGCATTGCTTATCTGACCCGTACCTTTTATGCCGATGCTGGCATTGTGATCAGTGCGTCGCATAACCCTTACCATGATAATGGTATTAAGTTTTTCTCTGGTCAGGGTACCAAGCTGGATGACGAAATTGAGCAGGCAATCGAAGCTCACCTCGACTTGCCAATGACAACGGTATCTTCAGATCAGTTGGGTAAGGCATTCCGGATTGGTGATGCGGCGGGCCGCTATATTGAGTTCTGTAAAAGTACCGTGCGACGCTTGCGCTTAAAAGGGCTGCGCATTGTGTTGGATTGTGCCCATGGCGCTACCTATCAGATTGCCCCTGCCGTATTCCGTGAGTTGGGCGCTGAAGTGGTGGTTATTGGTGCTGAACCGGATGGCTTAAACATCAATAAAGACGTTGGCTCTACGTCACCAAAAGCGCTGCAGAAAAAAGTGATCGAGACGCGTGCTGACCTGGGTATCGCATTTGATGGCGATGGTGACCGTGTTGCCATGGTGGATAAAAACGGCGATGTCGTTGATGGTGATGAGCTGTTATTTATTATGGCCATTCACGCTCAGCAGCGTGGTCGTTTAGGTGGTGGCGTTGTCGGCACGCTGATGTCAAACCTAGGGCTGGAATTGGCCTTGAAGGAAAAAGGCATTGGTTTTTCACGGGCGAAGGTTGGCGACCGCTATGTGATGCAGCAATTGAAAGAGCATGGTTGGCGTTTTGGTGGTGAATCATCCGGGCATTTGTTATGTCTTGACTCCACCTCCACTGGTGATGGCATTGTGTCGGCTTTGCAGGTGATGATGGCGTTGCAGGACTTCGGGCAGCCATTACATGAGCTGAAGCGTGGTATGGTGAAATGTCCGCAAACCATGATTAATGTGCGCCGTAATAAAGACATTGATGTGAATGCTGATGAAACGGTACAAGCCGCTGTGTCGGATGTGGAAGCAACATTGGCTGGTCGTGGTCGTGTATTGTTGCGTCCATCGGGTACGGAGCCGGTTGTTCGCGTGATGGTGGAAGGTGAAAATGCATCACTGGTCGCGGAGTTAACGCAGCAACTGGCGGATGTAGTAGAAAAAGCACTCTCTTAGTCGCCGGTCAGGCTTCTATAAATGAATCAGGAGTCGCTGTTTCGGCCGCTTCTCTTGTTTCATTCTCCCTTCTTAGATAGTATCTGCGCTCTTTGAATTTTGAGAAGTCTCATGCGTCGATTGTTAGTCGCCGGAAACTGGAAGATGAATGCTTCCACTGACATGGCGAAAGCTTTGTTATCCGATATCTTGGCTGCTGATGTACAGCATTGTGATGTTGCCGTCTTTCCTCCGTTCCCGTATCTGTCATTAGCTGCCGATACGTTGGCGGATTCGGCTATTCAGTTTGGTGCACAGAATTGTTCAACGGCTGAAGCAGGCGCCTATACCGGCGAGGTTTCAGTTGGCATGCTGCAGGATATCGGCTGTGGCATGGTATTAATTGGTCATTCAGAACGTCGCAGCTTGTTCCATGAGACTGATGCTGCTGTATTGGCAAAAACCGAGCGTGTACTGGCTGCCGGTATGACGGCGGTTGTGTGTGTCGGTGAAACGCTTGATCAGCGCCAGTCTGGTTATGCTGAACTGATCGTTAAGCAGCAACTCTCGGCGTTGTTGCACCAGTTGACTGAGCCGCAGTGGTCGCAGGTTGTAATCGCCTACGAACCCGTTTGGGCGATTGGCACTGGTGAAACGGCAACACCAGAGCAAGCTCAACAGATGCATGCTTTTATTCGTTCATTGCTGGCTGGTGTCAGTCAGAAAGTAGCGGATGAAACCCGGGTTTTATACGGTGGCAGTGTTAAAGCTGCAAATGCCGCGGAGTTATTTGCTCAGGCGGATATTGATGGTGGTCTGATTGGCGGTGCATCGCTGACGGCTGAAGAGTTTTTAGGAATCTGTCGTTCATAGGTTGAATATGGAACAAATTATTTTAATCGCTCACATTCTGTTTGCGTTAGGCATTATTGGCTTTGTGATGATGCAACAGGGTAAAGGTGCGGATGCGGGTGCATCGTTTGGTAGCGGTGCCTCACAAACAGTATTTGGTAGTCAGGGTTCTGGTAACTTCCTGAGTCGTTCAACGGCAATTCTGGCAACCCTGTTCTTTATCACCAGTCTGGGTTTGGCCGTTGTTGCTAAGCAAAAAGCGGTTGGTGCCACTGATTTGGGTATTCCTAGCCAGGAAGTGATCGAAAAGCTTGAGAATGATACCCCGGTTGTGGAAGAATACGCGCCGATTTCTGATGCGCCGGTTCTGGATGGTTCAGAATTAGATGCATCCGTATCTGACGAGCCCGTTGTTGATCAGGCTGATCAATAAGCTCCGATGATTGCAGTGCGGATATGGTGGAATTGGTAGACACGCCATCTTGAGGGGGTGGTGAGCTATGCTCGTGCGAGTTCAAGTCTCGCTATCCGCACCAACCTAATTTGCCTTATTTAAGGCGAAGTGAGAAAAGGCGAACAGAGTTCGCTTTTTCTGTTTGAAGCACCTATAATGCGCGTGCTTTTTACAGATACTTGCCTAAAAGCCCCTCACGTCAGGGGCTTTTTCGTACTTGATGCTCAGGTTTTTGGCGCCAGATCGCGGCAAAATACGAGTGTGAAACGGTAAGTTCTCGTCGGGTCGAACGTGATCAGTTGATCGAAACGTTTGTGACCTGGCTTTTATGGACTGGGCATTGATGCCCAGTTTTTGTTTGTATTCCGGCAATTAAGCGGCGGAATAACGTTTACATAGGTGATTGTTTGGCTAAAGACACTCAGTTAACCGAAATGCTGGCACCCATTGTTGAATCCATGGGGTTCATCTTCTGGGGGCTGGAATACTCTGCTCAGGGTAAACATACCCTGCTGCGTATTTTTATTGATCATGATGACGGCATCACAGTGGATCACTGTGCTGCGGTCAGCCGCCAGCTCAGCAGTGTGCTGGACGTAGAAGATCCGATTTCTCAGGATTACACCCTAGAAGTGTCATCACCGGGAATGGATCGACCATTGTTCACCCTCGAACAGTTTCAGCGTTACGCCAATCATATTATTGAATTGCGCTTACGCATGCCGTTTGACGGGCGTCGTAAATTTAAGGGCCAACTGATTGGTGTTGAGCAGGAAGATATTGTGCTGTTTGTCGACGGCCACGAATATCTACTGCCGATTGAGCTGATTGAGAAGGCGAATGTTGTTCCACAATTCAAGGACTAAGGTACAGAGCGAGGCTAGAAGATGAGCAAAGAAATTCTCCTGGTCGCGGAAGCGGTATCCAACGAAAAAGGCGTTTCAAAAGAAATTATTTTTGAAGCCATCGAGTCTGCGCTGGCAGCAGCTGCTAAAAAGCGTTACGAAGACGAAGAAGCCACCATTCGCGTAGATATCGACCGCAGAACCGGCGATTACGAAACTTTCCGCAGCTGGTTAGTTGTCAGCAACGATGTTGTACCTGGTTTGGGTGACGAACTGACGCTGGAAGAAGCCCACGAGATTGATACCAATCTGCAACCGGGTGACACCTACGAAACTCAGGTTGAAAACCCGGATTTTGGTCGCATTGCAGCTCAGGCGGCAAAACAGATCATTGTTCAGAAAGTACGCGAAGCTGAGCGTGCTCAGATTGTTGAACAATACGAAGACCGTGTTGGTGAACTGATCAGCGGAACCGTGAAAAAAGTGACCCGTGACAACGTCATTGTTGATCTGGGTAACAACGCGGAAGGCCTGATGCCAAAAGATCAGCTGATTGGTCGTGAGATCCTGCGTATGGGTGATCGTGTACGTGCCATTCTGTTTGATATCCGCCCGGAAAACCGTGGTCCACAGCTGATGCTGAGCCGTACCACTTCCGACATGATGGTGGAGCTGTTCCGTATCGAGGTACCTGAAATTGCTGAAGAAGTGATTGAGATCAAGGGTGCTGCCCGTGATCCGGGTTCTCGTGCAAAAATTGCGGTAAAAACCAACGATAAGCGTATCGACCCGGTTGGTGCTTGTGTGGGCATGCGCGGCGCGCGTGTTCAGGCAGTGACCAATGAACTGGGCGGTAATGAGCGCATTGATATTGTGTTGTGGGATGACAACCCAGCACAGCTGGTTATCAATGCCATGGCACCAGCGGAAGTGGCTTCCATCATTATGGATGAAGAAACCAACTCCATGGATGTTGCCGTACTGGAAGATAACCTGGCGCAAGCCATTGGTCGTGGTGGTCAGAATGTTCGCTTAGCGTCTGAGCTGACCGGCTGGGAAATCAACGTGATGACCGAGCAGGAAGCCGCTGAGAAGCAGGACGAAGAAGCCTCTGCTTACATCACCACCTTTATGGATTCTCTGGATATTGATGAAGACTTCGCCCTGCTGTTGGTAGAAGAAGGCTTCACCTCTCTGGAAGAAATCGCCTACGTGCCAATGGAAGAAATGCTGGCGATTGAAGGTCTGGACGAAGAAGTCGTTAACGAGCTGCGTAATCGCGCCAAAGACGTGCTGCTGACTCAGGCCATTGCTTCTGAAGAACAGCTGGAAGCAGCACAGCCGGCGGAAGATCTGCTGGCAATGGACGGTATGGATAAGCACCTGGCATTGGTGCTGGCCAGTAAAGGTATTTGTACGATGGAGGATCTCGCCGAGCAATCCATTGATGACCTGCTGGACATCGAAGACATGACCGAAGAGAAAGCGGCCGAACTCATTATGACGGCCCGTAAGCCCTGGTTTGAGGCTAACGATTAATTAACGCTCGGCACAGGAGAAACGTATGGCAGATGTAACAGTTAAAGAACTCGCCGACGTGGTTAATACCGACGTTGATCGACTGCTGTCTCAAATGAAAGAAGCCGGTTTGCCACAAACCGCTTCGGCTGATGCAGTGTCTGATGAACAAAAGCAAACACTGCTGGCCTTTTTAAAGACCAGTCACGGTGAATCCGCGGAAGCGCCGAAAAAGATCACTCTGAAGCGTAAAGCAACCACGACACTGAGCGCAGGTGCGGGCGGTAAAAAGCAGGTGAATGTTGAGGTGCGTAAAAAGCGCACCTATGTAAAACGCGATGAGTCTGAGCTGGCGGCCGAAAAAGCCCGTTTAGAAGCAAAAGCGGAAGCGGAAAAAGCGGCGGCAGAAGATGCTGAGCGTTCAGCGCAAGCGGCTCAGGCAAAAGCTGCTGCCGATGCGGAGCAAGCGGCTGCAGATAAAGCTCAGGCTGAGAAAGCCGCCGCTGAAGTGAAAGCTGCTAAAAAGCCGGAGCCTAAGGTTAAGAAAGAAGCGCCCAAAGCGCCTCAGATGCCTAAAGCGACTGCTACCGCTAAGCCAACCGCTCGCGTTGTTGCGAAGAAGGTAGAAGAGAAGAAGCCAACGGCGACTCTGAAGCCAAAGGCAGAAGCTAAGCCAAAAGCGACCGCTAAGCCAAAAGTTAAAGTGACTCAGAACGACGAACGTCGTGCTAAGCCAAGCAAGCCAGTTGCTAAAGTTCGTCAGAAGCCAACTGAAGATGAAGCTGCTCAGAAGCGTGCAGAGGCAGAAGCGGTTCAGGCTCGTCAGGATGATAGCGGTCGTAAGCGTGGTAAAGGCGGTGATCGTCGTAATGATGGTGATCGTGATAAGCGTTTTGTTGATGGTTCCGAACAAAATCGCAACGGTGCCCGTAAAGGTCGCGGTAAGGTTAAGCTGAAAGGCGCTGCGCGTCGTCAACAAAACCAGGCGGCGAATGCGAATAACGAACACGGCTTCAGCAAACCAACTGCTCCGGTAATTAAAGAAGTTGAATTACCAGAAGCGATTTCTGTTGGTGAACTGGCACAGAAGCTGGCGGTTAAAGCTGGTGAAGTGATCAAAGAGCTGATGAAGCTGGGTGTGATGGCGACCATCAACCAAACGCTGGATCAGGACACGGCCACTCTGGTGGTTGAAGAAATGGGCCACAAAGTTTCTAAGCTGATCTCTGACAATGAGTTGGAAGAAGCGGTAACAGAATCGGTTTCTTACGAAGGTGAGCAAACGACTCGTGCGCCGGTTGTGACCGTAATGGGTCACGTTGACCACGGTAAAACCTCGCTGCTGGATTACATCCGTAAATCACGCGTTGTATCAGGCGAAGCCGGTGGTATTACCCAGCACATTGGTGCTTACCACGTAGATACCGACCACGGTATGGTGTCCTTCCTGGATACCCCTGGACACGCGGCGTTTACTTCGATGCGTGCTCGTGGTGCTCAGTCGACTGACGTTGTCATTCTGGTGGTTGCAGCAGACGATGGTGTGATGCCACAGACCGAAGAAGCGGTACAACACGCTAAAGCGGCGGGTGTTCCAATTGTTGTTGCAATCAACAAGATGGATAAAGAAGCGGCGGATCCGGATCGTGCTAAAAACGAACTGGCGGCTCGCGACGTAATCCCTGAAGACTGGGGTGGTGATGTACCGTTTGTACCGGTATCTGCACACACAGGTCAGGGCATCGATGAGCTGTTAGAAGCCGTTATCCTGCAAGCAGAACTGCTGGAGCTGAAAGCTCACTTCGACGGCCCGGGTCAGGGTGTTGTGGTTGAGTCACGCCTGGATAAAGGTCGTGGTCCGGTTGCTACGCTGCTGGTTCAGAACGGTACCCTGAAGAAAGGCGATATCGTACTGGCAGGTACTTATTACGGTCGTGCCCGTGCACTGCTGGATGAGAACGGTAAGCCAACGGACGAAGCTGGCCCGTCTATCCCGGTAGAAATTCTGGGTCTGGGTGGTACGCCTGACGCTGGTGACGTATTCATGGTTGTTGAAAGCGAGAAGAAGGCACGTGAAGTGGCTGAATTCCGTGAAGCCAAGCTGAAAGAACAAATTCAGCAGCGTCAACAGAAAGCCAAACTGGATGCGCTGTTTGCAGGCATGCAGGAAGGTGAGCAGGCGAACCTGAACATCATTCTGAAGACCGACGTTCGTGGTTCTCTGGAAGCCATTGCCGCTTCTCTGGAGAAACTGGCAACTGATGAAGTGAAAGTAACCATCGTATCTTCTGGTGTTGGTGGTATTACTGAAACTGACGCAACCCTGGCTGTTGCTTCTGGTGCAGTAATGTTTGGCTTCAACGTTCGTGCGGATAACGCTGCGAAGAAGGTTGTCGAAGCTAACGAAGTCGATATGCGTTACTACAGCGTGATCTACGATCTGCTGGATGACGTTAAGCAAGCGATGGGTGGCCTGCTGGCACCTGAGCTGCGCGAAGAAATCGTTGGTATCGCGGAAGTGCGTGACGTGTTCAACTCACCGAAATTTGGCCAGATTGCTGGTTGTATGGTGGTTGACGGTACTATCTACCGTAACAAGAAGATCCGTGTACTGCGTGAGAACGTAGTGATCTACGAAGGTGAACTTGAATCTCTGCGTCGCTTTAAAGATGACGTACAGGAAGTTCGCCAGGCGATGGAATGTGGTATCGGTGTTAAGAACTATCAGGATGTTCGCCCTGGCGATCAGATCGAAGTGTTCGATGTGCGTGAAATTGCACGTACACTGTAAACCGGCTTCCAAGCCTATCAGTGCTTAATCGCACGACTCAAAGCCCGGTCTGTTTTCAGACTGGGCTTTGCTGCTTTTGAAAGAGAATAAACATGCCAAAAGATTACAGCCGTACATCACGACTGGGCGAGCAAATCCAGCGTGATCTGGCACAAATGATTCAGTTTGAAATGAAAGACCCACGTTTGGGTATGGTGACGTTAAACCAAGTGAAGGTGGCTAAAGATTTAGGTTATGCCGATATCTACTTCACCGTGATGGGTGCTAAAGGTGAAACGGATGAGCAAATCCGTGAACAAACCGAAAGTATCCTGAATGATGCTGCCGGTTACCTGCGTTCTGAGCTGGCGCGTAACATGACGACTCGCGTGACGCCGCAGTTACGTTTTCACTATGACGAAACGTTAGAGCGTGGTCATCATCTGACTGGCCTGATTAAAAAGGCTCGCCAGGAAGATGATGCTCATCAGAGTGATGATTCTGAAGACTAATTGCTAGCAGGTCATAAGTAGCGTGGGACGTAAGAAAAAAGGCCGCCCAGTCAGCGGCATTCTGGTGTTGAACAAACCGCTGGGGTTAAGTTCAAATCAGGTTTTGCAAAAAGTGAAGTGGTTGTTCCAGGCGCAAAAAGCCGGTCATACCGGAGCGTTAGATCCACAAGCCAGTGGTGTTCTGCCGATTTGCCTGGGTGAAGCAACCAAGTTTTCTCAGTTATTACTGGACTCCGATAAGGGTTATGACACCACGGCCAAGCTGGGCGAAATTCGTTCGACTGGTGATGCTGAAGGCGAAGTGATCAAAACCGCGGATGTGCCTGAGTTATCAGGCGCGCAGGTCGAAGCGGTGCTGAAAAACTTTCGTGGTGATGTGGTTCAGGTGCCACCGATGTTTTCCGCATTGAAGCTTGATGGTAAACCTTTATACGAACTGGCCCGTAACGGTATGACGGCGGAAGAAGCTCAGGCCATTGCTGAGAAAAAACGCCGTACCATTCAGATTCATGAGTTGACGTTGAACGATCAACGCTCTGATGAGCTTGATCTGTCGGTACGTTGCTCGAAAGGCACCTATATTCGTACTCTGGTGGAAGACATCGGTAATGAGATTGGCTCGGGTGCTTATGTCTCTATGCTGCATCGTACTCATTCCGGGCCGTATCACTCTGGCCAGATGATCACGCTGGAGGAGCTGGAAACCCTGGCAGAAGAGGGCGGAACCGAGGAGTTAGATAAATTATTGCTGCCGCCTGAAACCGCTTTACCGGATAGTTGGCCGGTTATTGAGCTGAGTCGTGTCGAAGCCGAAAAGATCCTGCAAGGGCAGGCTGTCAGTACTGGCTTAACCGAAGCACCTTCTGTACAATTATGGGCCGCTGAATCCGGGCGAAAGCAGTTGATCGGTATTGGCCGCATTGAACGAGGTGGTATTCGACCACAGCGTTTGTTGCAGGTAAGCCTGTTAGCTGACTGATTTGAGGCACTCAAAAGGTGTCGACGGATACGCCACATAAGTGGCAGCATCCCACTGTTAATGTGCACGGTGGTGATGTCTTTAAATGCACATTCATTGGAGTATATACAGATGGCATTATCTGCTGAAAAGAAAGCTGAGATTGTAAACGAGTACAAAACTGCTGAAGGCGACACTGGTTCTCCTGAAGTACAAGTTGCTCTGCTGACCTTCAACATCAACGATCTGCAAGGTCACTTCAAAGCACACGCTAAAGATCACCACTCTCGTCGTGGTCTGATCCGTATGGTTAACCAGCGTCGTAAGCTGCTGGACTACCTGAAGCGTAAAGATGCAAACCGTTACTTAGAGCTGATCAAGCGTCTGGGTCTGCGTCGCTAAGATCTCGCTTTACAACAAAAGCCCTCCGGGGCTTTTGTTGTTTTAGCTAGTGTTGTTTTATTGAATGATTCAATGCTGAAACATTGAGATATTGGCAGCCGGGGCGCTACAAGTTCGTCCCTGAAGGCTAATAAATCACATCCTTGTGATTTACCCCTTTGCCAATAGCATCAATATTTCTCACGATGGATTAATTTCAGTTTCAAGAAAAACTGTGGTGCCAACCCCATTTGATCATTTTGGCGATCAGTGGTGGTGCTTCTAACCATTCACCTTTCCGCTTTGTTCCAAAGAACGAAGTACCGAAGGGTTAATGCTTAGAAGCACCGGCAGTCGGAACTGGTGAATATTTTTTATTAAAGGAAATTTTGAATGAGCACTAAACCAGTTGCTTTAACCAAAACCTTCGAATTCGGCGGCGAAACCGTCACGTTAGAAACCGGCCGTATCGCTCGTCAGGCTGACGGCGCTGTACTGGCTACTATCGGTAAAACTCAGGTGCTGGCTACTGTTGTAGCGGCTAAAAGCACTAAGCCGGGTCAGGACTTCTTCCCGCTGTCTGTTCACTATCAGGAAAAAATGTACGCCGCTGGCCGTATCCCTGGTGGTTACCTGAAGCGTGAAGGTCGTCCTTCTGAAAAAGAAACTCTGACTTCTCGTCTGATCGACCGTCCGATTCGTCCGCTGTTCCCGAACGGCTTCATGAACGAAGTTCAGGTTATCCAGACTGTTGTTGCAGCAGAAAAAGACGTTGATCCGGACATCTGTGCCATGATCGCAACGTCTGCGGCATTGAGCATTTCTGGTATTCCGTTTAACGGTCCTATCGGTGCAGCACGTGTTGCTTTCACTGATGACAACGGCTACACCCTGAACCCAACTTACAGCCAGCTGGAAGATTCTCTGCTGGACATGGTTGTAGCAGGTACCAAAGACGCAGTTCTGATGGTTGAATCTGAAGCTGACGAACTGACCGAAGACGAAATGTTGGGTGCGGTACTGTTCGCACACAAAGGTTTCCAGTCTGCGATCACAGCGATCAGCGAATGGGCTGAAGAGCTGAAAGTTGAACAGTGGGATTGGCAGGCTGAAGCGCGTGACGAAGAGCTGTACAACGCCGTTAAAGCAGAAGCGGCTGCTGGCATCAGCGAAGCGTACACCATCTCTGATAAGCTGGCTCGTTACGGTCGTATCGACGAAGTTAAAGCCGCAGCCGTTGAAAAACTGGCCGCAGCAGAAGGCGAAGAAGGCTACAGCGCCGACGATATCGCCGGCATGGTTGGCGAACTGAAGTACGAAGTGGTACGTCAGCGTGTTATCGACGGTCAGCCTCGTATCGACGGTCGTGACAACGAAACCGTACGTCCTCTGACCATTGAAACCGGTTGTCTGAATACCGCTCATGGTTCTGCAATCTTCACCCGTGGTGAAACTCAGGCGATCGTTGCAACGACTCTGGGTAGCGCACGTGACGCACAGATGGTTGATTTCCTGCACGGTATGACCACTGATCCATTCCTGTTCCACTACAACTTCCCTCCATACTCTGTTGGTGAAGCTGGCCGTATGGGCGGTGTTGGCCGTCGTGAAATTGGTCACGGTCGTCTGGCTCGTCGTGGTGTTCAGGCGATGATGCCGGATCAGGAAGAGTTCCCATACACCATCCGTGTGGTATCTGAGATCACAGAATCGAATGGTTCTTCTTCTATGGCTTCCGTATGTGGCGCGTCTCTGTCTCTGATGGATGCGGGTGTTCCACTGAAAGCGCCAGTGGCTGGTATCGCTATGGGTCTGGTTAAAGAAGGCGAGAAATTCGCGGTTCTGACCGACATCCTGGGCGACGAAGATCACCTGGGCGACATGGACTTTAAAGTAGCCGGTACTGACGAAGGTATCACTGCACTGCAGATGGATATCAAGATCGAAGGTATCACCGAAGAGATCATGGAAATCGCTCTGACTCAGGCTAAAAAAGCTCGTTTCACTATCCTTGAACAAATGAACGCGGTTATCTCTGAGCCACGTACTGAGCTGTCTGAAAACGCGCCAACCATGACCAGCATGAAGATCGATTCTGACAAGATTCGTGACGTAATCGGTAAAGGTGGTGCAACCATCCGTGATATCACCGAGAAGACGGGTGCTTCTGTTGATATCGACGACAACGGCAACATCAAGATCTTCGCAGCTGATAAAGCCGGTGCTGATGCAGCACAGAAGATGATCGAAGAGATCACTGCTGAAATCGAAGTAGGTGTTACTTACGAAGGTAAAGTCAGCAAGATCGTAGACTTCGGTGCTTTCATCACCGTACTGCCAGGCAAAGATGGCCTGCTGCACATCTCTCAGATCAGCGAAGAGCGTGTTGAAAACGTAGCTGACCACCTGACTGAAGGCCAGATGGTTAAAGTTCACGTGATGGACGTTGATCCGAAAGGTCGTGTTAAGCTGACTATGAAAGGCGTTGAACAGTAAAAAACTACCTGCGTTGCCACTGCAGCGTTAAAAACAGACTCAATATGCTCACTGGCTATGCCAGAACGAACTTTAGTTCGGCCCGAAGGGTGAGCAACGCGAATATTTATTAGTTATAAACTGCGCTATTTCGTCTGTTTTTGCCTTGCATTGTCGGCCTCGCTAACGTTTTTTAGTCAAAGCTTTAGAAGAAAAAACGCCGCTGTTGTTAACAACAGCGGCGTTTTTTTATGCATGATATCGAGCCAATGTTCTTTATTGGGACGATTGTACTTCGCACTGGCGTTGTTTGTCTGATTTGTCCGAGTTAGTCTTTTGTCTAACAACAATAAAAAATATTCACCACTATGCTTCGATTTATTCTGACGTTATTTTGTATTTCAGTGGCTGCTTTGATTTATTGCGTCCGTTTTTCTGTGCCGGATGTGGTCATTACGGAAGTAGTAATAACGGAAGTGGAAATCTCGTCAGGTACCGACACCAGGGAGGTCATGCAGGTTGCGGCTGAGGTCAAACCTCAATATTAATAAAACGACCCAAACGTTGCTCGCCATCTAACTGCTGGGTATTCAGAAATTGCTGAGATTCGGTCGTTTGTCCTTGTCGCTGCTGGCGCTCATCAGCTAATTGCTGTGCCTGAAACTCAGCGTCTGATACATCGGCCGGGACCACTTCAATCGCGCTCACCTGACGAACAACTTCTGTCTTGTCGTTTTGCGTATTAACTGGACGCGCATCATTGCGCAGCTCGCGAACCGGGTCGCCACGCTGTGGATTAAGTAAGCTGTTTGAAAACGACTGAATATTCATGGCATTACAGAAGCAATGTGAGGTCTGAAAACTATAGCAGTTTTAGCCGCATTTTCATGCAGCAACTTCGTGCAATCTCATTACTCTGATTGTGGTTGTACGCGGCTGTGGCCTAATAACCAATACCCCATGATCCGGCAGGTGAAATACACCACAAATCCGGCAAACAAAGTATCACTGAGGAAATGGCCACCTTGAATAATACGGCTGGCACTGCTGATAATGCCTACGCCAATACCAACCCAAAACCATTTTCTGGATCGAAATACCCACCCCAGCGCCATAAAAAAGAATCCCATGGCGGCATGGCCACTAACAAAGGATTTACAGCGTTTGGCACAGCTGTCAGACACCACAAACGCCGGAGTAAAGCCACTGCTGCCATTAAACTCCTGTACCTGGCGTGGGCGAGGGCGTTCAAATCCTTCTTTGAAAATACCATGCACAATCAGCCCTGGCCCCATCAGTAATACTAACAAGAGAAACAGCCAGGGTTTACGGTGTTGTTTGCTGATGCCGTTACGCCAGAAGCTCAGACCAATAATGATAAACATCAGGGGAAGCAGGAAGTGTGGCATATAGCGGAACAAAGCATAGATGGATGCGTTAATCGGATGATCTTTGAACGTCCAGCTCTGCGAAGCATGATCGTAAAAATAGTCGCTGACGGTAAGATCAATTTGTGGCCAGAGGACAAAAACAGCGGCCAGAATAATCAGGCTCAGCCAATCAGCGTGACGTTTAAGCAATGGAAGCGCATTCATAAAATATTGGTGCCGCATTTCAGCGTTGAGGAAAGTGGGCAGCTTACCGTGGTGCTGCCCCTGAGTCATCTGCTAATGGATGTTGAGGCGTTCAGGATAACTTGACACACCTGCTGTGGATCTTCCAGTTGTGGATAATGGCCCAGCTGAGGCAGTTCAAAGATATCCTGTTCCTGCACAAGCTCACGAAAGCGCTCTACCATATGGCTGCCAGAAATTGGATCCAGAGAGCCGTTAATCAATGCCAGTTGCGCCTGTGTATTCTGTAACGCGGTGACCCAGCGTTTTCGATTCTGGCGGCGCTCGGTGATATAGCGAATCAGCTTAGGCATCACTTTTTGGCCATGGTTATGGCTGAGTAATTGCCACAAGGTATCGAGCTCTTGCTGAGCAAGCGGTTTGGCACAAATCCGTTCAAAGGATCGAGCGAACGCTTTAGGGTTAATCACATGGGGTAAAAGAAATCCCAGAGGAGATAACATCAGTTTCTGAATCGGCAGTGCCCGGTGTGTTTCCGGAAAAAGACCTCCATTGAGTAAAAAAGCCTGTTGAATCTGTTGTGATTCAAGATCCCGGGCCAATAACTCCTGAGCCACCGTATCACCGTAGTCGTGAGCCAGAATACTGTATGCGCCAATATTCAGATGCTGAAGCAGGGCTTGTTGTAAGTCGGCCTGAAAAAAGATGCTGTAGTTTGCTTTGGGGCTTTTAGACGATAAACCAAAGCCCAGCATATCAACAGCAATAAGGCGGTACTGTTCACTCAGTGATTGCCACATCGGAGACCAGTCCCAGGACGCACTTGGGAAACCATGAATCAGCAATAACGCAGGTTTTTCAGATGCATCACCGTCATTCGGTTCACTACTGTCATCAGAGTCGCGAGAGTCCCAGTAACAAAATGCTTCGTCCTGAAAGTGAAACGCCTGGGACAGATCTTTCCATTGTTCCAGTTGGATTGCTTTCATCATGATTTTTATCGTTGTTATTTTGGATTATTTTTTTGGAGAGTTTGCTTTGGGGGCAGCTCCAACGTTGGTAAACGCAGGATATAAATACTCACACCTATGCCAACCAACGGCAGAATAATTTGTACCGTTAAACGAGGCACAAAAATAAAGGCGGTAGAAATCAGCGAAAACCACATCAGCAATAAGGTATACACTTTGGCTTTTTTAGGGATGCCTTTGCCATCCAGATAATACAGTAAATATTTTCCCAGCTTCGGATGTGAAATCAGCCAGTGATAAAAACGTGGGGAGGTACGTAAGAAACAGGCAGCGGCTAATAATAAAAAGGGGGTAGTGGGCAGTACCGGTAGAAAAATACCAATCACGCCCAGCGCAACGCTCAGCCAGCCTGCTGCAAATACCAAAGCGCGTAGCAGCGGCTGATTAATATTCTTTGATGTTGGTGTTTCAGGATGGTGTTCTGGTTTTTGTTCACTCACTGTAAACGAACCTGATACTGATAGCTGAATTCAGGCTCCAGCGTATCGAACTTCGCCTTAAATGTCCCATTAAACTGCATCCGGATGCGTCTCACCGTGGTGGTATAGCCATTGGCTGGTGTGATGCTTGTCCCCGATGCATCCATATAGGTGACGGTAACATTACCCATATTCAGGCCACTGGATTGATTGCCGGAACCATCGATAAACTGCAGCGATCCGACCAGGAACTCACTGTCCGTATTAATCGTTTGTTCGAGAATTGTCGTATTTTGGTCAGTATTGATGTTCCCCAGGTTTTTAGCGGTGACGGTGTACTGAACCTCAGCGCCCGGGATAGCCTTAAAGTTAGCACTGTTTATCGGATCACTGATAACACTTGAAGTTGATTCCAACTGTATATTCTGTTGTACCGTACAATTTACAAATTGGCTGGCAGGAATAATGCTGTAAGTTGTATCCCCTGGTTTCTGCCAATAAGCACGGTAGCCGTCTCCCCCTGAATTTTCCTGATGTAAATAACGGAAGCGGTAATAACCACGGGCAAAGCCCCTATCGATTATGCTGGCTGCAGCGCTGGTATTTGGATTATTTATCGCGCTGTGGGCACCATACCAGGCCGCAACCTGTGGCGTGCTGGTCGATTCGAATAGCGACAATTCAACCGCATCATCACCATCCACGGCAAAGCGGTAATCACCGTCCCGATCAAGATAGATATAACCTTCAAATATCGTTAAATATTTGTCGCCACTGCCAAACGGATTGTTATTTGATCCGTTTGCTGATGAAACATTAGGACGAACGGTATAGCCGAATAAAGCGCTTCCGTTTTCATAGGGCGTTACAAAGGATGATTGAAAATCCGAGGATGAGGTCGCAAAGTTTTTACTGCCCGTTGTATTAAAGAATCCAGCCACTAAACCGGGTTTTGCACTACAGCCGGAAGGTAGGTTCGCCGGAAATAATAAACTGCGGATGGGTAAACTGATATTTCTAATATTATTTGCCGTCGCGTCGTACTGCTGACCTTTAATTTCTGCTGTGATGGATGCAGGATTGGGAGACGATGATCTTGGCTCCACCTGTAGTGAGAGTTCCGGAAAGCTGTTTCCAGAGCTGATAGCCGTTGAGTAAGTACAATTGATTGTTCCTATAGAGCCACTGCAGCTCCAGCCATTGCCATTGTAGCTGTCCAGGCTCAGGCTACTGGCCAGGGTAATGTCCATCCTAGTATTGGGTAAGCTCGGATCTGCACCATTATTACGGCTGCGAATAATAACCTCCCGTGGGCTGCCCTGAACCCATAAATCCGGCGCTTGGCTGTTGGTATTAGCAGAACCAAAGCCTATTACTTCCAGATCCGCCTCGCATACTTCGTGAGCACCAAAGGTAATTGTGGTCTGAATCGGACAGGCAGCTGAGCGAATATCAATATTACTGGTGGTAAAGGTTTGCCAGTTGCCACCAGGCTTTTTGAATTGCACAGTAATGCCGCCATCACAGCAACCTTCCCAGCCAATGACTTCCAGTTTGTGATAACCCGCAGTTAAGTTCACCGAGCCTATTAAGATATCATCAGGAAATCCGGGATTCAGTGGCGGACCCGTTCTTCGCCAGTCACGTGCCCACCATAAATCTTCGCCCCACTGTTCTTCTAAGGGGGAGTTGTTAATCAATAGGGCACCACCGCCGCCAAAGTCTGCACCATAGCGAAACTCCCAATTTCCAGACTCTCCGGGTTTTACTTCAAAAAAACTTTCGGAGCGGGCCATAAAGTTACGACCGGAGCTGGAGAACTCACTCTGGTTTGAAATCTCGGTGAAGTTTTCGATGAATTTACAACCATAACCACTGCTGTCGGCAGCAGAATCAAAATTAGTTACAGCCTGAGAGTAATTTGCCGGAGCCGGTGTTCTGCGTGTATGAAAACGAATGCCTGGGTAAGTAAATACCGGCGGAACCTGAGTGATAGGGGAGGCATTTTGATTGCCATAATAAAAATAGATATTACGGCTTCCTGCACTTAATGATGGAAAGCGTACCCAGACACTGGCAGTGCGTGTTGCCTGGTTCCAATTATCAATCCAGAATTTAAGTTCGGTGTTGTCGTCGGCATCGAGTACCCGCAAATCCTCGCCTGCATTACTCCAGTTGTAACCCGGGTGAAGATTCGCCCCCTGAATATCGACCAAAACCTGGTAGTCGGTCGGAGTGGCATTAGAGTTGTTAATGGTGACTTCGGTTCGGAATGGCCAGTGGCAATCCCAATAAGAAAAGGCCGATGGGCTCAAGATAATTAACAACAATAACAACCAGCGCATAACAGCTTTCCAGACAGGTTTACAACAGCGGTGTTAGTTTACCTAATTCACTTCAGCTGGCCTATTATGAGCATCATCAAAAAGCTCTCAGGCGGATGATTTTCATCAGATTTTACAAACGTTTGGCAAAGCGCCGGCGATATTCGGTAGGGGTCAGGCCGGTTTTTTTACGGAACAGGCGACGAAAAGAGCTGGCATCTTCGTAGCCTACATCATTCATTACGACATCAACGGTACGTTCGGTTTCTTCCAATAGTTTCTGTGCGGCTTCGATACGCAGGCTTTGCACATAGGTATTGGGTGGCATATCTAAGGCGGCATTAAAGCGGCGAATCAAGGTGCGTTTAGAAATGCTGAAACGTTCGGCCAGATCTTCGACGGTAAATTGTTGTGAATAATGTTGTTCCAGCCAGGTCTGAGCTTCGCGTACCAGGTCGTCTTTGTGAGGCTTCGCCAGACGCATCAGAGAATACGACAGCTGGGTATCACGGCGATAATCGATCACAAACGCTTTGGCCGTTTGAATCGCAGCTTCGAAACCCATATGACGCTCGATAATATGTAATCCGAGATCGAACCATGCCAGGCCACCACCGGCACAATAAATATTGTCGCTGCGGGTAATCAGCTGATCGGCTTTTAATTCAATTTGCGGATAACGTTGTTGAAACTGCTCTTTAAAACCCCAGTGCGTGGTGGCTGTTTTGTGATTCAGGATACCGGATTCAGCCAATAAAAAGTTACCGGTGCAGTTACCGGCAATGGTCCAGCCTTGTTGCTGGGCATGTTGTAATAAGTCCAGCAGTTCTGGGTTATGTGTGATGACATCTTCAACCGGGCCACCAATCGTGGGAATGATCACAGCATCAACATCGTGAATCTCATCAAAGCTCAGGTGCGCTCCCAGTTGCAGGCCGTTAATACATTGAATCGGGCTGCCATCTCTGCTGGCGATTTTCACATTAAAGGCTTTTTCAGGTTGCTGACCCTGAATCAGATTCCAGGTAACGCCCGCCAAACCAAACAGGTCTGTGACACCGGTGATTGCAGACGCAAGTGCTTTATCAAATCCGATAACAACAATATTCAGCATTGGGTTTACCTGTTTGTCCGTTTGGTTGCGGAAGTGTGTCACGAATAACGTGGTTGGTGGCTATAATGCCCGGTTGTGGTTGGCGAAACAAGCAGCATTGGTGTTGTTTGTGACAAAACTGGTCAAAGTCCGCGGCACTGAATTATTTTAGAGGTGTACTCGGGCGCATCATTGATAAACGGCAGGTATAAAAAAACCAGCTCTTGGCTGGTTTTAGTTCTATCTGTACGGTGTTAGCTGGCTTCTGCGAACTCACACACCGGCATCTTATTGGTGTGCTCGCGAATCATTTGTTTTGCACTCTGGCCGCAACAGCCACAATCGGTACCAACGCCCATTTTCTGACGAATCTGTGCATAGCTGTCACCTTGTTCAACAGCTTGTTGCAGCTGCTGTTGTGTGATGCCTTTACATAAACAAACGTACATTGGGGGTCTCAACCTTGATGAAAATCTGAATGAGAATGACTATGGGTTGAACTTTAAGTGGAATGCGAAGAATTTGCAACAAGTTTGTATTCGCATTTGTAATTGTATTCGTAAAAGACAGTTTAGATACGTCAATTGTGCTAGGGCTGTGGGGTGTCGCATCCTGATCCTGCCTCAGGTAAAATGCCGCCTCTTTTGACCGCTGCTTCTTTAAGGTGCTTTGACATCGGGGAATTAGGCTGCCAGCGGTGACGATCCATCGACAGACAACATCAGGATAACGCAGTGGAAATCAACCCAATCGTCGAACAGATTAAAGACCTGCAAGCGCGTACAGACGTGCTTAGGGGGTATCTTTGACTACGCTACCAAAACCGAGCGTTTAGAAGAGGTAGAACAGGAACTGGCACAACCAGACGTTTGGGATGATCCAGACCGTGCTCAGGAACTGGGTAAAGAACGTTCTTCACTGGAAGCGGTAGTAAAAACCATCGATAACCTGAACACGGGTCTGGCAGATAGCCGTGACTTGCTGGATATGGCGGTGGAAGAAGACGATGAAGGTACAGTTGATGACGTTCGTGAAGAACTGAACGGTTTACAGGCTCAGTTAGAGACGCTGGAATTCCGCCGTATGTTCTCTGGTGAGCTGGATGAAAACAACTGCTATGTGGAAATTCAGTCGGGCTCCGGTGGTACCGAAGCGCAAGACTGGGCCAATATGATGTTGCGCATGTACCTGCGCTGGATCGAAGCTCACGGTTTTAAAGGTGAGCTGATGGAAGTGTCCGAAGGGGAAGTTGCCGGTATTAAAGGCGCAACCATTCGGGTCGAAGGTGAGTATGCCTATGGTTGGTTGCGTACTGAAACCGGTGTTCACCGTTTGGTGCGTAAATCACCATTCGATTCCGGTAACCGTCGTCACACGTCTTTCTCTTCTGTGTTTGTTTCGCCGGAAGTGGATGACAACATCGATATTGAAATTAATCCGGCGGATTTACGGATCGACGTATATCGTGCTTCCGGTGCGGGTGGTCAGCACGTTAACCGGACGGAATCTGCGGTACGTATTACTCACTTACCAACCAATATTGTAACTCAGTGTCAGAATGATCGTTCTCAGCACAAGAACAAAGATCAGGCCATGAAGCAGTTAAAAGCTAAGTTGTATGAGCACGAGCTGCAGAAACGTAATGCCGAGTCTAAAGCATTAGAAGACTCGAAAGCGGATATTGGTTGGGGCAGTCAGATCCGTTCGTATGTATTGGATGATGCTCGTATTAAGGATTTACGGACTGGTGTAGAGAACCGTAATACCCAGGCGGTATTGGACGGTGATTTGGATGCCTTTATTGAAGCAAGCTTAAAGCAAGGCCTTTAATTACAGGGTCTTTAATTAAAGCCAGAACACTGCGACAAACTTAGCTAATTAAACAATAAGTACTTCAGAAGTTTTTTCAAAGCAGCAACAGGACGTTGCGTGCCCATCGCAGGCACAGGGATGTGCCTTACGATGGGTGCGAGTGAAAAAATCTTGTGAAGTGCTTGTGCAGTCTTCAATTAAAAATGAAATAAATCATTACCTGAAGGCTTAAAAGAATTCGGCACAGAACAGAATTTGGAATTAAATATGACAGATCAAAACACTCCTGCTCCTGAAGTTCAAAACGCAGAAGAAAATAAGTTAATTGCCGAGCGTCGTCAGAAGCTTGAGCAAATGCGTGACGGTTGTAACGCTAATGGTCATCGCAACGATTTTAAACGTGAAAACCTGGCGGGTGATTTAAAAGCTGAACACGGTGAAAAATCGAAAGAAGAATTAGCCGAAGCGGGCATTAAAGTTTCTGTTGCTGGCCGTGTGATGGGCAAGCGTGGCCCGTTCGTCGGTTTCCAGGACAGCACCTCGCGTTTGCAGGTTTACATGGGTAAACAACTGCAGAAAGAAAGCGATGCCTGGCAGAAGCTGGATATCGGCGACATTATTGGTGCATCCGGTACGCTGCAATTATCCGGTAAAGGTGAGCTGTACGTTGAAGTCGACAGCGTTGAAGGTTTCACCATTCTGACCAAATCCCTGCGTCCACTGCCGGATAAATTCCACGGCTTAGCCGACCAGGAAATGAAATACCGTCAGCGTTACGTGGATCTGATCATTAACGAAGATACCCGTAACACCTTTATGATCCGCTCCAAGATCATTGAAACCATGCGTTTTTATCTGTCTCAGCGTGGTTATATTGAAGCGGAAACCCCTATGCTGCAAACCATCCCGGGTGGTGCAACGGCAAAACCATTTGAAACACACCATAATGCGCTGGGCATTGATATGTTCCTGCGTATTGCGCCAGAGCTGTATCTGAAGCGTCTGGTTGTGGGTGGTTTCGATAAAGTGTTCGAAATTAACCGTAACTTCCGTAACGAAGGTCTGAGCACGCGTCATAACCCAGAATTCACCATGATTGAATTCTATCAGGCGTATGCAACTTACCACGACCTGATGGATCTGACCGAAGATATGCTGCGTACCATCGCAGAAACGGTTCTGGGCAACACCATCATTCAATACGGTGAATCTGAGTACGACTTTGCTCAGCCATTCCAGCGTATGTCCATGGTTGAAGCGGTGATGAAGTACAACCCGGAATTCGATGTTAACGTCTTTAATAATCCGGAAGAAAACTTCGAGCAGTTAAAAGCGTACGCCAAGCAAGTGGGTGTGCCGGATTCTCCTAAGCAGGCAGCCTGGGGGCCGGGTAAATACATTTGCGAAATCTTCGAAGAAACCGCCGAAGAAAAACTGGATCAGCCAACTTTCATTACCGAGTACCCATGGGAAGTATCGCCACTGGCGCGTCGTAACGATGACAACCCATTTGTGACTGACCGTTTTGAATTCTTCGTGGGTGGCCGTGAATTGGCAAACGGCTTCTCGGAATTAAATGACGCTGAAGATCAAGCAGCACGCTTCCGTAAGCAAGTGGAAGAAAAAGACGCGGGCGACGACGAAGCCATGCACTTCGACGACGACTATATTCGTGCACTGGAGTACGGTATGCCGCCAACAGCGGGGCAGGGTATTGGTATCGACCGTCTGGTGATGTTGTTCACCAACAGCCACACCATTAAAGATGTGATTCTGTTCCCGCATATGAAGCCGCAGGGCGATGCTTAATTACCTGGACTGGTTTTAAGAGAAGGCAGCGAAAGCTGCCTTTTAACATGCTGTCAAATATTCTATCAATGAGTTTGTTAGCAGTGTAAAGGTTATAGTAAATGTTAGGATATAAATTGCTTGAAAAAGAATGTATATCTCTGGCCCTTTGCTTGGTGGAGAGTGAAGGTATTTGGGGGTCAGAGCTGTTCCCCATTTTTCATCATAATCTTGCTGGCTTAAAAGATTATTTTTTGATTTATGAGTTCCAAGTATTTTTTCATATTTAATAACTCTATCTAAAGACTCCAAAAACCTATTCTTTAATATCGAATTTAATAATATTCCTGTGATAGATACGGCAATTAATATTAATGCTATATGTTCTGTGCTGAGATTTCTGCTGTCTCTGAAAAAAACAACAGTGCTGATGGACATTATTGATACTAAAATAGAGTTTGCCTTAATGATAAGGTCTTCATTGTGTCTCAACCATAGCTGAGCTTGTGTGTAAAGATTGAGTACTAGGTCGTCATTGGGGGATGTCTTGGTCACAGAACTTCCTTATAGATTTCGGCAGTTTACTTTACATGTAGGTTAGCATTGTTTTGAGTAATTTATTATTTATTCTATTTTTTAATGCCTCTTCAATCTACAATTGAAAGTCAACTCTATGTTGAAATCTGTTATGGTTCGTGTCTGAACGACTACTTCAAGGTATAACACCGCAATGGGCAAACCAGGCGAACTTCACCCTTCCTGGCAGCAGGTATTGGGCCACGAGCTACAGCAACCGTACATGCAGAACCTGCGTGAGTTTCTGCGTGTTGAGAAACAAGCGGGCAAAGAAATCTACCCTCCCGGCCCGTTAATCTTTAATGCTTTTAACCATACGCCGTTCGATCAGGTGCGGGTGGTGATTATTGGTCAAGACCCTTATCACGGCCCAGGTCAGGCGATGGGCTTAAGCTTCTCTGTGCCAGATGGTGTGAAGGTGCCGCCGTCGTTGGTGAATATCTACAAAGAGTTAAACGCTGATCTGGGCATTCAGATGTCGGGTACGGGTGACTTAACACCTTGGGCCGATCAGGGTGTTTTACTACTGAATGCAACATTAACGGTTGAAGCAACCAAGGCCGGTTCTCACCAAAAGAAAGGCTGGGAAGAATTTACCGATGCTGCGATCAAAACATTAAACGAGCAGCACAATGGGTTAGTGTTTGTGTTGTGGGGCAGTTATGCGCAGAAGAAAGGGGCGGTGATTGATCAGAGTAAGCATTTGGTGCTGAAGTCTGTGCATCCGTCACCGTTGTCTGCTCATCGTGGTTTTTTTGGCCAGCGTCAGTTTTCGACCATTAATCAGTATTTAATGAATCAGGGGCAAGCTCCGATTAATTGGCAACTATAATTTAAGTCATTAAATTCTTTATATCGAAATGAGCGTTTAACAAAAACGGCTATGCTTCAGCCGCCGCGCCGAAGAGCCATCCATGGCTCTGCCGCGCTACCGCAACATCCTGTTGCTGCTATGAAACATAGCTGTTCTTGTTAATTTATTCTCGTTCCCACGCTCCGCTTGGTAATGAAGTTGTTAAAACTAAAACGCCTTACGCACATAAAACTGATACATCCCAGCAAATAAGTCTGTTTTTTCTTTTTCCAGTTTACCCCATTCACTTAATGTCAGTTGATGCCCCGGTTTATTAAATAACTATTGTGCCAGCTTTTCTGATTCACCTTGCGGAATCATGCCAATAAATTCCAGGCCTTCGTTGTTAATCAGCTGTTGTAACTCTTCACAATCGTATGTGTGTTCTTGCTGGTGGAATAATAAATCACGGCAAGCACTCAAGCTGTAAAAGTCTGGCGAGCTGATCACAGTGTTCCATTCGTTACCTAACGAGCCATTTAATAACGCTTCACGGACCAGGCGCATATCATGGGCCGTTTCCGGTAGGTGATCCGCAAGCTGTTCACGCAACTCTTCAATACAGCGGCGTGCTGCACGGCTATATAAGGCAATTTTTAATAAGCCACCCGGTTTTAGTTGTTTATTAACGGCTGCTAAACCCGCTGCTGGGTTTTCCATATGATGCAATACGCCGGAACATTCAATGACATCAAATTGTTGCCCCAGGCGTTCACTGAGCAATAAGTCACCCTGTAAAAATTCAATATTATTGATTTGATATTGTTGCGCTTTACTGCTGGCATACGCCAGTGCTTGTTCGCTTAAATCAACCGCCGTGACCTGCATGTTATAAAAATAACGAGCCAGCCTGAGCGCATGTCGGCCAGTGCCGCAGCCTGCCACCAATACCTGTGTTGGCGACGGTAAGGATAATGTTTTAAATTTTTCCGGGAAGATCTGAGTCAGCGCCTGACAATAGTCGGAGGGCTGGCTATAACCAATATCGACCCAGCGAGGGTAAGGATTCAGATCATATTGTTGTGCAACTTTAGCCGATACGACGTTATTGCTATTACCAAAACGCGTCAGCTGTTGGCGATGTTGTTCCTGAGTATTAACGGCAACCATCGCTTGTTCAATTAATGGGCCTAAGGTAATGGGCCAGGCCAGTGCTTCATGATTCAACTGATGTGCAAATGAGCACTGTTGTAGTGGCTGATACATTAAAACCAGTAATAAAACCGGGTATAAATCGTGATTGCTCAAATCCGGCATGATGATCATGCGTGACAATAACGTTTCAAGCTGACGGAGCAACTTTTGTTCTTGTTCCGTTTGATACCAAACCGACTCATTCAAATAGGTTTGCCAGGCCAGTGCACTGGCGAGTGGAATAAGCTGGCTTTCAATCGATAATTTAGCGCTGCTGGAAATAAAAATACTTTGTCGTAGGGTGATTAATAGCTTCTCCAGTAATGGGTCACAGAAATAGAACTTTTCTAGTGCGGTGAGCAACAATGGATCTGTAGCCAGATTTTCCAGCTCCAATGGGCAGCCCGTTTCAGACAAATGCAGTTTATGTTTTAACAGACTGGTGGTGAGAGAACGTAATTGTGAATGATCAACATCGGTGAATTCAAAGTAGCGCAATAAATCCTGTTCCAGTTCGTCGGAATAAAAATCGGCACTCAGTTGTTCGGCAGCCGAAAACAATCCAGCTTTTACTTGCTGATCATCAGCCTGGGTTTTGATTAATTCACGATAATACTGAAAAGCTAACAGGTAATCTTTTTTCAGCAGCGCAATATGAGCCAGGTAATTGGCTGATTTTGTAGCAACCCGGGAAATGCGATACGCAGCGGCAAAATACTCTTCGGCTTTATCCAGGTCGTGTTCAGCCAGTGCGGTCAGGCCGCCACTGTAGAGCAGAGTAACGCTGTCAGGCTTTTTGCTCAGTCCAAGTCCAATCCATTCCCAGGCTTTATTCAGCTTATCTTGTTGTAGTGCAATGCGGGCGAGTAGGTTGATGCCAGGCAGGTATTCCGGCTTTTGCTGCCAGGCAAGCTCTGCCAGTTGGGTCGCATCGTCCAGCAACAGATGATTGCCTTGTTCACTGGCATCCCGATAGAAGCGATTGGCCAGGTCATAAAGATGCTGGTGTTTACCCGCATCGTGCTGAATGTTCTGTAGGTTGAGCTGTGCTGTTGCCATGGTTTTGCTCCGCGCTTCTCCAGCATGCTATTTTGCTGTGATAGTGAATACGGCATTAAGCAGGCCTTGTGCCAATTTATAAGTCATTGAAAATAAAAGATTTTTTATTTCTTTAGGGTGTGGGTAAAGGCTGCATGAGGAATGCGCTTGCCGCTTTTGCCGCTGCCGGGAATAATGCTGTAAGGGGGCTAAATCCGGTTTAGTGAAGAAATCTGTTAAAGGTTTGCAACATCGTGCCGTCATAAAGAAAGCGAGCCGACACATTCAGGAGACATGCTCATGTACAATTCAGGTATTAAGTCAGGTGCTAAGCAGTATCAGCAGGTTAATGGTACCTCTGAGGTTCTGGATGCTGACCCTCATCGCCTTATTCAGCTATTGATGGAAGCTGCACTGACACGCATGTCTCAGGCAAAAGGGGCGATTGAACGTAACGAGATGGATACCAAAGCCAACTTGTTAGGGCGTGTGATGGAAATTATTCAGACACTGCAAGATAGCCTGGATCATTCTAATGGTGGTGATATTTCTGCTAACTTTGAACGACTGTACGACTACATGAATCGTCGTTTGCTGGAAGCCAGCAGCCTGAATGACCTGGATATGATTGATGAAGTGATGGGATTATTGCTGGAAGTTAAAAGTGGTTGGGATGGTATTCGTCAGGAATATCTTGATTCAACCCATGGTCGCAGTCCGGTCTCTGCTGCGGATCAGGAAAGTCGTTTAACCAGTCAGGTTACTGCCTGATCATTTCTCGGAATTCCAGCCTGGTTATCAGAACTGCTACTCAGAACTGCTATGAGTAGCTGGGATTCTGGAAATTCTCTTTTCATTTGTTCGGCGTTAACATTTCGCGGTTAACGCCTTGTCATCCGACGACAGATTCAGCTATAAAGTGCGTCGTTTTTAAAATTAAAAAGACAAAAAATAATAACGTCAGAAGTTTGACTTATGGGTGGTTTGGTACTTAACTGCTTTAGGCTCAGTCAAACAACTGACGCAAAGATGCTTGTATTTTTATGACCTCCGGGTCGGAATTGGGAAGGAAAGGCTGGTCGCCATGTGGAGAGAAATTAAGGTTCTGCTGATCGATGATGATGAGCAGAGACGTCATGACCTGAAGGTGATTCTGGACTTCTTAGGGGAAGAAGCCATTGTTGCTGGTCCTGATGAATGGCGACGAGTAGTAGAGAGCCAGATTGAAGACAGCACTGAAATCAGTGCAGTGCTGCTAGGGGATAGTCATTCCATTCCTTCGGCCGATATTATCGAAGCGTTATTAACCTGGGATAAAGGTGTACCTATCTTATCGATAGGCAATGCAGTGCAACCGGAGATGTTGCCGGAAGGTATTCGTCGCGCTTTGTTAGCCGCTGTTGAGATGCCTCCGAGTTACAACAAACTGCTGGATAGTTTGCATCGTTGTCAGGTCTATCGTGAGCAATATACCCACAACCGCAGTCGTGGTGAGCGTCGCGAAGTACAGCTGTTCCGTAGCCTGGTGGGCACCAGTCGCCAGATTCAGAACGTACGCGAGCTGATCATGCAGGTTGCCGATAAAGACGTCAGCGTGATGATTCAGGGTGAATCCGGTACTGGTAAAGAGGTGGTTGCCCGTAACCTGCATTACCATTCCCATCGTCGAAATAAACCTTTTGTTCCGGTTAACTGCGGCGCCATTCCCGCTGAACTGCTTGAAAGTGAGTTGTTTGGTCATGAGAAAGGTGCGTTTACCGGAGCGATCAACAGCCGTCCGGGCCGTTTTGAAATGGCTGAAGGTGGTACGCTGTTCCTGGATGAAATTGGTGATATGCCATTAAACATGCAGGTGAAAATTCTGCGTGTATTACAAGAGCATACTTTTGAACGCGTTGGCAGCAACAAAACGTTGAATGCCAATGTCCGGATTATTGCGGCAACGCATAAAAATCTGGAAAAGATGATCGAAGAAGGCACCTTCCGCGAAGATTTGTATTACCGCCTGAATGTTTTCCCGATTGATATGCCGTCTCTGCGTGAGCGGGTGGAAGATTTACCACTGTTGCTGAATGAGCTGGTGTCACGTCTGGAAAACGAGAAGCGTGGTTCGATTCGTTTTAACTCCGCCGCCATTATGTCACTGTGCCGTCACGACTGGCATGGCAACGTTCGTGAGCTGGCTAATCTGGTTGAGCGCCTGGCCATTCTGCATCCTTACGGTGTGGTGGGGGTCAACGAGCTGCCGAAGAAATTCCGTCATGTGGATGATACAGACGAAAACTTCTCTGTGCCGGTGGTTGCGGATGTCACTCAGAATGAAGCAGGCCTGGCCGGTATTGATTCACCAGCATTACTCCCGGTAAATGGTCTGGATCTGCGCGAATATTTGTCGGACCTCGAATGTTCTTTGATTCAACAGGCGCTGGATGACGCCAATGGTGTGGTGGCACGTGCGGCTGAAAAACTGAATATCCGCCGTACCACGCTGGTGGAGAAGATGCGGAAGTACAATATTTCCAGAAAGGACAAAGAAAGCGTGTAAGCTGATCGTCTCGTAAAATGACTAAAAAAGCCGGTTTTTTGCCGGCTTTTTTCGTTTTTCGCGACTGAAAAATAACTTAATGATCATTGGTATCATTATTTTGACGTAAAAAATAAAAAATAGAGTAAAAAATACGGCACGCTAATTGCTCAACCCTGTTACAGATTATTTAGGCGTCGGATACCCGACAATCCGTAAGGACCTGATGTGGAGAACAAGGGGTGAGTATGGCCAATGCTGCATTACGCCAGGACAGTGACATTTTTATTCCTGCTGAATCGTTGGCGGCAGGTAATGATACCCAGCTGGGTCGCGCTGAATTAAAGCAGGCGTTTACCTTGTTCAATCAAATGTCACAACAACTGTCTGACTCCTATAGTTTTCTGGAAGACAAGGTTGAACAGCTCAGTGGTGAACTTGCCAGTGTCTCGGCACAACGGATGCAGGAGCTGGCAGAAAAAGAACAGCTGGCCGACCGCCTGGAAAGTCTTTTACAGATGATGCCTGCGGGTGTTCTGGTACTCGATGAAAATGGTTTTGTTAGCCAGGCCAACCCCACGGCAGATGATTTATTATTAAAAGCCAGTGGCGCGCCTTCGTTGATTGGACAGCGCTGGGTGCAATTAATTCATCGCTGCTTCAAACCACAAAACGACGACGGCCATGAAATTTCATTAGTGGATGGCCGTAAAGTCAATTTGCGTACCGCTGCCATGGCGAATAATTATGGTCAGTTAATTCTCTTAACCGACATGACCGAAACCCGCGCATTGCAATCTCAGCTCAGCCAACACGAGCGTTTATCCGCGATGGGAAAAATGGTGGCGTCACTGGCTCATCAGATTCGTACGCCGTTAGCCGCCGCAACCTTATATGCCGGGCATTTAGCCACGGATGATATTCAGCCAGATACCCGAATCCGGTTTGCCGGAAAATTACAGGAACGTTTGCATCATCTGGAAAACCAGGTGCGTGACATGCTGATTTTTGCCCGTGGCGAAGCCCCTCTTAATGATGAAGTCGGTATTTCTGAGTTGGTTGGTGGCCTGCAGGGTGCGATGGAAGTCGCGTTGCAACAATTTCAGGCGCGTTGCGAGATTGATAATCAGGTAGGTGATTTACAACTGGTTTGTAATAAAGATGCGTTGATCAGCAGTCTGATGAATCTGATTAATAACGCACTGGAATCCGGTGAATATCCAATCGAAATTCTTATCCGCCTGTCGGTTGAAAAACAACAATTAAAAATTCAGGTGATGGACAACGGTCCCGGCCTGAGTCCGTCACAAAAACAACACATGATGGAGCCTTTTTACACCACCAAAAGCAATGGCACCGGTCTTGGGCTGGCGGTTGTTCAAGCGGTTGTACGGGCACATCGTGGTGAATTTACCTTGGCTGATAGTGATTTAGGTGGTTTGTCGGCTGAGTTATGTTTGCCGTTAATCCGCAAGCCATCGTTCCAGAGCTAACTGAGCAGTCTGGACTGGATCTGCTGCAGAAATTTTTTTGAGGAGAATAATATGCGTATTTTAGTGGTCGAAGATGATCCGCGTTTGCGTGAAGCCATCGTTGATACCCTGATGCTGAAAGGGCATGAGGTGTTTGAAGCACCCAATGGTATTGAAGGTATGGCGATTGTTCGTTCTCATGCGTTAGATTTGGTGTTATCTGATATTAATATGCCGGGCATGGATGGTCTGGAGTTATTGGATAACGTTAAACAAGCACATCCCTGGTTGCCCATGGTATTGATGACGGCTTATGGCGATGTTGGCCAGGCGGTTAAAGCGATGCAACGTGGCGCCAATGATTACCTGATGAAACCCTTTGAGCTGGCGGAATTAGATGCGCTGTTAAAACCTTTTAATACCCAGGGCGAACTGGCTGATGAATCGGAACCTGTGTGTGAAGCGTTAGCGTCGCAGCAGTTATTTCAGTTAGCGCAACGGGTTGCACAAACCGATTCAACGGTATTAATCAGTGGTGAAAGTGGTACGGGTAAAGAAGTCCTTGCGCGTTATATTCACCAGAATTCGGATCGTAAAAAACAGCCGTTTATTGCCATTAACTGTGCAGCGATTCCGGAGAATATGCTGGAAGCGATGTTGTTTGGTTATGAAAAGGGCGCCTTTACCGGCGCGTATAACGCGATGCCGGGTAAATTCGAGCAGGCCGAAGGTGGTACGTTATTGCTTGATGAAATCACCGAAATGGATCTGGGTCTGCAGGCAAAACTATTGCGTGTTCTACAAGAGCGACAAGTAGAACGTTTAGGTGGTAAAAAAACCATTGATCTGGATGTACGCATTGTTGCTACCACCAACCGCGAGTTAGCTGACTATGTCGCTGAAGGGAAATTCCGCGAAGATTTATATTATCGCCTGAGTGTATTCCCGCTGCAGTGGTTACCGCTGCGTGATCGCCAGGATGATATCTTGCCATTGGCCAAACGCCTGCTGGCGCATCATGCTCAAAAAATGAAACGCCCGGTGCCACAATTGATGGCGGAGGCTGAGCAGAAATTAATGACCCATAGCTGGCCTGGCAACGTGCGTGAGTTGGATAACACCATGCAACGGGCGTTGATTATTCAGGCAGGGCCACAGTTATTTGCCAATGATTTTATTCTGACACCGGTTCCGAAAAACCGTCAGGTTGAGGCCGCTGTACCTGCACCGGTTGCCGAAACAGCAGCGGTGGATGAAGGCGAACTTGGAAACGATTTAAAAAATCGAGAAGTGGAACTGATTGTCCGTGCTTTAAAAGAAGAGCCCAGCCGTAAAGATGCAGCAGACCGTTTGGGGATCAGCCCAAGAACCTTGCGTTATAAAGTGGCAAAGTTACGGGACGAAGGAATTGATGTCGAAAGCATGCTTGCAGCGTGTTAATCGTCCGCTGATTTAAACCATAAAAAACGCCAGCGTGAAAAGGCTGGCGTTTTTTATGGCTGGATATGTATGCTGCGAATTAATCCAGGTTTTCACCCAGCATGATATCCGCTGCTTTATGGGCAATCATTACCGTCGGGGCATTAGTATTGCCGCCAACCAGAGTCGGCATAATGGAAGCATCAACAACCCATAAATTCTCAAGTCCATGAACTTTCAGCTCAGTATCCACAACCGCCATGTCATCATCACCCATTTTACAGGTGCCCACCGGGTGATAAATGGTGTCTGCTTTTTTACGGATAAACTCAACTAATTCTTCATCGGTTTGAACATCACTCCCCGGGAAAATTTCGTCGCCACGACAGTGATCAAATGCGGGTTGAGCCATAATGTTGCGCACATGCTTGATCCCTTTCAGCAGAGTTTCAACATCGGCCGGATCGGATAAATAACGCGGATCAATCGCCGGAGCCTCTGCCGGGTTACGACTCTTTAAGCGTACCGTGCCGCGGCTTTTGGGACGCAGATCACAGATATGGCAAGAGTAAGCCCATTGCAGTGTAAAACGCAGATCCAGTGCATGGTTGTCCAGCGGTGCTGCGGTCATGTGGATTTGTAAATCCGGAATGTCCTGTTGTTCGTCACTTTTGATAAAACCGCCGGATTCCGCTGCATTGGACGTCAGTGGGCCTTCACGATTCAGAGCGTAATTGGCAACGGCTTTCACGCCAGTCGGGATGTAATAGCTTGGGGCAAAGCTTAAGGCATTGCGCTTTGTCGACTTGGTAACCGCAATCACATCCAGGTGATCTTGCAGGTTTTCACCCACGCCGGGCAGTTCAGCTACCTGAGAAATGCCATGGCGATCCAGCTCGGCTTTTGGGCCAACTCCAGACAACAGTAATAACTGTGGAGAGTTAATCGCGCCACCGGATAAAATCACTCGAGTGGCATCAATGCGCTTAGTCTCGCTTTCACCGTTTTGTGTGTACTCAACGCCACTGGCACGTTTACCATCAAACAGCACACGATTAGCCAGTGCGCCTGAGATAACCGTCAGATTGGAGCGATCAAGCACTGGGTGCAATTGCCCACGAGCGGCTGACCAGCGTTCACCATTCTTTTGTGTGACCTGATAAAAACCAACACCTTCTTGTTCTTCGCCATTAAAGTCATTATTCAGCGCAAAACCAGCCTGCTGCCCGGCTTCAACAAAGGTTTCGCTCACCGGGTGGCGATAACGCAGATCGGCAACGTTTAAGCCACCACCAACGCCATGATAATCGTCGGCACCCCGTTCCTGATTTTCACTGCGTTTGAAAATGGGCAGAACGTCGTCATAACTCCAGCCATTGTTGCCCAGTTCAGCCCAGTGATCGTAGTCCCAACGATGGCCGCGGGTATAGATCATGGCATTGATGGACGATGAGCCACCGAAGGTTTTACCTCGCGGACAAAAAATTTCGCGGTTATCCAATTGCTCCTGAGGCTCGGTCCAGTACTGCCAGTTGCGCTTTTTACTGTGCATCATGGCAATAACCCCTACCGGAATTTTTACCATCAGGCTGTTATCAGCCGGGCCTGCTTCCAGCAAGCAGACCTTGTTGTTTGGGTCTTCAGATAAACGTCGTGCCAGGGTAGAGCCTGCGGAGCCGGCACCCACAATCAAATAGTCGTAACTCATGACCTGTATTTCCTTTGATCTTATTTTTTATGCCGTTGTTATAACGCACAGCCCATATTTTGATAAGTATTTTGATAATAAAGCTCTGTAAAACCGTGAAAGTTTCGTGAGGGCAGAGAAAAAAGGTCATGAATCGTGAAGAAGTAACAGGAGTTGGCAAGCAGTTTGCAAAACTCAGTCAAGAGTTAAAAAAATGACGCGCAAACAGAATAACAGCGTCAGTAAATGGTTTTGGATTCGGCTTTCGAGGTAAATGACATGGTAAATAATCGCGTTGATGTGAATGCTGTATTAATGCAAATGCGCCAGGTGAAAGACCAGATTCGCAGTAACCATGAAAACCAGAATGCCGGCCAGGTTGATCAGCTGCGTCCGCAGGCGATCACGAACCCTCAGGGCGCTGAAAAGCCGGTCGGTGATCCGACAGCACCCAACTTTCAGGATATGTTTAAAAACGCCATTGATACCGTTAATGCCAATCAGAAGACCTCGGGTGATTTGCAGAAGCGTTTTGAGCAGGGCGACCCCAGCGTTGACTTGCCGGAAGTGATGATTGCCATGCAAAAATCATCGGTATCGTTTCAGGCAATGACCCAGGTACGTAATAAGCTGGTTGAAGCTTATAAAGACGTGATGAACATGCCGGTGTAAGCAGGATCTGAATCATGGAAAATGCACCTGCACAAACTGCCCCGGCAGCAGCCAATCCAGCGACCAATGATGCACCGGTAAACCAGGAAGAACTCCCGGCTAATACGGGTGAAAATCCGGATGAAGGCGCACACCCGGTTCTGGCTGGTTTTAACAAACTGACCATTGTGCGTCAGGCTGGCGTGATTGCTGGTGTTGCTCTGGTAATTGCGTTGGCGATTGCGATCATGATCTGGTCTCAGGACCCCAGCTACAAACCTTTAATTACCCGTCTGCAGGATCATAACGCTCAGGACATTATTGAAGTTTTGCAGCGTGAAGGCATACCGTTTGAAATTGATCCGGGTTCTCAGATTTTAATGGTGCAGGCCAATGATCTGCACGAAGCACGTATGGTGTTGGCATCGGCCAGTTTAATCGATGATAAAACTGTGGGCCTGGAAGTGCTGGATCAGGACAGCAAACTTGGCACCAGTCAGTTTATTGAAAATGCCCGTTACCGTCGTGGTTTAGAAGGTGAACTGGCGCGTACCATCACCTCTGTAAAAGCGGTGCGTAATGCCCGCGTTCATCTGGCGCTGCCAAAACAATCGGTGTTTGTACGCGATCAGCGCAAGCCACGAGCGTCGGTATTTGTTGAAATTTATCCCGGCCGTGAGTTGTCCAAAAATCAGGTCGAAGCCATCGTCAATCTGGTGGCATCGAGTGTTTCTGAGATGGACAAAGGTGATGTGTCGGTGGTGGACCAGCAAGGCAACTTGTTGTCCAAAGAAGAAGAGCAAAGCGACGAAATTCTGGCAACCAAACAACTGGAATACACCGAAAAAGTCGAAGGTTCGATTGCTCAGGCGGTGAATAATATTCTGCGACCAGTGTTAGGTGTAGAAAATTACAAAGCGGAAGTCTCAGCTGATGTCGACTTCACCGTTCAGGAACAAACTGAAGAACTGTACAACCCGGATCTGATTGCGCTGCGCAGCGAACAATTAATTGATGAAGAAAACTCAGGTGCTCCCGATGGTGGCATTCCGGGTGCGTTATCCAATCAACCGCCAGTTGATGCTACGGTGCCGGAAGAAGCGACTGGCCCGGGCGCCGGAGGTGGTGCGCCGGTGAATCGCCGCTCAGAAGCGACCCGCAATTACGAAGTCGATCGTACCCTCAGTTTTAAACAACATCAGGTGGGCCGTATTCGCCGTTTAACGGTTGCCGTGGTGGTGAATGATCGTGAAACCCTGAATGCCGATGGCGATACCGTCTATGTGCCCTGGCAGGCGGCCGATTTACAGCGTCTGGAAGTGCTGGTGAAAGATGCTGTGGGCTTTAACGCCGCTCGCGGTGACAGTGTGAACGTGATTAATTCCGCCTTTATGGGCGACGGTGATTTGTCGCTGGGCGATCCGGATTTCTGGACTCAGCCATGGTTCTGGGAAATCATGAAACAAATCATGGCCGGACTATTTATCCTGGTACTTATCTTCGGTGTGATCCGGCCTACAATTAAAAGTATTGCCAACCGTGGCCGTGAAGATAATGAGCTGACGCTGCTGGAAGAACTGGAAGATGCCGAAGCGGGCCTGGATGAAGAGAAAGTCACGCTGTCGGGTATGGATGAGTTCCTGCTGCCGGGCGCCTCGGAAAGTTTTGAACGTCAACTGGACGCATTAAAAGGTCTGATTGCTGAAGATCCGGCACGGGTGGCGCAAGTCGTAATTAAATGGGTGAACGAAGGCGATGGCTGAAGAAAATGCACCGGCAGAAGCAGGTGATGGTGACCTGTCTTCCCTGAGCCGGGTGGATCGTGCAGCAGTATTGCTGATGACACTGGGCGAAAAAGACGCCGCAGAAATTCTTAAACACATGGGGCCAAAAGAGGTTCAGAAAGTCGGCACCACCATGGCGACCCTGACCAATGTGAACCAGACTCAGGTCGAAGGTGTGGTGGCTGAATTCCTTGAGTCTGTCAGTGGTCAGACCGGTATGGGCCTGGGCTCCGATGCCTATATCCGTAATATGCTGACCCAGGCACTGGGTTCTGATAAAGCCGGTGCCCTGATTGACCGTATTTTGCTGGGCGGCAACACCACCGGGCTGGATTCTCTGAAGTGGATGGAGCCGCGTCAGGTTTCTGACTTAATCCGTCATGAGCACCCGCAGATTCAGGCGATTGTAGTGTCGTATCTTGACTCCGACCAGTCGGCGGAAATTCTCTCTAACTTCGATGAAAAAGTACGCCTGGATATCGTCATGCGGGTGGCAGCACTGGAAGCGGTTCAGCCGGCTGCCTTGCAGGAATTGAACGACATTCTGGAACGTCAGTTTACTGGCAATGCTGGTGGCCAGACCACCTCGATGGGTGGTGTCAAAGTGGCGGCCAATATCGTCAATATGGTCGACAGCAACATGGCCAACGACCTGTTGGAGCAAATCAAAGAAGTGGACGAAGATCTGGGTACTCAGATTCAGGATCTGATGTTTGTCTTCGACAACCTGGTGGATGTCGACGACCGCGGTATTCAGGCGCTGATGCGCGAAGTATCCACCGATCTGTTGGTGGTGGCGCTCAAAGGTGCCGACCCGGAAGTGCAGGAAAAGATCTTCAAAAACATGTCGAAACGGGCTGCCGAATTGCTGCGTGATGATCTGGAAGCCAAAGGTCCGGTTAAAGTCAGCGAAGTGGAAGGTGCTCAGAAAGAAATTCTTACCATTGCACGCCGCTTAGCCGATGCCGGTGAAATTGTCCTTGGTGGTGGTGGCGAGGCCATGATGTGATATGGCTGATTATCGTCAAAATCACCACTTTCATCCCATCGCTTCGGAAGAAATCAAAGAAGGCGAAGAGGTTAAACCCTGGCGTTTGCCTTTCTGGACCGAAAAGCCCGCCTGGCTGATCGAAAAAGAAAAGCAAGAACAGCAACAAGAGCTGGCCAAAGAACAAGTGTTAGAGCAACAAGATGAGCCGGAAACCTTCCCGTTGCCAACCGCTGAAGAGCTCGAGAATATTCGCCGTGAGGCCTACAACGCCGGACTGGAGCAAGGCCTGATTGAAGGTCGTCAGCAAGGTGAACAACAAGGTTACGAGCAGGGCTTACAACAAGGGCTGGAAGAAGGGCGTCAAAAAGGCGAACAGGAAGGGCGTCAGCAAGGTTTTGCCACGGGTGAAGCGGAAGGCTTGGCACAAGGGCAGCAACAGATACAGCAGGCTTGTGAACGACTGACTCGGGTTAATCAGCATTTACAGGCCAATGTGGTTGAACGTGATCAGCAATTGCCTGACGTGTTGGCTGGTATGATCAGCAACCTGACTGAGCAGCTGCTTGGGCATGAATTATCCGTGAGCGAGTCGGCGATCAGTGGTTTTTTACAGGACGCCCTGCGTGAAATTCCCGCCGGTGAAAAAAATATTCAGGTGTACCTCAGTGCGTCAGATCTGACGCATCTGGATAAGTCCGGGTTTGATACTGAGGTGCTGCATTTTCATTCTGATCCGGCGTTGCAACCCGGTGAATGTCGCCTGCAAAGTTCCCAGACGCTGGTGGAGTATTCATTATCGGATGCCTTAAGCCAGCAACTTGAGCAGTTTATTCCCCGTTTGTTAAAGGCTGCCAGCAATTCCTTGGTGCCGGATTTTGACCGTGAACCACAGTTTGATCCGGTGGCAGAACCCGTTGTTGAATCTGAGCCAGAAGCTGCCTCTGAATCTGAAGCCGATTCGGAATCTGAAGCAGGTTCCGAATCGTCTTCCCAGCCGGATACCCCAAATGCTGAGTGAGCTGTGGGCCGACCTCTCGTTACCGGATAACGCCTATCGTCCCAAAGTGGCAGGCCAATTAATTCGTATGGTTGGTCTGACATTGGAAGCGGTGGGCTTAAACGTCAAAGTGGGTGATCGTTGCATGGTTCAGCGTGACGGTGCTGAAGATGTTGAAGCCGAAGTGGTTGGCTTTGACCAGCAACGTATTTTCCTGATGCCCATCGAACAGGTTGATGGCCTGCGGCCCGGAGCCAAAGTCTGGCCATTACACGGCAGCTCCGATGTGCCGGTGGGTTATGGCTTGTTGGGCCGAGTCGTGGATGGCACAGGTCGGCCGCTGGATGAATCCGGTCCGATCGAAGATCCGGTGGCGGGCAATCTGCAGGGGCGCATTATTAACCCGCTGCATCGTGACCCGATTCGTACCCCGTTGGATGTTGGTATTCGTGCGATTAACAGCATGTTAACCGTTGGTCGCGGACAACGTATTGGTTTGTTTGCCGGTAGTGGTGTGGGTAAATCGGTGCTGTTGGGCATGATGACCCGTTTTACCGAGGCCGATATTGTGGTGGTTGGCCTGATTGGTGAAAGGGGCCGTGAGGTAAAAGAGTTTATTGATGAAATTCTTGGCGAAGAAGGCTTAAAGCGCTCAGTGGTGGTCGCTTCTCCGGCGGATGATTCCCCATTAATGCGTCTGCGCGCCGCACAATATTGCACCTCGGTGGCGGAATATTTCCGCGATCAGGGAAAAAATACCCTGCTGCTGATGGACTCGTTAACGCGTTATGCCCAGGCTCAGCGTGAAATTGCCCTGGCGGTGGGAGAGCCTCCTGCTACCAAAGGTTATCCACCGTCGGTTTTTAATAAATTGCCCAAGTTGGTGGAACGAACCGGTAATGGCCCTGCGGGTGGCGGCTCTATTACCGCTTTCTATACCGTGCTCAGTGAAGGCGATGATATGCAGGATCCGATTGCGGATGCCAGCCGGGCGATTCTTGATGGTCATATTGTGTTGTCGCGTAAACTGGCGGAAGAAGGCCATTATCCGGCGATTGATGTTGAAGCGTCCGTTAGCCGGGTGATGCCACAAATTGTTGATCAGAATTGGCTGCAAAAAGCCCAGCTGTGTAAACATTTAATGGCGCATTACCGTGAAAATCAGGATCTGGTCAGTGTTGGTGCTTATCAGGCTGGCAGTGATCCGGTACTGGATGCGGCCATTGATCGTATGCCGAATATCAAAGCTATGTTGCGTCAGCAATTGCATGAAGGCGCTCCGTTAGCAGACAGCCTGCAACAGCTGCAAGCACTGTTCCCTGATCCTGCAGCTCAAGCCCAGGCGCAGTAGGATCAAACGAATATGCATCGCCATCCCCGTGCCAAACGTTTAAAACTGATTGTTGATCTGGCTGAAAAAGCCGAGCAGCAGGCTCTGTCTGAGTGGGGGCAACTGCAACAAAAGTTGCAGCAGGAACAACAGCAGAAACAGCAACTGGATGAATACGTTGAAGAATATCAACGTGGTATTTCTTCACCCTCCGATAAAGCCCTCAGTGGTGGCCAGATTCAGAACGCTATGGGCTTTATTGGTCAGATTAAACAGGCGTTAACGCAGCAAAATCAGCAGCTCCACTTGCTGCAACAGCAAGTGGAGCAGGCGCAAAAGCAATATGTTGAGCAACACGCTAAGGTAAAAGCGTTGCATAACTTATTAGACAAGCTCGATCAGGAATTTGATCAACAGCAGGACAAACAAGCTCAGCGTTTAGCCGATGAATGGGCCAACCGTGCGGCTTTTCAGGCGCAAAAAAACTGACGACTCTGTTGGTTTATTTATACGTATATTCTACAAACCTTTCTGTTGTTCAAAATTCATCCGTATGGACTTGATGTCTCTCAACAGTCTTTTTAATTAAATCGATATTTCCCCCCCTTCTTATTTAGCAGCTTCTTGATAGCCGTCTACCCTTAAGCCAGAGCATTAAGAAACAGGTGAATCATGTCAGCACGAATCCGTATTCATTGTGGCGAGCGACTCAGCATTGAACATGTTGAAGCTTTATATGGCGAAATGGAAAGTGCGCTGGCATCAGAAGCGGATGTTGAGCTGGATGCCGGGCAGGTTCATTACTGTGATACCGCTGGCTTGCAGTTGCTGGTGAGTTTGCGTCGAGAGATGCAGAAAACCAGTCATGATATTCACTGGTTAGAAACCAGCGAAGTGTTGCAGCAAACCTGTGGTTACCTCGGACTTAATGAATCTCTGGGTCTGTCACGGCCCGAATAAGTAGTTATACCCAACAGGAGTTCTCCACAATGGCGAGTATTTTAGCTGTCGACGATTCTGCGTCCATGAGACAGATGGTGTCTTTCACTTTAAAAGGCGCAGGCTATCAGGTTGTTGAAGCGAGCGATGGCGTTGAAGCCTTAGCTGCAGCTAAAAAAGGCAAGTTTGATCTGGTTTTGTCTGACGTCAATATGCCCAATATGAATGGCATTGAGTTAGTTAAAGAGCTGCGACAACTGGCCGATTATAAATTTACCCCGGTATTAATGCTGACCACTGAGTCCGCCGGGGACATGAAAATGCAGGGTAAACAGGCGGGCGCAACCGGCTGGATTGTGAAGCCGTTTAACCCGGATCAGCTGTTAAGCACGATTAAGCGCGTATTGGGATAATTGGTATGAGTGTTGACCTGTCACAATTCCACCAGGTGTTCTTCGAAGAAAGTTTTGAAGGCCTGGATGTTATGGAAAGTCAGTTGCTGGACCTTCAGCCTGGTGATGTGGATGGAGAAACGGTTAACACCATATTTCGCGCAGCGCACTCCATTAAAGGGGGAGCCGGGACTTTTGGTTTTATGCAAATTTCCGACTTCACTCATGTAGTGGAAACCCTGCTGGATGAAATCCGTGCAGGGCAGCGCTCAATGGAACAACATTATGTTGATCTGTTTTTATTGTCGGTGGATTGTTTACGATCCATGTTGGGTAGTTTGCAGGATGGTGCAGAGCCCGATATGGAAAAAGCCAATGAATTAAAAACGGACTTTGAACGTATTTTAAATGGTAATGATGCCGCCGCTGATCAACAAACCGGCGACAGCAGTGCCACTCCTCAACGTGAGGAACCAGAATCAGCAGGTTGGTTGATTCTGTTTAAACCGGATGCGGATATTTTACGCACCGGTAACGAACCCTTTCGTATGTTCCGTGAGCTGGCTGACATTGTTGGCGCGGAAAATCTGGATGTCACTCCACTACTTGATCAGTTACCTGAGTTCACCAGCCTGAACCCGGAAGAGTGTTATCTGCAATGGCAATTACGTGTCACTAAAGCCATTGATGTGAGTGAAATTACGCCGGTATTTGAATGGGTTGAAGACGACTGCGAGATTACTTACACGCCACTGTCTGAGGCGTCTGGAACTGTTGACGAAGCTCAGGAAGCTACGGCAGAACATTCGCCGCTAGGGGATACAGCTTCATCCGAAACCGCTTCATCGCCAGTATTAGATCAAATATCTGACACTGTTGAGGAAAAACCAGGTTCAGAAAAAACTGTCGAAGCGGTTTCACAAAAAACTGCAGAAGCCGTCTCTACAAAAGTGGCTGAAGCCAAAAAAGCAGCCAGTCCGAAAGCCCCTGCCAAGGCTAACAATAAGGGAAATGAGAATTCCTCGATCCGGGTATCCATCGATAAAGTCGATAGCCTGATTAATATGGTGGGTGAATTAGTCATTACTCAATCCATGCTGGGGCAATTAGGGCAGGATTTCGATTTAACTAAACTGGCCCGATTGCAGGAAGGGCTATCTCAGTTAGAACAAAATACCCGCGAGCTACAGGAAAGTGTGATGAAAATTCGCATGATGCCAATCAGCTTCGCCTTTAGTCGTTTTCCGCGTTTAGTTCGAGATCTGGGCAGCCAGTTAGGTAAAAAAGTGAACCTGGTGATGTTGGGTGAAAATACCGAGCTGGATAAAACCGTGATGGAAAAAATTGGTGACCCACTGGTACACCTGGTGCGTAACTCCATGGATCACGGTTTAGAAACCACCGAAAAACGTCTGGCTTCTGGAAAGTCAGAAGACGGCACTATTACTCTGAATGCCTTCCATCAGGGTGGCAATATTGTGATTGAAATTCAGGATGATGGTGCTGGCTTAAATGAAGAAAAAATTCTTGAAAAAGCCATTGCTAATGGCCTGGTATCAGAAGACCAAAGTTTATCCAGTGAAGAAATTCATCAGTTAATTTTCTTACCTGGATTCTCGACTGCCGATGCGGTCAGCGATATTTCTGGTCGTGGCGTCGGTATGGATGTGGTGCGTCGTAACATTAATGAATTAAACGGCACCATTGATGTGACTTCCAAAACCGGTGAAGGCTCGACTTTTACCATTCGTCTGCCATTAACTCTGGCTATTCTCGATGGCCAGCTGGTGAAAGTGGCTGACGAGACTTATATCTTCCCACTGGTCTCCATTGTTGAGTCCATTCAGCTGGAGAAAAAATCACTCAATAACATCACCGGCAGTCAGCAGGTGATGCAGCTGCGGGACGAGTACATCCCTATTGTGCGACTCGATGAGGTGTTTAACTTGTCGCGTCGCAGTGAAGACAGCGATGAAGAAATGCTGGTAGTGGTGGAGAGTGATAACGAAAAAATAGGTCTGGTAGTTGATGATTTGTTAGGCCAACAGCAGGTTGTGATTAAAAGTCTGGAGCAGAACTATCAGCGGGTTGATGGTATTTCCGGCGCGACCATTTTAGGTGACGGAACCGTTGCCCTGATTATTGATATTTCCAGTGTAGGGCGCCATGCCGAGCGTTTGTCCACTTCTGATGCTGCCAGTCAGGCGGGTAAAGCGGCATAAGCCTGATCTATAGAGAACGTATTATGGAAGCAATGAACGAACAAGTGGCCACTGAAAATGATGCTGAGCAGCAGTATCTGACTTTTATCATGGCAGGCGAAGAATATGGTGTGGATATCCTGGCTGTTCAGGAGATCCGCGGTTGGGAAGAGTCAACGCTGATTCCTAATGCACCGGATTATATTAAGGGTGTGATTAATCTGCGCGGAACCATTGTTCCGATTATGGATTTACGCCTGAGATTTGGTTTGGAAAAAGTGGAATACAGTCCGGTTACTGTTGTCATTATCCTCAAGTTTGATACCGATAAAGGTGAGCGCGTGATGGGGATTGTGGTAGATGCGGTATCCGATGTGTATTCCATCTCTGAAGACGAAACCCGTAAAACTCCGGAGCTGAGTGAAGATCAGAATTCAGTATTTATCCGTGGTTTGGTCAATGTGAATGACAAAATGATTATTCTGCTCGATGTTGAATCACTATTGAGCTTTGAAAAAAATAAACTGGACCAGCTGGTTCAGGGCTAACCTAAACAGACAGCAATCAGATATTGCGCCGTGGTACGGTCAGGAAAGAACAAAGGGCTTGGTTATGAATATGTTGAAATCATTATTTTCCGGTGAAGAAGCCGCGCAACAAGCTGCTTTAATGCGTGAGCTTAAAGCGAAGGTCGATGCTCTGGATAAAAGCCAGGCCGTGATCGAATTTAATATGGATGGCACCATTATCACGGCGAATGCTAACTTTTTGAGTGCTGTTGGTTATCAGCTGCATGAGATTCAGAATCAGCATCACCGTATGTTTGTCGATAGTGAATATGGCAATAGTGCTGAATACCGTGAATTTTGGGATACGCTTAATCGCGGTATTTTTCAGGCGGGTGAATTCAGACGAGTGAATCGCCAGGGTGAAGCTATCTGGATTCAGGCTTCTTATAACCCGGTGATGGATGAACATGGAAAGCCTTATAAAGTCATCAAATATGCTGCAGATATTACAGATCAAAAACGTAAAAACTCGGATTACGAAGGGCAACTGGAAGCGATAAGCAAAGCTCAGGCGGTGATTGAGTTTAATTTGGACGGCACCATTATTCATGCAAATGATAATTTTTTGGCGGTCACAGGTTATCGTTTAGACGAAATTAAAGGGCAGCACCACCGCATGTTTGTGGATCAGGGTTACGCTGATTCAGCTGAGTACAAAAACTTCTGGAGCCAGTTAGCTCAGGGCCATTACGATTCGGGTGAATATCAACGTTTTGGTAAAAACGGCCAATCGGTTTGGATTCAGGCCTCTTATAATCCTATTTTTGATGACACTGGAAAACCATTTAAAGTGGTTAAGTATGCTACAGATATCACTGCCCAAAAAGAGCAAGCCGTTACCAATCTGAAAAACGCTAATATCGCCAGTGCGTTAAAAATTGCACAGACTAATGTCATGTTGGCTGACAACAACATGACCATTACCTATATGAATGATCAGTTAGTCGAAGCGTTAACCGCGCGAGAAACAGAGCTGAAAGAGGCATTGCCAGCGTTTAATGTTACCAGTTTGATTGGTACCAATGTCGATGTGTTCCATAAAAACCCAGATCATCAGCGTTCGATGATCTCCTCTTTGACGAAACCATTTAAAACAAAAATCAAAGCGGGTGAAATTACCTTCTCGTTAATTGCCTCTCCCTGGAAAAATGAGGCAGGCGAGCGTTTGGGAACCGTAATTGAATGGGAAGACATTACTGACGAACTGGCACAGCAGGAAGCTGATAAAGCGATATCCGATGCCAATGCCCGGGTTAAACAAGCGTTAGATGTGGTATCGAATAATGCCATGATTGCCGATAACGATTTTAATATCGTGTATATGAATGCGGCGGTTAAAGAAATGATGACTAATGCAGAAGCTGATATCCGGACGGACATTCCTGGTTTTGATGCATCTCGTCTGGAAGGTCAGAATATTGATATCTTCCATAAAAATCCGGCACACCAGCGTCATATGGTGAAAGCGCTTGAGAAGCAATATAAAACTGAGATTAAAGTGGGTGGCCGTACCTTCTCTCTGATTGCGAATCCAATTTTTAATGACGCCAATGAACGTATCGGCACCATTGTTGAGTGGAAAGACCGTACCGCCGAAGTCTTTGCAGAACAGGAAATCGACCAGATTGTTGAAGCCGCTGCGATGGGTGACCTGTCCCGCCGCATTTCTGTTGATGGTAAAGATGGCTTCTTCCTGAATCTGGCTGAAGGTCTGAACAAACTGCTGACCATCGCCGATAGTGTGATTTCAGACACGATCCGGGTGTTTGATGCCCTGGCTCATGGCAACCTGACCCGTAAAATTGATGAGGATTACCAAGGTGCCTTTGATAAGCTAAAGCAGGATGCTAACAGTACGGTGGATCGTTTAACCGATATTATCACCCGCATCCGCGACTCTGCTTCTACGGTAGCAACCGGCGCCAGTGAAATTGCACAAGGTAATGCTGATTTAAGCAAACGCACCGAGTCTCAGGCCTCCAGCCTGGAAGAAACCGCTTCCAGCATGGAAGAAATGACCAGTGCGGTAAAACAAACCGGTGAAAACTCTGTTCATGCCAATGACTTGGCATCCTCGGCAAAACAAAAAGCGCAATCCGGTGGTGATGTGGTGAGTAAAGCCGTTGATGCCATGGATGAAATTAATCACTCCAGTAAAAAAATCGCCGATATTATTGGTGTGATTGATGAGATTGCTTTCCAAACTAACCTACTGGCATTAAATGCAGCGGTAGAAGCTGCCCGTGCCGGTGAGCAAGGTCGTGGTTTTGCGGTTGTAGCCGGTGAAGTTCGTAATCTGGCACAACGTTCTGCTGGTGCTGCCAAAGAGATTAAAGACCTGATTCGTGACAGTGTGGATAAAGTCGATGCGGGTACCGCATTGGTGAATGAATCCGGTAAAACACTAAACGATATCATTCAGTCGGTTGATCGTGTGTCCGATATGATTCAGGAAATCAGTACCGCAGCGCGTGAGCAGTCATCCGGTATTGATCAGGTGAATGCTGCAGTGGCACAGATGGATGAAATGACCCAGCAAAATGCCGCTTTGGTTGAAGAGGCTTCTGCCGCGGGTGAAGCCATGGCAGAACAAGCCCAGTCTATGATGCAGATGATGGAGTTTTTCTCGGTCGATGCAAATGCCGTCACCACCATGGGGGAAATGCCAGCGCCTGCTCCAGCACCGGTTGCTCCGGTCGCCAGCATGTCAGCTGCTCCCGCAGCTAATTCAAACGGTAGCTTGTCATTCAGCGATGACGATGATGAATGGGCCGAATTTTAATTCGGCTGATTCCTTTCATTTAAGTGGTAGATTTTATGACAAGCATCACCAGCGCTACTGCAGCAGAGCAGCGCGAATTCTTGATGACGTCAGCTGATTTTGACGAAATATCAAAGCTGGCCATGGACTTCAGTGGTATTGTTCTTGCGGAACATAAGCGCGATATGGTGTACAGCCGTATTGCACGCCGTATTCGTGAACTGAAGCTAACAACGTTCCGCGAGTACCTGACTTACCTGAAGAATAATCATGCTCAGGAAGCTTCAGAATTTATTAACGCACTGACGACCAACTTAACGTCTTTTTTTCGTGAAAATCATCATTTTGAATTTCTTCAGGATGAGTTATTGCCGGCTCTGCGTTTTGCCAATAAAAGCACTAAACGGCTGCGTATCTGGTCTGCCGGATGTTCAATTGGCCAGGAAGTGTATTCTATTGCGATGACGTTGAAACGTGCCGGTTTTCCATCCGATTGGGATATCAAGCTGCTGGCGACGGATCTGGATTCTAATGTAGTTGAAACCGGTAAGTCAGGTATTTATCCGGCTTCTCATATCGATTCGATTGATGATGAAACCGTGAAGCGTTTCTTTCGCCAGAGTGGTGACCATCGCTCCGTTCAGGTGAAAGATGAATTACGACAAATGGTCACTTTTAAACGTCTGAACCTGTTAGAAAACTGGCCGATGAAAGGGCCGTTTGACATTATTTTCTGTCGTAATGTTGTGATTTATTTTAATAAAGAAACCCAGCGGGTTTTGTTTGATCGTTATGCCGATATGTTACCTGTTGGTGGTCACTTGTTTATTGGTCATTCTGAAAATCTTAATGGCATCAGTGATCGCTTTGAAAGCCTGGGCAATACGATTTACCGGAAGATTAAATGATATCAACACAACACTCACAGGCAATTAATAGTCGACCAGTTCAGCCCCCTGTCAGTTCCGGGTTTGAGCATGTTAATCGCTACTGGGATTCGGTTCACAACGTGTGGGCGGCAAAAATTTTACCCGGTGAATTTTATGTTTCAACTCATGGTGAAATGGTTGTCACTGTTTTAGGCTCCTGTATCTCTGCGTGTATTCGTGACAAGGTTCGGGGCATTGGTGGTATGAACCATTTTATGCTGCCTAGTCAGGGAGAGTTCTCGTCGGATGTCTGGGGCAGTAACCCTGACACACATGCATCACGTTATGGCAATTGGGCAATGGAATTTCTGATTAATGAAATTCTGAAGCGTGGTGGTAAACGTGAGAACCTTGAAGTGAAGTTGTTTGGTGGTGGCCAGATGATTGCTTCAATGAGTGATATTGGTCAACGCAATATTTTATTTGCCTATAATTATTTAGCAAACGAAGGTCTGAAAGTCGCAGCTGCTGATGTGGGTGATGTTTTTGCCCGTAAGGTTTTATATTTCCCAGATACCGGCTGCGTCAAAGTCCGGCGTATTAAACAAACCCGTAATGACACATTGATTAAACGGGAAACTGAATATCAGAAATCCGTAGAAACCCCACAACAAAATTCTGCAGGCTCAATCGATTTATTCTGACTAAAAGTGAGACTTGCCTGAATTAAGATGGCCGCAAGCAGTACGGTTCAGAGGATAATATGGCTGAAAAAATAAAGGTATTAATTGTTGACGATTCAGCATTGATTCGTCAGATGCTTAAGGAAATATTTTCAACGATTGACGAAGTCGAAGTGGTGGGTACCGCTGCAGACCCTTACATTGCGCGCGATAAAATTAAACGACTCAATCCGGATGTGTTAACACTGGATGTTGAGATGCCCCGAATGAATGGGTTGCAGTTTTTAGGCAACCTGATGCGTCTGAGGCCAATGCCTGTGGTCATGGTCTCGACGCTGACCGAAGCCGGTGCACCAGAAACGCTGGAGGCTCTGGAGCTGGGAGCGGTTGATTTTATTGCCAAACCCAAAGCCCAGGATCAGGCTGAATTTCAGCAGTTTGCTGCCAGCCTCAAAGAAAAAATTCTGATGGCCGCTAAAGCGCGGGTTCGCGCTTATAGCGGTGAAAAAAAGGCCGCACCCCAGCCGGTTTCTAAAATTCCTTATCACAAGTGGGTTTGTATTGGTTCTTCAACCGGCGGCACCGAGGCGATACGGGAAGTACTGAGCGGAGTCCCGGTTAATTGTCCACCTATTGTGATTACCCAGCACATTCCAGGGGTGTTTAGCAGTTCGTTTGCTATGCGCCTCAACCGTGCTTTGCCAATGGAGGTGGTTGAGGCTGAGGAAGGTATGGAGGTGCGTCCGGGACGTGTGATCATTGCTCGGGGGGATTATCACCTGAGATTCCGTAAAGAAGGAACGCGAGTTGTTTGTCAACTTGATGACGGTGAACGGGTTAACCGTCATAAGCCGTCCGTGGAGGTCATGTTTGATTCTTTACAGCAGTTGGTTCCGGCCAACAAACTGGTATCAGTGATGTTGACAGGCATGGGGCGTGATGGTGCTGAGGCGATGAAACGGCTGAAAGATGGTGGAGCAGCAAGCTTTGCCCAGGATGAGGCCTCCTCGGTTGTTTGGGGAATGCCAAAAGCAGCCTACGACCTCGGTGCTGTGGATGAGTTGATATCGTTGCCGAATATGGCCGCCAGTATACTGAAAGCTGCGCAACAAAACGGATAAATTTCGCTCAGGTTGCATGACAAATGCAGGCTTTGTGCTAAATATTAATAATACTTTTTTTGTTGGAGAAAACGGATGACAGTTCAGGCCTCACTTGCTGGAAACGGTCAGGAATTGATGATCAAAATTGATGGTCGTTTTGATTTCAGTGCGCATCAGGAATTCCGTGATGCTTATGAAGGTGCATCCGGTCAGATTACCAGTTACACCGTGGATATGGCGTCGACATCTTATCTGGACAGCTCGGCGCTGGGCATGTTGTTACTGTTGCGCGACCATGCCGGTGGTGACAATGCTAATGTGAAAATTGTTAACTGCAATCAGGATGTCCGAAAAATTCTGACCATTTCTAATTTTGAACAACTTTTCACCATTCAATAATTGATTGAGCACACTGACATGGATGCCATAAAAATCCTGATTGCTGATGATAATCAGATTGACCGTATGGTGCTGTCGAGAATAGTCCGTAATCAGGGCTATGAAGTGTGCGAAGTTGCCAATGGCCAGGAAGCCATCGATACGGTTCCTCAATTTCGGCCGGATATCATTCTGATGGATGTGATGATGCCGGAAGTCGATGGTAAAGAAGCCGCGCGACATATCAAATCGAACGCCGACGATGACTTTATTCCTATTATCTTTCTTACGTCTCTGACGGATGCACAAAGTCTGTCAGATTGTATTGATAGTGGTGGCGATGACTTTTTAAGCAAACCGTATAATCCCACTATTCTTCAGGCCAAAATTAATTCTTTTTCGCGAATGCGCAACATGCATAAAACCATGCAAGCGCAGCGAGACACCATTGCCCGTAATAATGAGCATTTATTGCATGAGCAACAGGTGGCCAAGGCCGTGTTTGATAATGTTGCCCACGCCGGTTGTTTGTCTGCGCCCAACATTCGTTACATGTTATCGCCATTATCCGTTTTTAATGGCGACGTATTGTTAGCGGCAAAAAAACCAGCCGGCGGTATGCACATTTTATTGGGTGACTTTACCGGCCATGGCTTACCCGCTGCTATTGGTGCGATGCCACTGGCTGAAATCTTTTATGGTATGACGGCAAAAGGTTTTGCGATTCGTGAAATCCTGCGCGAAATTAACCTGAAATTAAAAGGTATTTTACCCATCGGCTTTTTTTGCTGTGCCGTGATGGTGGATCTTAATACCGAGCGTAAAAGTGCCTCTGTATGGATGGGGGGGGTACCGGATTGTTATTTGTTACGTGCTGATAATAAGGTTGTTGAAACCCTGTCATCATCAAACTTACCTTTGGGTGTTCTGAGCAATGAACAATTTAGCGACGAATTGCAGGAATTCCCCATGGAAGCGGAAGACCGTTTGTTTTTATGGTCTGACGGTATTCTTGAAGCCAGAAACCAACAGGGTGAAATGTTTGGTGATGAGCGGCTGAAATCCATTTTTGATACCGCTCATACACCAGCATCGGTTTTTGAAGACATTCAGCATCAGTTGGCGTCTTTTACCGAAGGCAGTGAACGCGATGACGATACCACCTTAATTGAAGTGAAAATGGTGGAAGATTCGGTTCGTGATGATATGGAAATGCAAATGAATTCCGGCCCGGTATCTGGCCCGATTGATTGGCAAATGCATTATCACCTTGGTCCGGAAACGTTAAAAAACTTCAATCCGTTGCCACTGATGATTCATGTCATGATGGAAGTACCTGGCTTGCGTGCGATGGGCGGGCAGCTATATACGGTCATGGCGGAACTGTTTTCTAATTCGTTTGAGCACGGCGTACTTGGGCTGCATTCTGCTCAAAAATCCAGTGCTGATGGCTTCCTGCAATATTATAAAGACCGTGAAAAACGTCTGGCCGAATTATCCGGTGGTTTTATTGATATCCACATGAAACATGAAGGGGATGGCCACAGCGGCAGTTTAACCTTATTAATAGAAGACAGTGGTGACGGGTTTGATTTTAATGCCATCCGTTGTCAGGAAAACCCTTATTCCGGACGTGGTATTCCTTTGATCTCCGAAGTCTGTGAATCATTGAAATATCACGACAAAGGCAATAAGGTGGAGGCCGTGATACGCTGGCCAAATAAGAGGACGGGCTGATGGGATCAATGGCAGATCATTTTGATCTGGAATCCTTTGAAATGTTGAAAGACGTTATGGAAGACGAATTTGATGAGTTATTAACTGTGTATGTTAAAGATTCCGATCAGCGTTTACCGACTCTTCACCAGGCGCTACATGAGAGTGATGCAACACAGTTGCGAGAGCTTGCTCATAGTTTTAAAGGCTCCAGCAGCAATATCAGCGCTGCCCCTTTAGCGGAACTGTGTCGCCAGGTTGAGCAGGCCGCCCGCGATGAACAGCTTCATGATCTGGATGTGGTATTGAGCCAAATCGACGTTGAATATGCTCAGGTCAGAGCGTTAATCCAGACCCTTCTCTGATTTTTCCCTTTTGTTCAAACGACGGATGTTAAAGTTGGCCTAACGGTTGCTATTTATCTCTCAGGTATTTTATTTGTACGGAGAGTGGCATGAACCCGACCGAAGTCAGCCAGGGTGGCTTGTTCAGTCTTTTACCCGCATTTTCAACCATAGAAACCCCGCAAGGTGGGGTCTGGTCAGATCAGGAAAGCGAATTTGGTGCTTTGCTGGAAGGGCTGACCCCGTTGCTTGAGCCGTCTGAACTTAGCGATGGCGCACAGCCTTTGGCAGCGCAACTGTTGCCGCTGAACGGACAGCCTTTGCCGCAACCTGGCGGAGAGCCTATTCAACCGTCGGTGTTATTAGCCAGTATTCGCCAATCTCAGGGCATCGCTTCTTCTGGACTACAAACCGGTGATGCCGTAACAGAAGAGATGTTTGCTGAGGAAGATGGTGAAGGCTCGGCTTTGATTCTGCCTTCTTCACTATCCGACACTGACACTCCAGCTGTTGTGGTGGGAGCGACTTCCGTTGCTCTGTCCGGGATACCAGCACAACAAACGATACAGCAATCAACACAACCACTAACGCAGCAAGATATGGCCGCACTGAAAGTGATCAATGGCCATGCCACTAATAATCCAACTGAAGAAACGGCTATGTTGGAGGAATCTGAGCTATCAGATATGACGCTGGAGTCTGAAGGCGAAGCCGAGGGTTCTGCAGTGACTCAGATTCGTAGTGACCAGCCTGTTGCTGCCTCTAAGTTGGCTCAGGGTGCCGATGTGGCCGATGTTAAAGTGTCTGGCATGGCGGATATAACACCGGTATCCAATGCACTGTCGGCTGACGCTGAGATGACCGATGACGTCATTGTCACCGAAGCCGAAGCGGAACAGCTGGAAGAGCAGGAGCTGGTGACTCAGAATAAAGAGCGCCTGGAATTTGGCCGTGATAAAGAACAATGGGCGCCGGCGCTGGGCAGCCGCATTGTCACCATGGTAGCGGATAATATTCAGCAGGCTGAAATCCATTTGGATCCACCGGAACTGGGTTCCATGGAAATTAAGATGCAGCTGAATCAGGAGCAAACCAGCATTCAGGTTCAGGTGCAGTCACCCCAAGTGCGTGATGTGTTAGAAGCGAACGCCCAGCGGTTACGTGATGCTCTGGCTGAGCAAGGATTGGAGTTGGCTGGCTTTGATGTCAGTCAGCAGCAGTCGGAATCTGGCCAGGGTGGACAGCAGCAGGATGCTCCGGCGGGAGATTCTGGTAACACTGACACATTAATGGCGGCTGATGAGTCTGGTGCTGCCACGGTGACCGTACGTCAAAGTGATGGTTTACTTGACGCCTATGCCTGACCACTGGATGAAACTTCTTTAGCTTTCTTCTGAAGGGTTCGGGCTACCTCTATCAGGCCCGGATCCTGTTTAAACACGTCTTTCCCTCCGATTTCTGTCAGATCACTCCGGCGCTTATGCCAGAACCTTCTAAACTTCAGAAGTAATGTAAAAATCATGTGTCGCATTTTTGACGAAAAAGCGTGGCATGAGTATTGCTATTTTGACTGAGAGCAGGAGAAGCTGATTATGGCTGCAGAGCAGGATTTAAAACTCGATACACCGGAAGAAGCCGCATCAGGCGGTGGCAAAAAAAAGCTGATTCTTATTATTGTCGGCGCTTTGCTGCTGGTGGGTATTGCTGTTGGGGTGACCTGGTTTCTGATGAGTGGTGGTGACGAAGCCGAAGCGGATGCTGCGGTGGAAGAAGCACCAGCGGAAGAAGTGGTCGAGGAAGAGCCTGAGATCCCGGCGCAGTATGTGGTGTTAAAACCCGAGTTTGTGGTCAGTTTTCAGGTTGGCACACGCCAGCGTTTTTTACAGGCCAGTATTGAAGTGATGACCCGTAAACAAACCATTGTTGATGCGCTGACACTGCACGAACCTATGATTCGTAATGACATCATCCGGATTATGGGAGAGCAGGACTTTAATCAGCTGAGAACGGCTGAAGGGCGGGTGGCGTTGCAGCAACAATTGCTTAAACACCTGCAAATGTCGATGAAACGAGAGGCCGGCAGCTCAGAAGTTGAGGCGGTGCTCTTTACTAACTTTGTGATGCAGTAGGACGGATGCGTGCAAGATTTACTGTCGCAAGATGAAATTGATGCGTTACTTCACGGTGTTGATGACGGTGATATAGAGCCGGAAGAAGACATTGATGAAACCGGGGTCAAAAATTATGACCTCACCAGCAACGACCGCATTGTTCGCGGTCGTATGCCAACGCTGGAAATGATTAACGAGCGCTTTGCCCGTTATACCCGCATCAGTATGTTTAATTTCTTGCGACGCAGTGCCGACGTTGCTTCAGGTGGCGTACAGATTATGAAGTTTGGTGAGTACGTACATACCCTGTATGTCCCTACCAGTCTGAATCTGGTGAAGATGCGCCCTTTACGCGGCACGGCTCTGTTTATTATGGACGCCAAGCTGGTGTTTAAGCTGGTGGATAACTTTTTTGGTGGTGATGGCCGTCACGCCAAAATTGAAGGACGTGAATTTACCCCCACCGAAGTGCGGGTAGTACAGCTGGTATTAAGTCAGATCTTCAGTGACATGATTGAAGCCTGGCAGCCGGTGATGGAAGTGGAATTTGAATACGTTGGTTCAGAAGTGAATCCGGCGATGGCCAATATTGTCAGCCCCAGTGAAGTGGTGGTGGTCAGTACCTTCCATATCGAACTCGATGGTGGTGGCGGCGATTTTCACATGACCATTCCGTATTCCATGATTGAGCCCATTCGTGAAGTGTTGGATGCCGGTGTTCAGAGTGATATCGACGATATTGATGAGCGTTGGACCCAGTCATTACGTGAAGACATTATGGACGCACCGGTTCCGGTGCATGGCACCTTGGTTGAGCGGGATATTACCCTGCGTGAAGTTGCTGAGTTAAAAGCCGGCGACGTGATTCCAGTGGATATGCCGGAAGAATTTACCTTAGAAGCCAATGGCATTCCGGTTTTTCGCGGAAAAATGGGCATCTCAAATGAAAACCTGGCGGTGAAAATCATCGATCAGTTAAAGCACAGACGGCGTTAATGGGGAGTAAATAATGAGTGATGACGACAATAAGGACCTGACGCCTGAAGATAATGATGCTGCGCCAGAAAATCCGGCAGCTGATACGGGGTCAGATGCTGATGCCATGGCGGACGCCGTTGCCAGTGGGGTAGAAGAAGCCTCCGGAGACGAAGCGTTGGCCGATGAGTGGGCCGCAGCGATGGAAGAGTCCGGCGATGGTGATGGCAGCGTTGAGGATGAATGGGCGGCGGCGATGGAAGAGGCCGGTGAAGGCGGCTCTGATGGTGGTGACGATGTGCAGGCGATGCCGCTGGACCCATTAGAAGACGAAGGGCAGCCACGCACCATTCCCGAAGATGGCCCGGAACTGGACGTCATTCTCGATATCCCGGTACGTATTTCGATGGAGGTTGGCTCCACTCAGATTCCAATCCGAAATTTATTACAACTGAACCAGGGGTCGGTGGTTGAGTTGGACCGTTTGGCCGGTGAACCATTGGATGTGATGGTAAACGGTACGTTAATCGCCCACGGTGAAGTGGTGATGGTGAACGATAAATTTGGTATCCGTTTAACCGATGTGGTGAGCCAGAGTGAACGTATTCAGCGCTTACGTTAAACCACGCCTGACGGCGATCACTGCAATTCTGTTTGGCTCGCTGCTGCCTCTGTTATCACTGGCCAGCGAAACCACTGAAGCAGCAGATAACAATCCATTGGCGCTTGACCCGATGGCGTCGGCTGGAAAAGTGGTGGTTTTTCTGGTGCTGATCATTGGCCTGATTTTATTGTTGGCCTGGTTAAGTGGTAAAAGCCGTAACTTTCCGCTGGCGGGTTTTTCAGTGTCAGATGCACCGCTGAAAACCATCGCCACACTGCCGCTGAGCATGAAAGAAAAAATTGCCGTGATTCAGGTGGGTGATAAGCAATTGGTGGTGGGCATCACACAGCAACAAATTACTTGTCTGGCTGAGCTGGATGAACCCTTGCCCGTGAATAATCCAACCCAGTCCCCGGCTTTTTCTGAGCTATTAAAAAAAGCGATTCGCTCATGAAAGCGCTGTGGTTATCGCTGGTTCTGATGCTGTCTTCGGTCATATTTTCTGCGCAGGCTACTGCCGCAGAGGGAGAGCCTGAGAAAAATTATCTGGGTATTCCGGCACTGATTTATCAGGCCAATGACTCCGGTGGTGAATACAGCATCAGTATTCAGATTTTAGCCATCATGACTGTGCTGACGGTGTTACCGTCACTGCTGATTATGATGACGTCTTTCACCCGGATTATTGTGGTGATGGCGATTTTGCGTCAGGCACTGGGTTTGCAACAAACGCCTTCCAACCAGATTATTCTCGGTCTGTCTCTGTTCCTGACACTGTTTATTATGATGCCGGTGTTTCGGGTGATTAATGTGGAAGCGGTTCAGCCGTATCTGGCGGAAACCATTACACCATTAGAAGCCGCCGAACGGGCTCTGAAACCCATACATGAATTTATGTTGTCACAGACCCGTGAAACGGATCTGAACTTATTTGTCCGTATCAGTGGGGAGCAGAATATTGCCACTCCGGACGAAACCCCCATTCATATTTTAATTCCGGCGTTTATCACCAGCGAATTAAAAACGGCGTTTCAGATTGGTTTTCTGATTTTTATTCCCTTTTTAATTATTGATCTGGTGGTCGCCAGTATCCTGATGGCCATGGGTATGATGATGCTGTCGCCGATTATTATTTCTTTGCCATTTAAGATCATGTTGTTTGTATTAATTGATGGTTGGGCACTCATCATGGGCACCCTGGCGAATAGCTTTGGCACTGTCTGAATGAAAGCGCATAGCGGGAGAGTAAGCGGATGACACCCACTGAAATAGGCGATTTATTTACCCACGCGCTGTATATCGTCCTGATTATTGTGGTGGTGATGATTGTTCCGAGTCTGATTATCGGCCTGGTGGTCAGCACCTTTCAGGCAGCCACACAGATTAACGAACAAACCCTGAGTTTTTTGCCTCGTTTGGTGGTGACGCTTTTAGCCATTATTGGTTTTGGCCCGTGGGCGGTGGCCATGGTGTTGGATTTTACCCGCCAGATTTACATGAACATTCCTTTTATTATTGGCTGACGGAAAAGCACGATGCTGGAAGTAGACCCGCTTGATGTCAGCCACTGGATCAGTCGATACCTTTATCCGTTTGCCCGTATCGCCGGGTTATTGATGGTGATGCCTCTGGTTGGCAGTCGTATGGTATCCCAGCGGGTGCGGATTTTTTTAGCGGTTGCTATCACCTTGGCGGTCGTGCCTGTTTTGCCTCCAATGCCTAAAGTCGACGCTATCTCCTTGGCGTCGTTTATTATTATTCTGCAACAAATGCTGATTGGCATTGCATTGGGTTTTATCGTTGAAATGCTGACCCAGGTCTATGTGATTGCAGGTCAGTTAATTGCGATGCAAACCGGTTTGGGTATTGCGACGACAGTTGACCCCAGCCAGGGGGCATCCGTTGTGGTGATTTCTCAATGGTTTTTATTCCTCGTCAGCCTGGTGTTTATTTCGCTGAATGGCCACCTGGTATTAATTGAAATCTTAATCGATAGCTTCACCACGTTTCCGGTGTCGATGCAGGGGTTTGGTGCGGAAGATTTTGGTTTGATCGTGCGCTGGAGTGGCTGGATGTTTTCGGCTGCACTGGTGATTGCCTTGCCTGCGATTGCCGCACTGTTGGTGGTTAACCTGGCCTTTGGTGTAATGACCCGGGCTGCCCCACAGTTGAATATTTTTGCCTTAGGTTTCCCTGTGACCATGATTGTGGGTTTGTTTGTTATGTGGCTCAGTGTTGGCGAAATGGCGACAGGTTTTCAGGCGCAAATGGATACCCTGTTTGAATTCATGAAAAAGCTGACGCTGCAGTAGGTCGTTATGGCAGAAGAAGATTCCAGTCAGGAAAAAACCGAAGAACCCACGGAGCGAAGGCTCCAGAAATCCCGTGAAGAAGGTCAGGTTCCGCGATCCAAAGAACTGGCCACCACTTTGGTGTTGGTGATTGGTGCGTTGGGTTTATTGGCCTTTGGCCCCTGGATGGCAGACCATATCAATACAATTGCGCGTTTCAGTTTCAGTCTTGAGCGCGAAGCCTTATTTGATACCCGTATTATGTCAAATCACCTGGGTGCAGCGTTATGGGAAGCCACACTGGCACTGACGCCCTGGCTGATTCTGGTGTTAATTGCCGCGTTCGCGGGGCCTCTGGGCGTAGGGGGCTGGTTATTTTCAACCAAAGCCATTACCCCAAAACTGGATCGTTTAAATCCCCTCAGTGGACTTAAACGCATGTTTTCGATGAATTCGCTGGTGGAGCTGGTTAAGGCCTGGGCCAAAGTGCTGGTGGTGGGTGCGGTTGCTGTGGCGGTTTTGCTGTTCTCGTTTGATTACATCATGGGCATTAAACACGAGCCCACGGAACTGGCAATTATGCACACCATCGACACCATTATCTGGGCGGTGATTTTTTTATGTTTATCCACCATCTTAATTGCCATTGCTGATGTCCCCTGGCAGGTGTACAGCCATACCAAAAAACTGCGGATGTCGATGCAGGAGATCAAAGACGAATACAAAGAGACCGAAGGTAAGCCGGAAGTTAAAAGTAAAATTCGCCAGCTGCAGCGCGAAGTCGCCCAGCGTCGCATGATGGCCGATGTGCCGGATGCCGATGTGGTGATTACCAACCCAACCCATTATTCCGTGGCATTAAAATACGCTGCGGAATCCATGCAGGCGCCGATACTGGTGGCGAAGGGCAGTGATCAGGTTGCTCTGAAAATCCGTGAAATTGCCAAAGAGCATAACGTTGCCCAAATGCAGGCACCGCCGCTGGCGCGGGCGTTATTTACCCACGCCAAGGTGGGGGAGGAAATTCCCGAAGGTTTATACGTTGCCGTGGCACAGGTACTGGCTTACGTCTTCCAGATGGATCAGTTTGTTAAAGGCAGTGGTCCGAAACCAGAGCGCAAGCCGGATATGCCGATTCCGAGAGACCTGCGTGTGGACCCGGATGGCAGTTCTCCCAATTAAATTTTCGGATTGTTCGATTTAGGAAAGCTTCTTGCACTAACTGTAAAACTGATGATTTTTTGACACATTTTTACAGAATGTTTTACACAGACAGAGAGTGCACATGGCGGTAGCTTCCAAACAACAGGTAACAGGCCAACTCAAACAGGCCGCCAGCTTGTTGGCACAAGGTAATTTAGGCATTCCGATTATGGTGTTGGTGCTGCTGGGTATGATGACCCTGCCACTGCCACCTTTTATGCTGGATATGTTTTTCACCTTTAACATCACCTTATCCATTGTGGTGTTACTGGTGAGTGTTTACGCTCAGCGTCCCCTCGATTTTGCGGTTTTCCCCACCATTCTTCTGGTTGCAACCTTGTTACGTCTGGCACTAAACGTGGCCTCAACACGGGTGGTGTTGTTGTACGGCCACGAAGGTGGCGATGCGGCTGGTAAAGTGATCGAAGCCTTTGGTGAAGTTCTGATTGGTGGTAACTACGCCGTGGGTCTGGTGGTGTTTACCATTCTGGTGATCATCAACTTTGTGGTGGTGACCAAAGGCGCTGGCCGTGTTTCGGAAGTAAGTGCGCGTTTCACATTGGATGCCATGCCCGGTAAACAAATGGCGATTGATGCGGACTTAAACGCGGGTTTAATCGAAGCGGATGAAGCCAAAAAACGCCGTGGTGATATCGCTGCCGAAGCTGACTTTTATGGTTCGATGGACGGTGCCAGTAAGTTTGTTAAAGGTGATGCCGTCGCCGGTATTTTGATTCTGATTATCAACGTGGTGGGTGGTCTGGCGATTGGTATGAGCCAACATTCTCTGGGCTTTGGTGATGCGATTTCTGCATACAGTTTATTAGCCATTGGTGATGGTCTGGTGGCGCAGATTCCATCGCTGTTACTGTCAACCGCCACCGCCATTATGGTCACCCGTAACAGCAGTGATGAAGGCATGGGGGATCAGGTGGTGGGCCAGATGTTTGGCTCTTCACGCACCCTGGGCGTGACATCTGGTTTGCTGTTTCTGATGGGCATTGTACCGGGTATGCCACATCTGGTATTTCTCAGTGCCGCTGCGGCATGTGGTATAGCCGCGTATTTTTCCCACTGGAAAACCGAAGGTGGCAAGCTGGGTGATGCCATTGCTCAGCGTTTGGGCGGACAGCCTAAAGTCGCCGCCGCTACCGAAGGGGCTGAACCCGGTAATGCGCTGGCCGCGCCTCAACAGCAGGCTGAAGCCGCCATTAAACAAATGGAAGTGAAAGAGCTGGGCTGGGATGACGTCGAGCCGGTGGACCGTGTGGGGCTGGAAGTGGGCTATCGCCTGATCCCATTGGTGGATAAAAACCAAGGTGGCCAGCTGCTGAATCGCATTAAAGGCGTGCGGCGTAAACTCTCTCAGGATCTGGGCTTCCTGATGCCGTCTGTGCATATCCGCGACAACCTCGATCTGATGCCCAATCAATACCGCGTGACCTTGATGGGCGTGACATTGGCGGAAGCTGAAATTTATCCGGAGCGGGAACTGGCGATTAATCCGGGTCAGGTGTTTGGCAAGATCGATGGTCTGGCGACTCAGGACCCGGCGTTTGGTCTGGAAGCCTTCTGGATTGATGCGGAACAAAAAGACCGGGCGCAAACACTGGGCTACACCGTGGTTGATGCCAGTACGGTGGTGGCGACTCATATCAACCAGAAATTACAAAAACACGCGCATGAATTAATTGGCCATGAAGACGTTCAGAAGCTGGTGGATATGCTGGCGAAAACCTCTCCGAAACTGGCCGAAGAACTAGTGCCAAATACTGTTAGCATCAGCCAGTTACTCAATGTCTTACAGACGTTGCTGAAGGATGGTGTACCGGTACGTGATCTGCGCTCTATCGCCGAGTCTTTGGCGAATATGGGCGGTCAGAGTCAAGATACCGCCGCCATGGTCAGTGCTGCCCGCCTGTCATTAGCCCGCATGATCGTCCAGAGTGTCTTTGGCAGCGAGGATGAGCTGCCGGTAATCACCTTAGAACCTCAACTGGAACAGTTGTTGCTTAAGACACTACAGCAGAGTGCTCAGCAAGGTGCACAGTATGGCCTGATCCTAGAGCCAGGCATGGCAGAAACGTTACAGCGTTCTCTGGCTGATGCGGCACAGGAGCAAGAGATGGCAGGTCGTCCGGCGGTGTTATTGGTGACATCACAATTACGGGCGGCAATGGCGGAATTTATCCGTAATGGCATCGAGGCATTAACCGTGTTGGCGTATCAGGAAATACCGGATAACAAGAGTATTACCATCGTTGCTAACGTGGGCGCTCAGAACAATTAATTTTTTACCGACAGCCATCAGCCGGTTGCTGATATCAACATAATTAACGGGGTTGGATAATGAAAGTGAAACGCTTTGTTGCTGCCAATATGCAGCTTGCCCTACGCAAGGTTTCTCAGGAATTGGGAGCCGATGCGGTGATTATGTCGAGCAAAAAAGTGGCTGAAGGGTTTGAAGTCGTGGCGGCGCTGGATTATCAATCAGGGGCATCGGAAGAAAACCCGGATGTCGCCCGTCAGCTGGAATTACAGCGCGAGCTGGAAGCGGTAAAAGCCAGTCGTGAAGTGACGTCAGATGGACATGCTTCTGATGAGCAATCTTTGGACAAACAGCAACGACTTCAGTACGCCCGTTCTTCGGATGTCAGCTCAGCAGAAGGGCTGAAAGATGTGTTGCAGGGGCTGAAGCAGAAAAGCTACAGCAATACCTCTCAGCGCCCGGCTCAGGCATCGGCTTCCTCTTCATCACCGGCTTCAACACAAGACTCGGTTAAGCCAGCTGCTGATCTGAGTGCAGTGCAGTCATTGGGGGAGCGGGTTAAAGCCTCCGAAGCACGTTATGGCAATGCCATGAGCGCCATGAGTGATGAGTTACGTGAACTAAAAAACTGGATGGTCAGCCATCAGGGCAGCGCCTGGGATACTGGCCGTCCTCTGACCTGGCAGCAGTCTCAGTTATGGCAGCGTTGTCAGGATGTGGGTCTGGAGCCGGCCTGGGCTGATCGCATTGCCAGCCAGATTGATGATGGTCAAGCGATGGAACAAGCCTGGCAACAGGCATTGAAATTAATCGCAGCCGATTTACCTGTTGCGCCACCTCAACTGCTGGAAGAAGGCGGACGTTACGCTTTGGTAGGGCCAACCGGGGCGGGCAAAACCACCACCATTGGTAAACTGGCGGCGCAGTTTGTGATTCATCACGGCGCTGATTCGGTCGCACTGATCACGCTGGACAATTATCGTGTCGCAGCCCACGACCAGATCAGCACCTTCTCACGTTTGTTAGGCGTGACACTGCACAAAGTTCACAACGAAAAAGAACTCAAAAATGCGCTGCTGAAAACCCAGGATAAAAAGCTGGTGTTGGTGGATAGTGCGGGATTAGCCAGTCAGGACGCACATTTTCAGACACAATTGTCTATGCTTAAACGAGCGGGCTCTGGCCTGAAGAAATTGTTGGTACTGCCACTGACCAGTCAGGGGCGTTGCCTGCAGGAAAATTATGAACATTTTAAAGCAGCTGGCCTGGTTGGCTGCGTATTTACCAAACTGGATGAGTGTTTCAGCCTGGGCCCTGCGATGAGTGTAGCGGCCTTGACCCAGCTGCCCGTCACCATTGTTACCGATGGGCCGCATATTCCGGATGATGTGCATTACCCGGAAGCGGATAAGCTGGTAAAACTGGCCGAACAAATGGCCCGTATGGCGCGTACCCGCTGGCAAGCGGCGGAAGCCATGCATCTGGCGACTCAATCCCGTTTTCAACAAGGAGCATAATCGGATATGTCGAGGCATCCCGTACAAGTGATCGCTGTCACCGGTGGTAAAGGCGGCGTGGGCAAAAGTAATGTATCGGTGAACCTGGCTATTTCGCTGGCTGAGATGGGCCGTCGTGTGGTGGTACTGGATGCCGATCTGGGCCTGGCCAATATTGATATTCTGTTAGGCATCAGCTCAACCAAAACCATTGAAAACGTGTTGCAGGGTGAGTGCGAGTTACGTGATGTGATGGTGAGAGGGCCGGGTGGAATCCGTATTGTTCCGGCGTCTTCTGGTACGCAAAAACTGTCGCAATTAAATGCGATGGAACATGCGGGCCTGATTCAGGCATTCAGCGATATCGGTGATGATATTGACGTATTGATTGTTGATACCGCCGCGGGCATCTCGGATACAGTGATGAGTTTTGTTCGCGCTGCGCAGGAAGTGCTGATGGTGGTAACGGATGAACCCACTTCCATCACCGATGCCTACGCACAAATCAAATTACTGAACCGGGATTACGGTGTGTTCCGGTTCCGTATCATTGCCAACATGGTGAAGTCTCCCCAGGAAGGTAATGCGTTATTCGGTAAGCTGACGAAAGTGACGGATCGTTTTCTCGATGTTGCCATGCAGTACGTTGGCGCGATTCCTCAGGATGATGCCATCAAACGTGCGGTACAGCGCCAGAAAGCCGTGGTGGATGCTTACCCTCGGGCAAAAGCGTCGACGGCATTTAAAGCGTTGGCGAAAAAAGTGGATTCCTGGCCATTGCCAGCGACACCGCGTGGTCATCTGGAATTTTTTGTTGATCGGCTGGTGCAGGAAACAGAGGCTTGATTTGTGTCTGCTGGAAGTTGTCTGGTGTATAGCGAAGTTCAGAATAATAATGTCGACGAATTGATTCGTCAGCATGCACCGCTGGTAAAACGTATTGCCCATCATATGCTGGGGCGTTTACCAGACAGTGTGCAGGTGGATGATCTGATTCAGTCGGGCATGATTGGTTTGCTCGAAGCGGCGCGTAAATACGATGGCGGCAAAGGTGCCAGCTTTGAAACTTATGCCGGTATTCGTATTCGTGGTGCCATGCTGGACGAAATTCGTCGTGGCGATTGGGCACCCCGTTCGGTGCACCGTAACAGCCGCCGTATTTCCGATGCGATTAAACAAATTGAAAGTGTCAAAGGACGAGATGCTGAAGATGCAGAGGTGGCGGAGCATCTGGGCATTTCTCAGGAAGAGTATCACTCGATATTGCAGGACAGCGCTGGCTGTCGTCTGTTCAGCTATGAAGAAGTGCTGGAAAAAACCGAATCCGGTGCCGATGTGTTTGTGGGTGAAAACCCCAATCCTCTGGAAGGCATTGAGCGCGGTGCGTTTCAGCAACACCTGGCCGAAGCCATTAAGCTGTTACCAGAGCGTGAGCAGTTGGTATTGGCACTCTACTACGATGAAGAACTCAACCTGAAAGAGATTGGCGCAGTGCTGGGCGTTAGTGAAAGCCGGGTTAGTCAGCTACACAGTCAGGCTGCGGCACGATTACGTTCCCGTTTGACTGACTGGATTCACTAGCCTTAACAGCACCTGGCCGCTCTTGTCCTGTCGTAACCTGCTTCATGCACTGTTTTATCATGTTTATCTAACTTGCTGATAATCAAGGAAACTTGTCCTGTTTCCCATTTCTGATCAGTAATCGTAAAAGAATCCTCCTTATCCCTGATTCCTTTCTGGATAAAGCACCGACAAGGTCTACACTAAATCTTAGTAACGACTTGGAATGTGCAAAGTCGATTAGTGGAGGTCGTTTTGGACAAAAATATGAAGATTCTTATCGTTGATGATTTTTCTACGATGAGACGAATTGTCAAAAATTTACTGCGTGATCTGGGCTTCACCAATACCGCAGAAGCCGATGACGGTACAACCGCGCTGCCAATGCTGGAAAACGGAGACTTCGATTTTCTGGTTACCGATTGGAATATGCCGGGCATGACGGGCCTCGATCTGTTGAAAAAGGTTCGGGCGGATGATCGCCTGAAATCTTTGCCGGTATTGATGGTGACTGCAGAAGCGAAGCGTGATCAGATCGTGGCTGCAGCACAGGCGGGTGTTAACGGATACGTAGTGAAACCATTTACTGCCGCTGTCCTAAAGGAAAAAATCGATAAGATTTTTGAACGCGTCGAAGGCTAACCGGAAGGCAAACTCATGGCTGATAACACAGCTGATAGCAAAGAACCGGGAGACAGCCACGAAGTTGGCTCCGAGATTCGTTCGCTGGCAGAAAATATGTTGAAGCAGCTCGAAGGTGGCAACCTTGGCAAAGCCGTTGCCATGGTAAACGATCTGAATGAATTACGTGATCGCACCTTATACAACGAGATTGGTCTGCTGACGCGAGCGCTGCACGAATCCATTAAAAATCTGAAGATTGACTCCATTGGTGCTGGTTCTGAAATAGAACACGCAACGGATAAGCTCGCTTATGTGGTTGAAATGACCGATAAGTCGGCCAACCGCACCATGGATCTTGTGGATGCCAGTTTGCCTTTGGCAGCTGATATTCACAATCGTGCTGCCGATTTGTCGGTTCAGTGGCAGCGCTTTTTAAATAAAGAATTAAAACCTGAAGAATTTCGTTCATTGACCAAATCAATCAATGTTTTTCTGCAAGACAGTGCCCAGCAGTCACAAACGCTGCAAGGCCAGTTATCCGACATTATGTTGGCGCAGGATTTTCAGGATTTAACCGGCCAGGTCATTCATAAAGTGGCTGAACTGGTGCGTGAAGTGGAAACCCGGTTAGTGAACCTGGTAGCGATGGCAGGGCATATTGACTCCATCACGGGAATCACTCATTCGGATTTAGAGTCTGTCACTGAAGAGGCGGTCGCTGAAGAAGCAGATATTGTTGCTGAAGGCCCGCAGATTAACAAAGACAGTGATGATGTAGTGAGCAGCCAGGATGACGTTGATGATTTGTTATCCAGTCTTGGCTTTTAAAGGAGCTAACGGATGAGTTTCGATGCAGATGAAGAAATCCTCCAGGATTTTTTGATTGAAGCCGGAGAAATTCTTGAATTACTCTCCGAGCAGCTCGTCGATCTTGAACAACGACCCGATGATAATGATCTGTTAAACGCTATTTTCCGTGGGTTTCACACGGTCAAAGGTGGCGCAGGTTTCTTGCAGTTAAATGCGCTGGTTGATTGTTGTCATGCCGCTGAAAACGTGTTCGATACCTTGCGTAATGGTAATCGTAGCGTTAATCCGGATTTGATGGATGTGGTGTTGCAAGCGCTGGACTCAGTCAACGAAATGTTCGAGAGCGTGCGTTCCGGTGCTGAGCCAGAAGCGGCAGATCCCGCGTTAATTGAGCGCTTACATCAGCTGGCATTGCCAGAAGGTGAAGGTGACTCGTCACCGGCTGCTGAAGAGGTTGCGCCAGAACCGGAAGCCGTTGAGCCGGTTGTTGCCGAAGAAACGCCAGTTACAGAAGCGTCAACATCAATACCAATACCAACGCCATCAGAAAGCGACTCGGGCGACATCACCGACGATGAATTTGAGCAGTTATTGGATGCCTTAGATGGTGCTCCGGCAGAGGCAGCCTCTGGCACTGCTCCGGCTGCAGATGATGGTGCTGAGCTGTTTATTGATGTTGACGGTGCTGCTGGTGCTGACGACGGTGATGACGAAATTACGGAAGATGAATTTGAAGCTTTGCTGGATCAGATCCATGGCAAAGGTAAACACATCAGCGCTGATGATGCCAAACAAGCGGCAGCTGAGCCTGAAGTCGCGGCTGAGCCGGCGACGCCGTCATCGGGTGATGACCTGATTACCGATTCCGAATTTGAAGAGCTGTTGGATCGTTTACATGGAAAAGGGAAACACTCAGCAGCGGCGGATGAGTCTTCCGCTAAAGAAAAAGCGCCAGAGTCCGTTGCTGAAGTAACCCAATCAGCGCCTAAGCCAGCACCAAAAGCGGAGCCCAAGCCACAGCCTAAGCCGGAACCCAAAGCGGCTGCGGCAAAACCAGCGGCTGCAAAACCTGCTGCGAAGCGCCCGGCTGATAAAGACAGTGCTCCACAAGCTGAAGCCACGGTACGGGTTGATACCAAGCGCCTGGATGACATCATGAACATGGTGGGCGAGCTGGTGTTGGTGCGAAACCGCCTGGTTCGTTTAGGGCTGAAGAGCAACGACGAATCGATGTCGAAAGCCGTGGCTAACCTGGATGTGGTGACGGGCGACCTACAGGCATCGGTGATGAAAACCCGGATGCAACCAATCAAAAAAGTGTTTGGTCGTTTCCCTCGGGTTGTACGTGACCTGGCTCGTCAGCTGAAGAAAGAAATTAACCTTGAACTGCGCGGCGAAGAAACCGATCTGGATAAAAATCTGGTTGAAGCCTTAGCCGACCCCTTGGTTCACCTGGTGCGTAACGCGGTTGACCACGGTGTGGAAATGCCAGACGTGCGTGAGCAGGCCGGTAAGGCACGTGTGGGTACCGTCGTGTTGTCAGCTGAACAGGAAGGGGACCATATTCTGCTGATCATCGAAGATGATGGTGGTGGTATGGATGCTGACGTGTTGCGCCGTAAAGCGGTTGAAAAAGGTGTGATGGATCAGGATGCGGCTGATCGCCTGACTGAAAATGAGTGTTACAACCTGATTTTTGCGCCAGGCTTCTCCACTAAAGAGCAGATCTCGGATGTGTCGGGTCGTGGTGTTGGCATGGATGTGGTGAAAACCAAAATTACCCAGCTGAACGGTACCATCAACATCGATTCGGAAATGGGTAAAGGCACCAGTATCCGTATCAAAGTGCCGCTGACTCTGGCGATCATGCCAACGCTGATGGTGATGCTGAAAGATCAGGCATTTGCTTTCCCGCTGGTGAGTGTGAACGAAATTTTTCACCTGGATCTGACGCAGACCAATATTGTGGATGGTCAGGAAGTGGTTGTTGTGCGTGAAAAGCCGGTACCACTTTTCCACCTCAAACGTTGGTTAGTGAAAGGTGAAGCCCATGCCAAAGCCGATGAAACGGCGCATGTTGTGGTGGTGTCGGTCGGTACCAAACGGGTTGGCTTCGTGGTGGATCAGCTTATTGGCCAGGAAGAAGTGGTTATCAAACCGCTGGGCAAAATGTTGCATGGCACTGCCGGCATGGCCGGGGCCACGATTACGGGTGACGGCCGCATTGCTTTGATTCTGGATATTCCAAGTATGCTGAATCACTACTCATCACGCTAGCGTGTGATGAGTAGCCTGAATAAGGTTTTTCCTGTGTCACAGGGTGCCGCATTAATAATCTATCTCGTCAACTGAGCGAGGTGTTATCGAGGAAATTTGAGTGACGATTCGTGTTCTGGTGGTGGATGATTCCGGCTTTTTCCGACGTCGGGTTTCTGAAATTATTAATGCCGATGGCCGTATGGAGGTTGTTGGTGATGCGGCTAATGGCCGTGAAGCGGTTGAATTAAACGAGTCGCTTAAGCCGGATGTGATCACGATGGATTACGAAATGCCGGTGATGGATGGCATCACTGCCGTACGTACCATCATGCAGCAGCGCCCGGTTCCTATTCTGATGTTTTCTTCGCTGACCTTTGAAGGTGCCCGGGTGACATTGGACGCACTGGATGCTGGTGCACTCGATTTTTTATCCAAAAATTTTGACGCCATTGCCAAAGGTACGGCGGAAGTTCGTAAAGCTCTGACCAATAAAATTGCTGGCGTGGCTAAAAATCAGACCCGGGTGATGCCGTCGGCTGCTGCTCCAGTGGCTCCCAAGCCTGTGGGGAAAAAAGAGCTGGTGATGATTGGTACCTCTACCGGTGGTCCGGCAGCCCTGCAGACTTTGTTCAAGGCCATCCCGGCTGGCTTTAAAACCCCCATTGTGATTGTTCAGCACATGCCAGGTTCATTTACCAAAGCCTTTGCTGAACGTTTAAATGCCATGAGCCCGTTAACGGTGAAAGAAGCGGAAGAAGGTGACCTGTTGAAACCGGGTCATGTCTATGTGGCTCCGGGTGGTATGCAGCTGATGGTGGACAAACGGAATGGCGGTTCTATTCATATTCATGAGAGTGATCAGCGGGTGAATTACCGTCCCAGTGTTGATATTGCCTTTGCATCCGCTGCCAAACATTTTGGCCGCAGTACTCTGGGGGTGGTGTTAACTGGCATGGGGTCTGATGGTAAGGAAGGCGCGCGATTGCTGAAGCAGGCTGGCTCAACAATCTGGGCTCAGGATGAAGAGAGCAGTGTGATTTTTGGTATGCCGCTGGCTGTTATTAAAGAAGGTCTGAGCGACGATATTCTGCCATTGTCTGATGTTGGGCCGCGGCTCAGTAAAGATATAGGCTGACGGAGCGAAACATGGATCGTTGGAGTTTAGTGATCGTTTTTTTTGCCCTGGCTGTGGTTGTGACAGGGCATACCCTTGAAGGAGGAGCGTTAAGCTTACTCTGGAATCCAGCGGCGGCTCTGATTGTGTTTGCCGGTTCATTTTTTGCCGCACTGGCGCAAATTCCAAAAGCCTATCTGAAGCCACTCATGGGGATGTTGAGCTGGCTGTTTGCGCCACCCGTTTATTCGTTTGATGGTCTGATTAATAAACTCGTGACTTGCGGTAATGCGTTGCGTCGTGACGGTATTCTGGCGTTAGAACGTCTGGCTAACAGTGAAAATGATCCGACCTTTAAAAAAGCGCTGACCTTGCTGGTGGATGGTTACGATGATGAGACCATGAAAGCAACCATGGAGCTTGAACTGAAATCGCTGGAAGAGCGTGATCTGGATATTGTTTCGGTGCTGGATAATCTGGCCGGGTATTTACCCACGCTTGGCATTGTTGGTGCGGTGTTGGGTCTGATGCAGGTGTTATCTAATATTCAACAGCCAGAGGCGTTAGCACAGGGGATTGCCACTGCTTTTGTTGCCACCTTTTATGGTGTTGCCGCCGCGAACCTGGTGGTGATTCCGATTGCCAACACGCTGCGGCAACATATTGCCATCCGCCGACGTTATTACGATGCCATGTTACTGGGACTGTTGTCGGTGAAGGAGGGGGTTAACCCGATTGCACTGCGTTTCCGGTTACAGGGTGTGGTGCTTTGAGATGGCAACCAACAACGATCGCAGCAAGACTGTAGGACCTGATCCGCACCGCTGGTTGGTATCGTATGCCGATTACATGACGCTGCTGTGCGCCTTTTTTATCATGTTGTATGCCTTACAACTGGTTGATGAAGAAGAAGGTGCCGCCATTCGCAGTGAAATCGAAGCCGTTTTTTCCAATCAACTCCCTATCACGGATTTACCCGTGCCACAGCTGTCGACACCGCTGGCCAAAGGCAATGGTTTATTACCACTGTTGGCCGATATTCGTCAGGTGACTCAAATAATTCCGGAATCGGACGATATAGAAGTACATGGTGAAGAAGACTGGATCAGTGTCTCCTTGAATGCCGACTTATTGTTTGCAAGCGGTCAGACCCGTCTGCGCGAGCAGGCCTTGCCGTTGATTGAAACCATTGCTGAGCACCTGCGCGGCTGGCCGTTTCCAATTAATGTTCAGGGCCACAGTGATGACACCCCTTCTGTGGGGGTTAGCAACTGGGAAATTTCGGTATTAAGAGCCGCATCGGTGGTGCAGAACCTGGCGTTATATGGCGTTGCGCCACAACGAATGGCGGCGATGGGCATGTCGCATTATCACCCGGTTGATGAAGGCGACTCTGACGAGGCTAAAGCGAAAAACCGGCGGGTAGTGATCTTTATGACACAAGGGTCGTTTGATAAGCCCTGGTCGCGGCCATCCGAGCTTTAGCAGCCTGTTGGAAAAACGACTGACGGCTGCCTGATGCGGATCTTTGGTAATTGACACAGTTTTTGCTTTCTCCACCTATGGTTCTGTTTCGCGTCAAGATACAGAACCACCTGATATAAATGACTCTGCAACAAACAGAAGGTGGCATCAGTGAGAATCTGGTCAATTGCAAATCAGAAAGGTGGCGTGGGTAAGACCACCAGTGTGGTATCACTGGGTGGCTTATTAGCAGAGCAGGGCCATCGTGTGCTGTTGGTTGACCTTGATCCTCATGGCTCCCTGACCAGTTATTTTAAGCAGGATCCGGATAGTCTGGATCGCAGTTTATACCACTTGTTTTTTGAGCAGCGTCACAAAGACAAAGCCTTTGTTCAGAGTGTGCTCAAACCCACCAGTTTGCCCAATGTTTCTTTGTTGCCTGCAACCACGTCACTGGCCACGCTTGAGCGTCAGGTCAGTGGTCAGGACGGTATGGGTTTGGTCCTGGCACGCAGTCTGGCGCAGTTGTGGGATGATTACGATTACGTCTTGTTGGATACTCCGCCAATTCTTGGTGTGTTGCTGGTTAATGCATTGGCGGCTTGTCAGCGTTTGGTGATACCGACGCAAACCGAGCATCTGGCCATGAAAGGCCTGGAGCGTATGATTCATACGTTAAAAATGGTGATGCGTTCACAAAACCGTAATTTGCCTTACACCATTGTTCCTACCTTGTTTGACCGCCGTACCGGCGCGTCACTGACCACATTAAAAGAAATGCGCCGTACCTATACGGATACTCTTTGGGATGAGGCTATCCCGGTGGATACCCGCCTGCGTGATGCCAGCCATCAGGGCGTGTTCCCACATCAGCTGGAACCGGATGGTCGGGGGGTTCGTGCTTATCGCCATTTGCTGAAGCAACTGAATGCGCCGGTGGAGTCTTAATATGAGTGGTGCAAAGAACAATCCACTGGATGATTATCTGGATGCGTTGCTGGCACCGCCCGAAAATTCGGCGGCGGATTGGGATACTTTATTGCAGCAAGCGGTTGAACCTTTCACGGATCAGCCTGATGACAAAAAGCCAGACTCTCAAGCTGATATCAGTTTGCAGTCAGACATTGCTCCGTCTGCCGCTGCAACATTCTCGGCCTCAACATTTTCTTCTTCGACATTAGCTCCGGGACGAGAGCCGGTTCTTTGTGTCGCCGAACAAGAGCTGCCGTTAGCCGGGCGATACAGTTATTTTCTGAATACACTGATGTTGCTGAAGCAGCTGCCGGCATCCCGTCTGCGTTTGTGTGTTTTACAACACTGCGATCAGACACTGGAGTCTTTGTCATCCGATCACACGGGTCAGCCTTTTCCTCTGTGGATTAATGGTGTCGTTCAGTCTGAGCGGGCATTGAGCCATGAATAAGCAACGCCCTGAAACACAGACAAAATCAACCAATCAGGTTGATGATGTATTGCAGGGGTATCTGGATCAGTTACTGGTAACGGCAACGGCTCCGTTGGAAAAAACCGAGCCGCCCGAACTTAGCACCTCTGCTATCTCGTCACAGACAACGGCCGAACGGGTTGCGGTGGCCGAATTGCAGCGTGAAGTGCCACAAATGTCAGAAGTGAAAGTTGAACGACTGACAGAGCAGCGTACTTATGCACCGGTTGAGCTGGAGCGGCCTGCTCTAAAGCCAGCGTTAACGGTGCCTGAGCCTGCTGTGATTCCTGTCACTTCTGAACCTGAGGTGATAGCCGCGGAACCTGAACCGCTTGAAACACCTGCTGTGGAGACGGAGTTGCAACTACAATCACAGCAGCAACTACAATCACAGCAGCAACCTCAAGCACAGCAGCAACCTCAAGCACAGCAGACGGATGCATTGAATTGGCGTTCTGTTCAAGGCGTGGAATGCCTGATTTTTAAAGTGGCAGGTCTGAAGTTAGCGATCCCTTTGTCGTTGCTAGGGGGCGTGCATAATCGCGATGACTCCAGCGGTAAAAGCCGGATCACTCCCCTGTTCGGTCAGGCCAGTTGGTCGCTGGGGGTGTGGCAAACCGAAGAACAAAAACTCACCATCATTGATAGCGCCGCATTGATCATGCCGGAGCGTGGAATTTCTCTGCAGGATCAAGGTTACGACTTTGTGATTCAGTTGGATCGTTCGCCCTGGGCACTGGCCTGCCAGGAAATCTGCGAAACCGTCACCCTGGTGTATGACTCGATTAAATGGCGTGGGGATCGCAGCAAACGACCCTGGTTGGCGGGTACGGTCATTTCTGAAATGTGTGCGTTAGTCGATGTGCCTAACCTGATGGATTTATTACAGGAAAACGTGCGTCAGTAACCTTTCTCTGGTCTCTTTTTTTGTTGTGCCTGTCTCTTTTCACTGTGCACATGCCGCTCTAATAACTCTCTGAAAAAAATACCTGAATTCGGCTGGTACACTTTGTGCTCTGATCTATAGTTAAGAGAGGTTTCAACGTCTTTTTGACGCACTGACCCTTTCTTAGTGAGGATGTTTTATGTCAGCAATAGCCGGAAACAAGAGTGCAGACGATCCGGTTCTGCAGTGGGTGACGTTCCGTTTGGAGAACGAAACTTACGGTATTAATGTAATGCAGGTGCAGGAAGTGCTGCGCTACAGTGAAATTGCCCCGGTGCCGGGTGCGCCCCCATACGTGTTAGGTATTATTAACCTGCGCGGTAACGTGGTCACTGTAATCGACACGCGCCAGCGCTTTGGTTTGCCGACAGCTGACACAACCGACCAGACCCGTATCGTGATTATCGAAGCGGAAAATCAGGTGGTGGGCATTCTCGTGGATGCGGTGGCTGAAGTGGTTTATCTACGTCAGTCAGAAATTGAAACCACCCCTAATGTCGGTAACGAAGAGAGTGCCAAGTTTATTCAGGGTGTTTGCCATAAGAACGACGAACTGTTGATTCTGGTCGACCTGGAAAAACTGATGACAGATGAGGAGTGGAACGAGCTTCAAGGTTTGTAGAGGTTTGCTATGTCGTCACTGACTCTGGTGCATTGGTTGTTAATCGGCAATTTTGCCATGTTATTGGTTGTTGGTTCCTTTTTGTGGTCGTTACGCCGACAACAGTTGCAGGAACAGTCCAGAGTCAATGCCACTCTGATGGCGCTTGATGAAACGAATCAAGGCCTCAGTCGTAGTGCGATTGGTATGGGGCGACGTATTAAGCAGATGGAAGCACGTTTTCAGAAAGTCGAAAAAAAGGCGATGTTGCCCAACACGGATGACTCAACCTTTGAGCAGGCATCCCGTCTTGTTGGTTTAGGCGCAACCGCTGCTGAACTGGTCGACAGTTGTGGCATGGCCAGAGGCGAAGCGGAATTACTGGTGTCTCTAAAGCGGCAATAGATTGGCTACGGCTATAAACGGCTACAGAACGACTGTAGCCAACCGATGATTTTAATGCCTCCACTCTAACCGGGTGGAGGCATTTTTGTATCTCTGGCTTATAACAAAAAAATACATCGCTGCACTCTGATCGTTTCTATACTGAAAAGTGTGGCCGATGGCTGGAGGTGAAAATGATGAGAATATTCTGTCTGCTGGCGGTGCTGACCGCTATGATGGGAATTCAGGATACCCCAAATACATCCCGTGCTGACAGCATTCTGCTGTCACAACAGATTCATAACGCAACTTTTATGGAGAGGACGCCGGAATTCACCGACCTCTACATTATTCAGACTCCGGACAAGGGGCGTTTGATCACCATCTATTGCAACGCGTCTCACTGCTATAAACGCCGTGGCGTTCATCTCAACGTTTAGTTGTTGCCGTTAATATTTGCTCTGTGTGGCCGATGAACTTTATGATCAGGACTTTGACTGATTAGCTGAATAAAGTGCTCTCATGCCGCAACCACCCATCAGAACAGTATCCGGTTTATGGATTCGTGCCTTATTGCTTGGAGCCGAGCATCAGGGGTTAGAACGCCAGGCTCTGATGGATATTGCTGGGATCGACGATGAGCTGCTGGCGCAGCCTTATTGTCGTGTCAGTCTGGATCAGACATTAGCAATCTGGCGTGCGGCCGAATCGTTATCACCCTCGCTGGATTTTGGTCTGCTGATGGGAGAGCAGGTAAAGCCCAGCCATTTTCAGTTGTTTGCTTTGAGTCTGATGCACAGTGAAACGCTGGCTTCTGCATTGGAGAAATCCAATCGTTATACTCGCCTGGTCAGTGATGGTGGTGGATATCATCTGCAGGTTGAAGGCGATCAGGCGGCGATTATTTACCAACCGGCGATGGATAGTTTCAGTCGTCATCAGATTGATGCCGTTCTGGTGTTATTGCGCAATTTTGCCAACTGGCTGACCTGTAAATCACTGGCGTTGACCCGGGTCGAATTTATCCACCCGCAGCCTGCTGATCTGAGTCATTATCAACGTATTTTTAATGCGCCTTTGCAATTTTCCTCGACACGGAATGCGTTGGTGTTTCCGGTTGAAATTCTGCAGGAGCCTCTGGCCTTCAGTGACCAGAATCTGGCCGCAGTCCATGAACAAATGCTGGAGCAGCAATTGGCGGCGCTGGATCAGCCCGATGTTGTCCGGTTACTTGAGCAAATGTTACGTAATGCGTTGGAGTTGTCGTTTGATCGTGAAGATGTGGCGCGTCATCTGAATATCAGCAGCCGTACCCTGCAACGTAAGTTGCAGGAAGCCGGAACGTCTTTTCAGGTTTTGCTTGAGCAAGAACGCAAACAGCGTGCAGAGCATTTATTGGCACAAACGGAATTATCACTGACAACCATCAGTCAGCAGTTGGGTTTTGCCGAAAGCAGTGCCTTCAGTCGTGCATTTAAACGCTGGTGGAACATGACACCGCTGGAATTCCGTCAGAAAAACCATTCGATGCCAGACTGAAGCTGATAGAGCAGAGCATTGCTGTTATTGAACTGGTAACGCTCGGTATCGGCCTGGTGAGAAAAATTAAAAAATTCCGCCTGGCTGCTGATCCCAAGCGAGGCACTGAAACGTTGGCTTAAGCGCCAGCGATATAATGCCGATATATCCAAACGAACCTGGTTGAAGCGACTGTCTTGCCCACTGTCTTTGAACAGGGTTACACCGTTATCGCGCAAATACCCATAACCAATACTCACCAGCCAATTAAGATTCCAGCCCCAGTGATGTCCCTGATAACCGCCGGATATTTGTGTGATGTTAAACAGGGCGGGGGTTAAGACTTCTACTTCGCCCGGTTGTTGCTGTTGGATATGAACCGGTTGTTTGTTCTGTTCGTAAGCAATGCGCAACGTGTTAAGTGGCTGTTGGGCATCCAATAATGTCAGATCAATACCGTAGCGTAATTGCTGGCGTTCAATGAATAAGTTTTGTCCTTTGGCGATCACCTGTTGAGTTCGTGACCAGTAGGTATTTTCTTTCAGCTCACTTTTCAGCTGTTGCTGTTGATAGTCCGCGACGAATGCCAACTGGAATTGCTGAAAGCGCCTGATGGGTAAACGAATGCCGAATTGCTGGAATTGAGCATCCGCTCCTGCTTCAGAAAACTCACTGGGAATGGCGCTCAATCCTTGTAACTCAGGTAAATCAGGAAACCAGCGGTTTTCTCCAGTGGTTGGGTTTTGCCGCAGATAACAGGCACCAGCGAGGTATTGATCTGCTGAAGAGGTCAGTATGTCTGACATTGGCAGGGTGGCGCTGATAAATACTGGCCCACAACCAACAAGATGGCGGGCCTGGAGCGTGGCAGGCAAGGATAAAAAAACGAGCAACAAAAAGACTTTCATTGCTCGTTTATCGGCGGACAGAATCAGTTCTTGAAGGTCGTTCAGAACGATTCCGTTGCGACCTGAGCTGTGTTAAAGACTTCTAAGAATTTCAAGGACGTCATCGTGATGGCTTTTGGTTTTCACCTTTTCCATGATGTGTACCAGGTTACCTTCAGGATCAATAATGAAGGTCAGGCGATGAATCCCCTCATATTCTTTGCCCATGAACTTTTTCAGAGCCCACACGCCATAATCATCGGCAATTTTATGTTCCGGATCCGATAGCAAGGTGAAGTTCAGCTCGTCGCGCTCAGTAAATTTTACCAGGCGTTTGGTTTCATCCGGGCTGATGCCTAGTACTACGGCATTCAGCTTTTCAAATTCAGATTTATGATCACGAATACCCTGTGCTTGTACGGTGCAACCTGGGGTCATGGCTTTTGGGTAAAAATACAAAACAACCGTTTTGCCACGTAAGTCTTTCAGCGAGACGTTATTGCCATCCTGATCAAGGGTTGAAAAATCCGGTGCAGCTTTGCCAATTTCAGGCAGGTTTAACTTGCTCATACAATGCTCTTGTTACGGTATTTTATGATATGGGTTTTATGATATGGACGTTGTGATTAAGGCTATCGTATGGCGGGAAGAAATCAACCGCGAAAAGAGCAGGGTTTTCACGGTTGTTTTTTCATTTTAATGCAGCAAAGCATTACCGTTTAGTGCATTACAGGTTAATGCACTGATCTTTCAGGTAAGACGTCAGAGTTTCTTTGGCTTTATTGCCTGCCGGGCTGTTGCGGAATAAAAACTCATGGGTTTTATTTTCCATTACCAGTAATACATCGGCGCAAAAATCACCGTCATGTTCTGCGCGCACCGGGCGCATACGGGCTTCAACCAGAGTGTTCAGATTGATGTAGAAATCGCCTGGAATTTCTTCCAGGTGATCGCGTGCACTCATACGAACCATGGCGACATTCGGTGTAATACAGATATAAGACATGCTGGGTTCCCTTCTCTACTTGTTGTTAATTGATTTATTAAAGACAAGTTTGATGGTAGATCAAGAGCCGCTATCAATAATTGATTTACAGCAGGTAATTGACCCTACATAAATTGAGGGAACAGAGCTTAGTCGATCTTAATTTTCAGATTCGATTTAGGGATGCAGCAACAAGGCAGAATTTCATCTTCATTCACCCAGGCCATTGGTTCTTCATTGTAGTGCACGTCACCTTCCAGCAGCTGAACCCGACAGCTGCCACAATAACCTTCACGGCATTGGTAATGCACATCAACATTCTGCGACTCAAGCGACTCCAGCAAGGTATGAGCGTGTTGGAACTGAACAGCCTGAACATCAGCACCTTGTTCAACACTTACGGCATAAACCGGTTTGGCCATGCCATCCAGTTCAATCTGAGGATTGACTTCAGGCTGTTCGGCGTTGCCTTCCGGTAAGTAGAGTTCACCTTGCAGGGCAGATTCGTCAGTTTCCGGAATCACAGGCTCCAACTCAAACTGATCCGCTTTAAACGACTCAGCATTGAGTTGGAAGGTATCGTCTTTTTTATCCGACATAGCTAATGCAGCAGACATCCCGTGTCACCTTAAAGATCAAAATCACCAAAGTCACTGGTATCGACTTCACTGTCGATGGCACCCACCAGGTAGGAGCTGATTTCTGCTTCCTGTGGGGCAACCTGCACGTTGTCGCTGTTTAACCAGGCGTTAATCCATGGCAGCGGGTTGTTTTTGGTTTCAAAGATCGGGTCAAAACCCAGAGCACCAATGCGTTGGTTGGTGATGTATTCTACGTACTGGCACAGGATATCTTTATTCAGGCCAATCATGGAGCCATCTTTAAACAGGTATTCAGCCCATTCTTTTTCCTGCTCCGCCGCTTCACGGAAAATAGTGACCATATCACCGCGGCACTCTTCAGCAATTTCTGCAAATTCCGGGTCGTCTTTACCACGAGCCATAATCTGCAGCATATGCTGAGTACCGGTTAAGTGCAGGGCTTCATCACGAGCAATTAACTTGATGATTTTGGCATTGCCTTCCATTTTGGCGCGTTCGGCAAACGCAAATGAGCAAGCAAAGCTAACGTAAAAACGGATGGCTTCCAGTACATTAACGGAAATCATCATGCGGTACATACGGCGCTTTAATTCACGCAGGTTGACCTCAATGGTCTCGCCATTAATCGTATGTGTACCTTCACCTAACTGGATGTAATAGTTAGACAACGCGATAAAGTCGTCGTAATGCTTGGTGACCGATTCCGCACGTTTAGTGATGTGTTCGTTCTTGGTGATATCGTCAAAAATTTCGGCCGGGTTAGGCACGATATTGCGCACGATATGGGTGTACGAACGGCTGTGAATGGTTTCACTGAATGACCAGGTTTCAATCCAGGTTTCCAGCTCTGGCAAAGATACCACCGGCAAAAGTGCTACGTTTGGCGAGCGACCCTGAACCGAATCCAACAACGTTTGGTATTTCAGGTTAGAAACAAAAATATGTTTCTCATGCTCTGGTAAATCAAGAAAATCTTTACGGTCGTTGGTTAAATCCACTTCCTCCGGACGCCAGAAAAACGACAATTGTTTTTCGATCAGGTTTTCGAAAATTTTGTGTTTTTGTTGGTCGTAACGTGCGACGTTGACGTGCTCACCAAAAAACATCGGTTGAGCAAAGGTATCAAATTCGTTGCGGTTAAAAGTGGTATAAGCCATTCGTTTCTTCTCGATGACGGTGCTGCAGAAACAGCACCGCCGGATTTGTCGTTTTGTAGTGTGTGGATTCCTGAGCAGGAATCAGATCTTACAAGCGCCGCCTTCACAGCCGTCATCTTCTGGTTCGGCCGCTTGTGGGTCTTCCATACCATCACGGGTGTTGTGGTAGTACAGAGTTTTTAAACCATTTTTATACGCTGTCAGCAGGTCTTTCAGCAGTTGTTGCATCGGTACCTTGCCGCCAAAACGCGATGGGTCGTAGTTGGTGTTGGCCGAAATCGCCTGGTCGACGAACTTCTGCATAATGCCGACCAGTTGCAGGTAGCCCTGGTTGTCCGGGATTTGCCATAACAACTCGTACTGACTTTTCAGCTTGTCGTATTCCGGCACCACCTGTTTCAGGATGCCGTCTTTACTTTGTTTCACACTGATATAGCCACGCGGTGGTTCAATACCATTGGTAGCGTTACTGATCTGAGAGGACGTCTCAGAAGGCATCAGAGCAGTCAGTGTGGAGTTACGCAGGCCGTGTTCTTTGATGTCGCTGCGCAGGGATTCCCAATCCAGTTGCAGTGCTTCATCACAGAAGCTATCGACTTCTTTCTTGTAGCTGTCGATTGGCAATACGCCCTGGGCATAGGTGGTGTCATCAAACAGTTCACACTTACCTTGTTCTTTGGCCAGTTCATTCGATGCTTTTAACAACCAATACTGAATCGCTTCAAAAGTACGATGGGTCAGGCCGTTGGCACTGCCGTCGGAATATTTCACGCCGTTTTTGGCTAAGTAATAGGCATAGTTGATCACGCCCACACCCAGAGTACGGCGGCCCAGGCTGGCGCGTTGAGCGGCCGTTACCGGGTAGTCCTGATAACTCAGCAGGCTGTCGAGGGCGCGTACAATCAAGTCAGCCAGTTCTTCCAGTTCGTTCAGGTCTTCGACCGTTCCGAGGTTAAAGGCAGCCAACGTACACAAGGCAATCTCGCCATTTTCATCATTGATTTCATTCAATGGTTTGGTTGGCAGGGCAATTTCCAGGCACAGGTTTGACTGGCGAACCGGAGCGCGTTTCGGGTTAAACGGGCTGTGGGTATTACAGTGGTCGACGTTTTGTACATAAATACGGCCGGTGCTGGCACGTTCCTGCATCATGGCCGAGAACAGATCAACCGCTTTGACAGTTTGCTTACGAATGCTGTCGTCGGCTTCGTATTTTTTGTACAGCTGGTCAAACAGTTCCTGATCTTCAAAGAAAGCATCATACAGACCCGGTACATCCGATGGTGAGAACAGGGTAATATTGCCGTTTTTGATCAGGCGCTCGTACATGGTTTTGTTGATCTGTACGCCGTAGTCCAGGTGACGCACACGGTTTTCTTCAACACCCCGGTTGTTTTTCAGTACCAGCAGGCTTTCAACTTCCAGGTGCCACAATGGGTAGAACAAGGTCGCTGCACCACCACGAACACCGCCCTGAGAACAGGACTTCACCGCGGTCTGGAAGTGTTTGTAGAACGGAATACAACCGGTATGGAAGGCTTCACCACCGCGAATTGGACTGCCCAATGCGCGAATGCGACCGCCATTGATGCCAATGCCAGCGCGTTGAGAAACGTATTTAACAATGGCGCCAGCGGTGGCATTAATAGAATCCAGGCTGTCGCCGGCTTCAATTAATACACAAGAACTGAACTGACGTGTTGGCGTACGAACACCGGCCATGATTGGGGTTGGTAGCGACAGTTTGAACGTGGATACCGCATCGTAGAAACGTTTGATGTAGTCCAGGCGACGCTCTTTGTCATACGAGGCGAACAGGCACGCAGCAATTAACACGTACAGGAACTGAGCACTTTCATACACTTCGCCGGTTACCCGGTTTTGTACCAGGTATTTGCCTTCCAGCTGCTTAACCGCAGCGTAGCTGAAGTTCATATCGCGCGAATGGTCGATAAACGCATCCATCGCGGCAAATTCTTCAGCGGTATAGTCTTCCAGCAAATGCTGGTCATAACGCTGGCTGTCGACCATTTTGGTCACATGGTCGTACAGCGCGGGTGGCTCAAAGCAGCCATAGGCTTTTTTGCGCAGGTGGAAAATATTCAGACGTGCTGCCAGATACTGATAGTCCGGAGACTCTTCAGAGATCAGGTCAGCCGCTGCTTTGATCAGGGTTTCATGAATTTCAGAGGTTTGAATACCATCAAAAAACTGCAGATGGGCTTTCAGCTCAACTTCAGAAACGGACACTTTGTCCAGGCCATCGGCGGCCCAGGTAACTACTTTGTGAATTTTCTCGAGGTCGAGAGATTCCTTGCGCCCGTCACGTTTGCTGACTTGGAGCTGACTGTTCATGCTGATTGTGCCTGTATTCAAGGGAAACTACTCCATCTATCCCTGATAGAAATGTTGTGGATCCATATGATTGACGCTGGATGAAAAACCCTGTAGAGCTTGTCTAAGTGACTGACTTATCGATGGATTTCTAAAGCGCGTAGCACAAGATAATGCGGTGCAGGTGGGTTTTCAACCCCAATATATAGTGTGTTTGTAAAATCTCATGTGGATAACTTGTGTGTAGTTGGTGGACAGCATTTTGATGATTTTATGCAGCCATTATCCTGTCTGGATTGGTCAGATAAGCGCATTTTTACAAATGTTTTTCCGTTACTATGCAACAAAGCGTAACTGGGTCTAAAGTTAAAAAGAAGCAGCCGGTTGGCGAAGTAGTTTAAGGATTGGTAATAAACCATGTTGAAACAAGAAAGTGGTCATAACCCAGAAGAAAACTGGCGCATTCTGATTGTTGAGGATGATGAGCGTTTAGCAACCCTGACCAAGGATTATCTGGAAAGCAATGGCCTGAAAGTATCCGTGGAAGGTGACGGTAGCCGGGCGATTGAGCGTATCAAAACAGAACAACCCGACCTGGTGGTACTCGATCTGATGTTACCGGGTGAGGATGGTTTGGCCGTTTGTCGCATCGTTCGCCCTTATTACAAAGGCCCGATTCTGATGTTGACGGCCCGTACTGAAGATCTGGATCAGGTGCTTGGACTGGAGATGGGCGCGGATGACTATGTGGCCAAACCGGTTCGTCCGCGAGTATTGTTGGCGCGTATTCGAGCCTTATTGCGCCGGGTTAAAGAAGAACCGGAGCAGGAAGAAGTTGAAACCACCAGTGATAACCGTCTGACCTTCGGTAATCTGGTGGTGGACAATGCTATGCGCGAAGCCTGGTTGGATGGTCAGAGCATTGACTTGACCAGTGCCGAGTTTGATTTGTTGTGGTTGCTGAGTTCCAGTGCTGGCCGGGTGCTGACCCGGGAAGAAATTTTCCACCAGTTACGAGGCATTGAATACGATGGACAGGATCGTTCTATTGATGTTCGTGTGTCGCGCATTCGCCCGAAAGTCGGCGATGACCCGATGAACCCTAAACGTATTAAAACCGTACGTTCCAAGGGATACCTGTTTGTGAAGGAAATCTGATCGCAGGAGACAGCGTATCTTTATCCGTGTTTACTCCGGTCTGCTGGCTGCTTTGCTGGTCGTTGCATTGTTATGCACGGCTGCGCTGCAGCTGGTCAACTTTGTCCGGACTTCTCAGTTTAACGAAGAAATCGCTCAGGGGACGCTGTACATGTTGTCGCAGCGCCTCGAAGATAACCCCGCCGCTTTAACCGAGTTGGCCGCCTTATTTGATGCAGATATGCGTCTGTTAGCATATGAGGATGCCGCTCCGGACCTTGACCGTTATCAGCAGGATCGCTTATCGCGTGGGCAGGCGTTGATTTTTCATACCAATGAAGGACGCAGCGTTCGCCTGTTAAAGTCTCTCAGTGGACAACGTTTGTTGTATATCGAACTGAACGCCGTGACCGATTTACAGGCCCAGGCGGTTGCGTTTCTGCTGATGCAGGATTTTCGTCGCAGTGGCCTCAGCATTGACGCGTTTTTGCAGCAGATGCAGCCCCATTTTGGTTTTCCTCTGAAAGTACTGCCCTATGAACAACTCAATCTCACTGAAACGGATAAGGGCAGGATGTTGTATGGCGATATTTTGGTCCGTATTTCTATTGAAGGAAACCGTGCAGAGGCCTTAGCCAAGTTGCCTGGTGAAGATCAGGCATTAGTTGTAGGCCCCATCAATGCGTTTAACCCATATTCCTGGCAAGCAATCACCGTTATTACCGTGATAGGTACCATGTTGATTGGTTTGGGTGTGTATTGGGTGGTGAATTCTTTTGAGACTCGCTTACGCAAACTGGAGCAGGCCACCAGTCGCTTGGCACAGGGCCACCTGAACGCCCGTGTGGCAATCACCTCGGGTGATGCCGTCAGTCGTTTGGGATCAGCCTTTAATAAAATGGCAGAACATATCCAGCGCCTGATTTCGATTCAGCGTGAAATGGTGCGTGCCGTTTCCCATGAATTAAGAACCCCGGTGGCCCGGATTCGGTTTGGCGTACAGATCATCGAAGATACTCTGTTTGATGATCCGTTTGTTGCCAAGCAGCTAAAAGGCATGGACTCTGACATTCAGGAGTTGGATGAGCTGATTGATGAAATCCTGACCTATGCACGCCTGGAAGAGGGTGGCCCGATTCTGGATTTCCAACAGGTGAATATTGCGGATACAGCATTACAGGTTGTTGAAGAGGCACGCCCGCCTGAAAATATTACGGTCGAGTATGTCGGGATTAACCCTCAAATCAGCCAAACTGCAGAGGTTGAACCCCGTTATGTGCACCGCGCCATTCAGAACCTGGTGGGCAATGCCGGACGTTATGCCAATTCTCGGGTATTAGTGAATTGCAGTGTTGGAACCGATACCTGTCGGGTCGATGTTGAAGACGATGGTCCGGGTATTCCGGAAGATGAATGGGATCGGGTATTCACCGCGTTTGCTCGCCTTGATGACAGCCGTACCCGGGCATCCGGTGGCTATGGTTTAGGACTGTCGATTGTTCGGCGGATAGCCTACTGGCACGGTGGTCGGGCAATGGTGTCACGCAGTGAGGTGTTAGGAGGGGCCAAGTTCAGTCTGATCTGGCCACGAAAACATCAGGATTAACGATACTTTAGCCGTGTGTATACATTTGGTTACATTCATATACGCATTTACAACAGATTTGACACGTTATTAACGGCAATATGGACCTTGCGTATCCTTAGGAGACGTGGTGAGAATGTAGCGAAGAAATTCGCTTTTTGGGGTTCAGGTTTCTGAACCCTTTTTTTATGCCTGAAGAAAAAGCCTCACGCATTGCCATTGGCAGGCAGGATTCCGGGTAAAGACTGAAAACAGGTTTGTAGCGCCTGATCAAGAAAATCCTGAATATAAGTGGCTTCTTTCTGCTCCTTGCGAATAGCAGCATACAAGGTTGGCCAAACGCCTTGTTCCCCCAATGGTCGACTTGCCACTAATTTAGCATCTAAATAGGGCTGTAATGCCCAGTTGGGTAAACACGCCACTCCACGACCGCTGGCCACTAACTGAACCATCATCAGTGTTAATTCTGTTTGTCGTGTCATATGCGGTTCAATGCCCCGAGGCACAAGAAAACGTTCAAAAATATCCAGCCGTTTGCGATCCACCGGATAGTGAATGAGAGTTTGATCTTGCAGGTCTTCTGCCTGAATCACGTTGCGCTGTACCAGGGGGTGTTGGTTAGCGATCGCGAGCATGGACTGGTAGCGGAACAGGGGGTGGTAGTAAATATCGTTATGCTCATGTGGGTCAGAGGTCACCACTAAGTCAATATCGCCACGAACCAGTGCAGGCAGAGGCTCAAAGTTAAAACTGGTGCTCAGGTCGATTTCCACTTCTGGCCAGTGGTCACGAAAAGCATTGATGGCGGGCATCAGCCAGTCAAAGCAGCTATGGCATTCAATCGCCATGTGCAATCGGCCAATATCTCCGCCAGCAAGCTTTTTCAGATTGCGTTCGGTTTGCTGAATCTGAGGAAGCAACTGATCGGCCAGTTGCAGCACTTCCAGCCCAGCTCGGGTAAAGCGCAAAGGCTTGGTTTTGCGTAAGAATAACGAAACGCCCAGGCGCTCTTCCAAATCTTTCAATTGATGCGAAAGCGCAGACTGTGTCAGATGCAGGCGACGCGCAGCTTCGACCAGTGTTCCCCCATCACGCAGGGCAGTCAGAGTGCGCAGGTGTTTGATATCCAGAGTGGACATGAGCAAATCTCAGCTTAATAGATTAAGCTATGTTAAACATTCATAGTCCTCGTTGGAAGCGGCGAATAATATTGCCCTGGTCACGCATCAGCTGGGATAGCTGCTCACAATGCTGGTGCATGTCTTCTGCCATGGTTTCTGCTTCATCGGATAACGCTTCTAACTGTTGCAGGTTGCTGCCGATATCATTGGCGGCCTGGTTTTGTTGTTGCACAGCCGTGCTGTTGGAATGATTCAGTTGATGAATAACGTCCAGCTCGTTGCGGATGGCGGCAAAGACATCGGTCACTTTGTGTGCTTTGTGCAGTGTATTTTCTGTGGATTGCAGGCCTTTTTCCATGGCATCAACGGCATGGTCGCTGTGTTGATTAAGCCCGTTAACAATGGTTTGAATTTCTCCTGCCGATTCTTGTGTGCGTTGAGCGAGGTTACGTACCTCATCGGCAACGACGGCAAACCCACGGCCTTGTTCACCGGCTCTGGCTGCTTCAATGGCTGCATTTAGCGCCAATAAATTGGTTTGTTCAGCGATTTCAGTGATGGCTTTAAGAAACCGATTGACGGCCTGGGTTTCCTGAGCCAGGGCACCAATGGCATTGGCGGTAGTCTTCAGCTGCTGTTGCAGGTTGTTGGTCTGTTCCACCATGACCTCGACTTCCTGCTCTCCCTGCTGGGCCGTTTGTGTGGCTTTATTACTGGCGTTACCGGATTGCGTGTTGTTATCACTTAAGTCCGTTGCGGCACTCACAATTTGTTGACTGGTTTGTTCAACCTGCTGGGTATAGGTGTGCTGCTGGCGGACACGCTGCAGTGTTTCCTGAGAGATATTGACCGTCGTGGCTGTGGTGCGTAATAAATGCTCTGAGTTATCCGCAATTCTTACCAGAACGGTTTGTAAGCGCCTTTCCAGAGTATGCATGGTGAACTCAATCTCTCCGGATGCATCGGTTCTACCTGTGTAGATCCAGGTCATCAGCTCGTTATTACTGACCTTTTGTGTTGCCTGGCTGATGTTGTTAAATAATCGTCGGTTAGTGCTGAACGACAAGGTTGCCATGGCAACCACAAGCCAGGTTAACCATGCAGGAGCTGTGCTGATTGCTGACACGATCGCCGTGATCAGCCAGGGAACAGCAAAATACAACAGGGATTTCAGATAACGTCTTCCCGGAATGGGTTTTTTCCCTTCATTGATACGGCGATAAGCTTGTTCGGCACGGCGGATCTGATCCGCCTGTGGCATGACTCTTACGGATTCATAGCCAACCACTTCAGACTGGTCGTATAGCGGAGTGACATAAGCATCCACCCAGTAGTGATCGCCGTTTTTAGCACGGTTTTTCACTAAGCCAATCCAGTGGTTGCCCGATTTCAGGGTTTGCCACATATCTTCAAACGCAATGGCTGGCATATCCGGATGTCTGACAATATTGTGTGGTGAACCGATTAACTCGTCTCTTTCGAAACCACTGATATCGATAAAGTGTTGATTACAATGGGTGATGACGCCCTTGAGGTTGGTTGATGAAACCAGATGGCAACCTTGTTTTAACTTAATTTCCTGCTGTGTTACCGGTTGATTATTTTTCATGGCGCTGTTCACTTTTTGTACATTTTAAAAAGTGTAGCTGAATTGACGGTGTTTGTTGGATGAACGGTCTCAGGCAAATGTGTTTTGCATAAGCTGGCAGCAGAAATGGCTTCACAGTAATATGCGTGTCATAAAAAGAGGAAGTCATTCATGCCACGTTATTTATTGAGCCTGGACCAGGGAACCACCAGTTCACGAGCGATTGTGTTTTCTGATCGGGGAGACATTATTGCGACTGCGCAACAGGAGTTTACGCAACATTTTCCGCAACCTGGCTGGGTAGAACATGACCCGGACGAGATCTGGCAGAGCACGATCTCCAGTGCCCGCGCAGCGATTGAAAAGCGGCTTGTACGGCGGAAGATATTGCTGCAATTGGCATCACCAATCAGCGCGAAACCACCTTAGTCTGGGATCGTAAAACCGGCAAAACCATTTATCCTGCGATTGTCTGGCAAGATCGCCGAACGGCGGATCAATGCCTTGAACTTAAGCAGCAGAATGGGCTGGAACAGCGGATTTCTGACAAAACCGGGCTATTGCTGGATCCTTATTTTTCTGCCACCAAAGTGTCCTGGATTCTCGATCACGTTGAGGGAGCCCGGCAGCGGGCAGAGCAGGGAGAATTGGCGTTTGGTACGGTGGACTCGTATTTGTTGTGGCACCTGACCAATGGTCAAAGCCATGCCACCGATGCGACCAATGCTTCAAGAACCTTGTTGTTCAATATTCATACTCAGCAATGGGATGAGGAACTGCTGGAAATTTTCCGTGTACCTGCGGCTATGTTGCCTGTTGTGAAGGACAGTGCCGCAGATTTTGGCCGTGCCCATGCGGCACTCTTGGGAGCTGGCATACCGATTGGTGGCATCGCCGGTGATCAACAAGCCGCATTGATTGGCCAGGCCTGCTTTAGCCCGGGCATGGCGAAAAGTACCTATGGCACTGGCTGTTTTATGGTGATGAATACAGGGACCGAAGCACTGCAATCAAAGAATCGATTGCTGACAACAGTCGGTTACCGCATTAATGGTGAAACGACGTATGCCCTGGAAGGCTCCATCTTTATGGCGGGGGCAACGATTCAATGGATTCGTGATGGTTTGCATTTAATTGGCCACGCCAAAGAAACGCAACCATTAGCGGAAGCGACCGGTTACGACAATCCGGTTTACATGGTACCTGCTTTTGCCGGATTGGGCGCGCCTTACTGGGACCCACAAGCGAAGGGCGCCATTATGGGCCTGACCCGGGATACCGGGATTAAAGAAATTGTCACGGCCGGATTACAAGCGGTGTGTTATCAGACACGTGACTTGCTGGAAGCCATGGCCGAAGACGGTGTTAAACCAGCAACCTTACGGGTTGATGGTGGCATGGTGGTGAATGACTGGTTGATTCAATTTCTGGCAGACACACTGGCAATGCCTATTACCCGGCCACAAGTAACGGAAACAACGGCGCTGGGTGCCGCATTATTGGCGGGTTTGCAGGTGGGAATATACGACAGCCTGGAGCAACTGGCGCAGCTTTGGGCGCATGAAAAAGAGTTTGTTTGTCAGCAAGATATTGCGACGCGAGAACGTCTTTATCAGGGCTGGTTAGATGCTGTTGAGCGTGTCAGGGTTCAGCATTAATGGCATAAGCGGATATGTATTGCCTCTGAAACTGATACGTTTCAGAGGCCCATTGAGGACAAAAAAAAAGCTATGGCCAGTTTGTGCATGGCAACTTCCCTTCT